>NZ_CP077311.1:0-300000 GCF_019048265.1 Aeromonas sp. FDAARGOS 1405 | reverse complement strand
ACTGTGGTGCTGGTTGAAGCGCGACAGTTCGGAATCGGGACGATAGGTGGACATCTGATCGTTGACTCGCTCCAGCAGTACGTCGACCTCGGCCTGAAACTTGGCCGCATCGCTGATGACGTTGTCCGCCACCTTGATGGAGTAGTAAGTGCCCATGGTGCTGCCGGTGATATGGATCTCCGGCTTCGACTGGACCGTGCTTTCCTGACCGCACCCTGTCAAGAAAAAGGCTAGCCCGAAGGCTAGCCAGGTTTTTACAACGCTGTTCATGGATTAACCACCAAAATCATCCAGCAGGATGTTCTCGTCTTCAACGCCCAGATCTTTGAGCATGTTGATGACGGCTGCGTTCATCACGGGAGGTCCACACATGTAGAACTCGCAATCTTCCGGCGCTTCGTGGTTCTTGAGATAGTTCTCGTAGAGCACATTGTGGATGAAGCCGGTGTAGCCATCCCAGTTGTCTTCCGGTTGCGGATCGGACAGGGCGACGTTCCAGGTGAAGTTCTCGTTCTCGGCCGCCAGCATGTCGAAGTCTTCGACATAGAACATCTCGCGCTTGGAACGGGCACCGTACCAGAAGCTCATCTTGCGCTTGGACTTCAGGCGACGCAGCTGGTCGAAGATGTGGGAGCGCATAGGCGCCATACCCGCACCACCACCGATAAAGACCATTTCTGCATCGGTATCCTTGGCGAAGAATTCACCGAACGGACCGGAGATGGTCACCTTGTCACCCGGCTTCAGGCTGAAGATGTAGGAGGACATCTGTCCCGGAGGGGCAGTCCAGTTGCTCGGGGGCGGTGTGGCGATACGCACGTTCAGCATGATGATGCCGAACTCTTCCGGATAGTTGGCCATGGAGTAGGCACGGATGATCGGCTCATCGACCTTGGACTCCAGATCAAAAATCTTGAAGCGATCCCAGTCACCACGATACTCCTCGGGAATATCGAAGTTCTTGTAGTAAACGTGGTGAGCCGGCGCTTCGATCTGGATATAACCACCGGCGCGGAACGGCACGCTCTCGCCATCGGGGATCTGCAGCTTGAGCTCCTTGATGAAGGTGGCCTTGTTATCGTTGGAGATAACAGTACATTCCCACTTCTTCACCCCGAATATCTCTTCCGGCAGTTCGATGTCCATGTCGCCACGAACGGTGACCTGACAGGCAAGACGTTCGCCGTGACGGGCTTCGCCCTTGCTGATGTGATCCAGTTCGGTCGGCAGGATGTCGCCGCCACCGGATTTCACCCGTACCTTGCACTGGCCGCAGGAGCCACCGCCGCCACAGGCGGAAGAGACGAAGATACCGTTGCCGGCGAGTACGCCGAGCAGCTTGCCACCGGCCGGGCTGGTCACAGCCTTGGCCGGGTCACCATTGATGCTGATTGTCACGTCGCCCGCGGTCACCAGCTTGGACTTGGCGAACAGAATGACTGCCACCAGTGCCAGCAGGATCACGGTAAACATGACCACACCCAAAATAATTTCCATCTATCGTTCCTTTCTGATTGCAGGAAAGCCGATTACAGGGAGATACCAGAGAAGGACATGAAGCCCAGCGCCATCAGACCGGCGGTGATGAAGGTGATGCCCAGACCACGCAGGCCTTCCGGAACATCGGAGTACTTCATCTTCTCGCGGATACCCGCCAGCGCAACGATCGCCAGCATCCAGCCTGCACCTGAGCCTACACCGTAGACCACAGACTCCACGAAGGTGTAGTCACGCTGCACCATGAAAGAGACGCCACCGAAGATGGCGCAGTTCACGGTGATGAGCGGCAGGAAGATACCCAGGGCGTTGTAGAGAGCCGGGAAGTACTTGTCCAGCGCCATCTCCAGGATCTGCACCAGCGCCGCGATCACCCCGATAAAGGTGATGAAGCTCAGGAAACTCAGATCCAGGTCAGGGGAGAGGGCTCCGGCCTTCAGCACGTAGTTGTAGATCAGGTTGTTGACCGGTACGGCGATGGTTTGCACCACGATAACGGCAATACCCAGACCCATGGAGGTCTTTACCTTCTTGGACACTGCCAGGAAAGTACACATCCCCAGGAAGAAGGAGAGTGCCAGGTTTTCGATAAAAATCGAACGAATCAACAGACTCAGATAATGTTCCATACCTTAATCCTTCGCCTCCACCTGCTTGGGATCCTTGGTGCGCACGCCCCAGATGATCAGACCAATGATGAAGAATGCACTCGGCGGCAGCAGCAGCAGGCCGTTGGGTACATACCAGCCACCGTTGTTCACCAGCGGCAGCAGCTCGATGCCGAACCAGGTGCCGGAGCCCAGCACTTCACGCACGGTCGCGACACTCAGCAGAATGGCGCCATAGCCCAAACCGTTACCGATACCGTCCAGGAAGGAGGGGAGCGGCGCGCTCTTCATGGCATAGGCTTCGGCGCGGCCCATCACGATACAGTTGGTGATGATGAGGCCGACGAAGACCGACAGCTGCTTGGAGATGTCATAGGCATACGCCTTGAGCACCTGGTCAACCACGATAACCAGCGAGGCGATGATCGCCATCTGGGCAATGATCCGCACGCTGTTCGGGATCTGGTTGCGGATCAGGGAGATGAACAGGTTTGAGAAGGCGGTGACCGCCATGACCGCAAGGGTCATTACAAACGCTGTCTTCATCTGGCTGGTAACCGCCAGTGCGGAACAGACACCCAGCACCTGCAAGGCGATGGGGTTGTTGCCCAGCACTGGAGTCAACAGCAACTTTTTCATTTCGCTCTTGTCAGCCATTGTTGATTTCTCCTGCACGAACCTTGGCCAGGAAAGGACCGAAGCCCTTTGGACCCATCCAGAAGTCAAAGGTATGCTGTACACCGTTACCGGTCAGGGTGGCGCCGGAGAGACCGTCGATCTCGTGCTCGGAGCCCGCCGGAGCGTGACCCTTGATGACGCGCAGCGCCGGCATGCCATCCTGATCGAACAGCTTCTTGCCAACAAACAGCTCGCGCCAGGCCGGATTCTCGATTTCACCGCCCAGACCCGGGGTTTCACCGTGGTCATAGTAGGTGATGCCCTTGATAGTCTGGCCATCAGCGGCAACGGCGACGAAAGCATACATGGTAGACCACAGACCCTGACCGTAGATGGGCAGGATGATGTTGTCGATCTTGCCATCGGCATCCTTGGCGAAGAACACCGGAACCAGCTTGGAGATCTGGCGCAGGCCAGCCTTGTCCTCGGCAGCAGCCAGACGGATGTTTTGCGCCGGATCTTTGGCCGCCTGTTTGGTATCGAAGTTGTCGGCATCGCCGTCAACAAAGTTACCGGTGGCGAGATCCACCAGACGGGCTTCGATCTTGTCGCCATACAGCTTGGCCAGATCGCGCTTGGCTACATCGCTGATGTCCACGCCGGCTACGGAGAGAATATTGCTCTGTTTATCCAGCGCCTTGTTCTCCTCTTGGGTAGAACGCAGGCCAACGGCAGCAACGGATACCACGATGGAACAGGCCAGACAGAGGCCGGTGACCACGCTGATGGTGCCGAAGGTTGAGTCTTTATTAAACGCCACGAGCAATCCTCCGCTTGATGTTTGCCTGAGCGACGAAATGGTCAAACAGGGGAGCAAACAGGTTTGCAAACAGAATGGCCAGCATCATGCCTTCCGGGAACGCAGGGTTGACCACGCGAACCAGCACGACCATCACGCCGATCAGGGCGCCATACCACCACTTGCCCTTGTTGGTAAAGGCGGCGGAGACGGGGTCGGTCGCCATGAAGGCCATACCGAAGGCGAAGCCACCCAGTACCAGATGCCAGTGCCACGGCATGTTGAACATGGGGTTGGTATCGGAACCGATGACGTTGAACAGCAGGGAAGTGGCGATCATACCGACCATCACGCCGGCGATGATGCGCCAGGAGGCGATGCGCATGTAGACGATCATGGCTGCGCCCAGCAGGATCATCAGGGTAGAGACTTCACCAATGGAACCCGGCAGGTTGCCAAGGAAAGCGTCCATCCAGCTGATAGCCTGACCGGTGGCACCGTTGATCAGCGCCATCTGGCCGCCCTGAGCCCACTGGCTCAGCGCGGTTGCGCCGGAGTAGCCATCAACGGCAACCCAGACTGCGTCACCGGAGATTTGGCCCGGGTAGGCGAAGAACAGGAACGCACGACCAGCCAGCGCAGGGTTCAGGAAGTTTTTGCCGGTACCACCGAACACTTCCTTGGCCATTACCACACCGAAGGTGATGCCCAGAGCAGCTTGCCACAAGGGCAGCTCGGGCGGCACGATCAGGGCAAACAGGATGGAGGTCACGAAGAAGCCTTCGTTGATCTCGTGCTTGCGCACCATGGCGAACAGCACTTCCCAGAAACCACCGACAAAGAAGACGGTGATGTAGATCGGGAAGAAGTGGGTGGCGCCAATCAGCATCTTGCTGCCGATACCGGCAACAGCCGGATCGAGGGAGGCACCCAGCATGGTGGCCAGGGCATATTGCCAGCTGCTGGCACCGGCTGCCGAGCCCATGTGGGCAATGGCGGCGATGGCCTGGTTGCCAACGTTGTACATGCCCCAGAACATGGCCGGGAACACGGCCAGCCACACCATGATCATCATGCGCTTCAGATCGAGCGCATCACGGACGTGGGCGGCATTGCGGGTAACGGTACCCGGGGTATAGAACAGGGTATACGCCGCTTCGAACAGGGCGTAGTACTTGGCGTACTTTCCACCCGGTTCGAAGTGATGTTCCATATTTTCAAGAAGTTGCTTGAAACTCATCGCTTAACCTTCCAGTTCAATCTTGGTCAGGCACTCACGCAAGATAGGGCCGTACTCGGTCTTGCCGGGGCAAACGAAAGTACAGAGGGCCAAATCTTCCTCATCCAGCTCCAGGCAACCCAGTGCTTGCGCACCGTCGGTATCGCCGGAGACCATATCCCGCAGCAGCAGGGTAGGCAGGATGTCGAGTGGCATCACCCGTTCATAGTTGCCGATAGGCACCATGGAACGGTCACTACCGTTGGTAGTGGTGGTGAAGTTGATAAGGCGACCCTTCATCAGGTGAGAGAGGGTGGTGCGGGTGATGGAGAACTTGTTGGCGCTGGGGTTGATCCAGCCCAGGAACTCTTTCTCACGACCCTCGCCCAGTGCACAGACCTGATTGTGGTAACGACCCAGATAGTCGTGAACACCATCAGCCTTGGCGCCGCTCAGCAGGGAACCGGAGATGACGCGGTTTTCATCGGCACGCAGCTCATTGTTGGTGAGCTGGCTGATGCAGGCACCCAGACGGGTACGCAGCAGACGCGGTTTGAGCACGTTCGGGCCAGCCAGGGCGATCACCTTGTCGGTATAGATCTGGCCGGTGGTGAACAGCTTGCCGAACGCGATCACATCCTGATAGTTGATGTGCCACTGCACCTTGGTGCTGCTGACCGGATCCAGGAAGTGGATATGGGTACCAGGCAGACCGGCAGGATGCGGACCGACGAAGATCTCTTCTTTGACCTGAGCCAGAGGAGAGTGGGGCAGGCTGCCTTCGCCTTTACAGACATAGACGGTGCCGTCGGTCAGACGAGTCAGCACGGCCAGACCGTCTAGAAACGCCTGAGACTGCTCTTTGATGATCAACTCTGCGTTGGCGGCCAGCGGGTTGGTGTCCATCGCGGTCACGAAGATGGCGCGCGGGGCTGAGCCTACCGCAGGGACTTTGCTGAACGGGCGAGTGCGCAGTGCGATCCACTGGCCTGATGCAACCAGGATCTCTTGCACCTTGCTGCGCTCGAGCTTGGCCAGCTCGGAAGAGGCAAAATGCTCGAAGGTCACCTGCTCATCGGAGCCGTCGAGGTCGATGACCACAGACTGGAGCACACGTTTGGCTCCACGGTTGATCTCTGAAACTACGCCGGTGGCGGGGGCCGTGAATTTAACGCCGGGATTCTTCTTGTCTTCGAAGAGCTCCTGACCTTTGATGACGCGATCACCTACTTTGACGAACATAGTAGGTCGCATCCCCACGAACTCCTCGCCCAGTGTAGCAACACGGGTGATGGCGGGGCCATCGTAGATTACTTGCTCTGGCGCACCCAGCACGGGGATGTCCAGTCCTCTTTTGATTGTAATCATACTTAATTGCACTACCGTTACGGGAAGAGAGGTTGGTTAGCGCCGAGAAATACATCACGACGGGTGGTTGAATGAGTCGCTGTTGTGGCTGCGCCGGGTGGTCAGGCTCAACAATTATTCAACATGCGAGGTCACTCAAAAGCGCTTGAGTCTACCACTTAAGGCCCATTTTCTGCCATGCCAAATAGGCAAAATCCCTGCGTCATCACAAAATTAACCTGCAATGAATAACCCCTGAATTCCTTGTAAGCTGTGGTTTTAAAGGTTTTTTTATTTTAATACCCCAATGTGGGTATGTTTGTGTAAGGCTGTGACTCAGCTTCTAGGGAAAACTGAATTAAATACCTATTTATGGTTGTCAGGATCAGCAGGCTGGCGGCTTTTTGTTTAATTTTTGTGTGTTTGTCACCCATAGGGCGGTGGGGCAGCGCAATGGGTGACAGCCAGCCGATCAGGAGTGCGAGGGGTTGCCTACACAAGCTGGTGTGCGTGGTGCCTTACCCTTCTCCTGCCACTCGCTTGCCGTGTAGGTATGCAGTGCAAGTGCATGGACAGCGCCGGCCAGCTCATCGGCCAGGATGGCGTTGACCTGACGATGGCGAGAGAGAAGGCGCTGACTCGCAAACTGTTCGCTGACGATCACCACCTTGAAGTGGCTCTCTGAGCCCGGTTCCACGCGATGCATATGGCTCTCATTGATCACTTCCAGCAGAGTGGGGGAGAGGGCTGCCGTCAGCTTGGCTTCAATCAGTTGTTGGATAGTCATAGGATCAGCTTCCAGAGTGAATGTCGGACCATTCTATCGGCTGTCTGGGTGTGGAATAAGCCCCCGCAAAAGGAAAATCACCTGCTATCCGTTCATTGGCACGCTCCGAACTGGTGAAATTCCTGCTCCTCGCTAGAATAGCGCCACTTTGCGTCGCACCTGGCGCCTGTATCCATGAATGAAGCCGAGGTTGGACTCTTCTTATGCAAACCCTTCTCGACACTCCCCATTGCCGACTCACGCTCTACCGCTACCCACGCCAGAGTCAGGAGACCCTGCAAGCCTGGGATGCAGCTGACGAATATCTGATCAACACTCTGGCGGAGTCCCCCCTCGAGCAGGCGGGCCCCGTCATCATCATGAATGACGGTTTTGGCGCGCTGGCCGCCTATCTGCATCCGCACTCCCCCTGCTGCGTCACCGACTCCTACATCAGTGAGCGGGCGACCCTGGCCAATCTGGCCGAAAACGGACTGGATGCGGGTGGTATCCGCTTGCAGGATGCGCTGGCGCCGCTGCCCGATGCTCCTGCGCTGGTGGTGATCAAGGTCTCCAAATATCAGGCACTGCTGGAGCAGCAACTGCTGGCGCTGCGGGAGGTGGTGACACCGGCAACCCGCGTTATCGCTGCCGGCAAGGCGAAGGATATTCATACCTCCACCCTCAAGTTGTTCGAGAAGTATCTGGGGCCTACCCGTACCTCGCTGGCCTGGAAGAAGGCGCGCCTCATTCACTGCGAGCCGCAGGCCGGGCAACCCGAGCTGGCCAACCCCTTCCCGACCGTGTGGCCGCTGGAGGGGAGTGGCATGCTCATCCACAACCATGCCAATGTCTTCTCGCGCACCAGTCTCGATATTGGTGCCCGCTTTATGCTGGACAATCTGCCCATCCACAGTGCCCGCAAGGTGATCGATCTGGGCTGTGGCAATGGGGTGCTGGGTCTGTCGCTGCTCGCCAAAGACAGCGAGGTGGAGGTGACCTTTATCGATGAATCCTATATGGCGGTTGCCTCGGCACAGCTCAACGTCGAGCACAATCTGCCTGATGCTCTGCCGCGAGCCCGCTTTATGGTCAACAACTGTCTCGACGGGGTGGCGGTCGGTTCGGCGGATCGGATCCTCTGCAATCCCCCCTTCCATCAGTTGCAGGCGATCACCGATCATATCGCCTGGCAGATGTTCAGTGATGCGCACCGGGTGTTGCCTCGCGGAGGGGAACTCTGGATAGTAGGCAACCGTCATCTGGACTATCACAACAAACTCAAGCGCTTGTTTGCCAACGCACAAGTCGTTGCGTCGAACAGCAAATTCGTTATTTTGAAAGCCATCAAACGCTAAAGCCAAAGGAAACCATGATGAAAAAGTCACTCTTGCTGCTGGCCGCCCTGATGCTGGGCGGGTGTGCCACTCATTGGCCGGAGACGGCGCTGCTCAATCCGCAGGTGATCCCCGCCAACCAGCAATATTACTCTGGCAATCGCATCACCATGGAAGGGGTAGACAAGCGTGAGGCTGCCTATGTCTTCTCCATCAAACACAAGGAGAAAGCGCCGGTGCTGGTCAACAGCGAGCGCCCGCTCAATCTGCTGATGGCCGAACGGCTGGCCGAAGGGCTGCGCAGCCAGGGTCTGGAAGTGGGTAACAGTGGCACCACCAACCTGACGCTGGTGATCTCCAACGCCGCAGTCAATGTGGAAGAGAAGACCTTTACCTATGTCACCAAATCCCGCGTCAGCCTGCAGGTGATCGCCGATTTCCAGGGCAACCGTCTGACCAAGCAGTTCAACATGTCCTCCAGCAAGGAGAGCCCGAGCGAGCCAAGCATGGCCGACCTGGAGTCTACACTGAACCTGCAACTGGGTAGCGTGCTGCAGCAGATCATGGCGGATGATGCGCTGCGCGGTTACCTGAAAGGTCAACCGAACGGTGCAGGGGTCTGATGATGAAAAAACTCTGGTTGCTGGCCATGCTGATCGCCCCGCTGGCGTTCGCGGGCCCGAAAGTCAGAATGGAGACCAACCACGGCAATATCGTGGTGGAGCTGGCGTCCAAGCAGGCGCCCCAGACGGTGAAAAACTTCCTGCGTTACGTGGCTGATGGCAGCTATGACGGCAGCATCTTCCACCGGGTGATCCAGGATTTCGTGGTGCAGGGTGGGGGCTACAACCAGCAGTTCCAGCAACTGCCGACTTATGAGCCTGTGGTCAACGAGTCGCGCGGCGGTCTGCCCAACAAGCGTGGCTCCATCGCTATGGCTCGCACCCAGGCGGTCGACAGCGCTACTCGCCAGTTCTACTTCAATCTGGTCGACAACAATAACCTCAACGCCGGTGGCTCTGCGGGTTATACCGTGTTCGGTCAGGTGGTGCAGGGGATGGAGGTGCTGGACAAGCTGGCTCAGGTACAGACCGGTTACAGCCCCATTCTGCGCGCCAACGATGTGCCGACCAGTCCCATCATTCTGAAGAAGGTGGTCTTGTTGGCAGAAACTCCAGCAGACAAGAAAGTCGACAAGAAAGCGGGCAAGTAATCCTCGCCGGACGAGGTTCGTCACCTCGCCCTCGTCAGGCCACGATACAAGGCTCATCCTGTTCGGGATGAGCCTTTTCTCTATCCGGGCTTCTTTTGCCTATCTTTTTGCTCACCTTGGCTATCTGCCATCAACCTGCCAAAATGACGCACTTTTCCAAAGTCGTCAGGTAGTTGAACATGATCCGCAAACCAAGCTGGAGAGAGTCCCTCGCCGTTTATCTCGAATTTCGGGTGTTTATTCTCTTTGCCATGGGTTTTTCATCGGGTCTGCCGCTGCTGCTGGTGTTCGGTACCCTCTCATTCTGGTTGCGCGAGGCCGATGTCAGCCTGACCGATATCGGCTATATGAGCTGGGTGGCGCTCGCCTATGGCTTTAAATGGCTGTGGTCACCGCTGGTGGATCGCATGCCGCTGCCGTTGCTCTCCACGCTGCTGGGGCGTCGCCGCAGCTGGATGTTCTTCTCCCAGCTGCTGATTGCCGCCGCGCTGGTCGGCATGGCGTTCTGCGATCCCAAGACCGAGCTGGCCCAGCTAGCGATGTTTGCCCTGTTGGTGGCCTTTGCCTCGGCGACTCAGGATATCGTCATCGACGCCTATCGCATCGAATCTGCCCCCGAGCGGCTGCAGGCGGCGATGGCTGCTTCTTACATGACCGGCTACCGACTGGCGATGATCATTGCCGGTGCCGGCGCATTGGCGCTGGCGGCCTGGTTTGGCAGCAACAGCGGGTATGACTATCACGGCTGGCAGGTGACCTATCTGCTGATGGCTGCGCTGATGTCACTCGGGGTGATTACAACCCTCTTGTGTCACGAACCGGAGATCGATCTGGCGGGACAGAGCCAGCAGCAGGGGGAGCGCAAGGCGCTGTTGTTGGCCCGTGGCTGGCCTGCACCGCTGGCCAGTGCCGGAGCCTGGGGTTATGAGGCGGTCTGGAGCCCCTTTGCCGACTTCTTCCGTCGTTATGGTCACTCGGCAATGCTGATCCTGGCGCTTATCGCCTGTTATCGGGTTGCCGATGTGGTGATGGGGGTGATGTCCAACAGCTTCTATGTGGATATGCAGTTCAGCAAAACTGAGGTTGCCACCATTACCAAGGTGTTTGGCGTCATCATGACGCTGGTGGGGGCTGCGCTGGGGGGCGTGCTGGTGATGCGCTTCGGCACGCTGCGCATCCTGTTCTTGGGGGCGCTGCTCACTGCCAGCACCAACCTGCTGTTTGCCCTGCTCAATCAGGTTGGTCACAACCTGGAGCTGCTGACCCTGATCATTTCCCTCGACAACCTCAGTGCCGGTATCGCGACCGCGGCCTTCGTGACCTATCTCTCCAGCCTGACCAATGTGGCATTTTCGGCCACTCAGTACGCCCTGTTCAGCTCGGTAATGTTGTTGCTACCCAAGTTGCTGGCCGGTTTTTCCGGACAGGTTGTGGAGCAGATTGGCTACAGTGCCTTCTTTGTCGGAACCAGTTTATTGGGCTTGCCCGTGTTGTTGTTGATTGTGCTTGTCGCCAGAAAAGGGAGTGAGTTGCTCTCAACGGCTGACAAATAGCAAGCGTTTGCGTAGAATCGGGGGTGATTAGATTCACACTTCCGGATAAAGTTCCCGAGAAGTTGTTTCACCCCCAATTTTATTTGATTAGAATTCCTCTCGCTCCTTGTGGGCAGGCTACGGAAAACCTCAACTAACGCACAAGAGACCAATAAAATGGCCAAATTTACCAAGACTCTGATCGCTGCCGGTCTGCTGGCTGCTGCCGCTACCCCGGCCTTCGCTGCTGACTACAGCGGTGATATCCACAAGAATGACTACAAGTGGATGCAGTTCAACGTAATGCACACCATCGACCAGCGCCCTTTCACCACCGGTGAAGAGGACTACAACGATACCTATTTTGAAATGGAATTCGGTGGTCGCTCCGGCCTGTTTGATCTGTACGGCTATGTCGACGTATTCGATATTTTCGACTCCCGCCACAGCAACAAACACCATGGTCAGAACCTGTTCATGAAGTTTGCCCCACGCATGTCTCTGGATGCTCTGACCGGTAAAGATCTCTCCTTTGGTCCTGTGCAAGAGCTCTACATTGCCAACCTGAACAACGTCGGCGACAAGCAGATGGAAAATCAAATTGGTCTGGGCGCCGATGTGATGGTTCCTTGGTTTGGCAAGGTCGGTATGAACCTGTATGCCCGTCATTCCACTGAGAACCAGTTCTTTACTGAAGAAGAAGGCGACTGGAACGGTTATCAGTTCTCCATGAACTGGTTCAAGCCCTTCTACACCTTCGGCAATGGCAGCTTTGTCTCCTACCAAGGCTATCTGGATTATCAGTTCGGTCTGGATACCCATGACCGTGCTGACCGTACCAGCGACAACCTGGCTACTTTCCACGGTATCTACTGGCATTCCGATCGTTATGCCGTTGGTTACGGTCTGAAGTACTTTATGGATGCTTATGGTACCAAAGATGGTTCCACTGCATACGATGGTACTCCTTGGAAGAGCACCGGCTTCAGCCACTACTTCTCTGTTACCTACAAGTTCTAATAAAACTTGGGGAACAAAAAACCGGAGCATTTGCTCCGGTTTTTTTATGGCCGCGATTTAGATAGCGTGGCGCGAGTCATCAAGTGCACCACGGCTGAGTGGATAAATCAGTCGCGGAAGTTCTGGAACTGCATCGGTTGACCCAGTTCGGCGCCACGGACCAGTGCCATGGTCTCTTGCAGATCGTCACGCTTCTTGCCGGTGACACGTACTTCATCACCCTGGATGGCGACCTGTACCTTGATTTTGGAGTCCTTGATCAGCTTGACCAGCTTCTTGGCGATCTCTTTCTCGATCCCCTGCTTGAATTTGACGGTCAGGTGGAAACGCTTGCCGGAGTGAACCGAGTCACCCACTTCCATGGAGCTGTTTTCGATGTTGCGCTTGAGCAGGGCGCCGCGCAGGATTTCGACCATCTGCTTGAGCTGGAAATCGGCATCGGCTTCCAGTTTTACCTCTTCCTTGTTCAACTCGAAGCTGGCTTCTACCCCACGAAAATCGAAACGGGTGGCCAGTTCACGATTGGCGTTGTCGACAGCGTTCAACACCTCGTTCATTTTGACTTCAGAGACAATATCGAATGACGGCATAGCCGGAGCTCCTCATGTTGCGTTATCGGGGGGCAAATCTACCAGAAAACGGGCAAATTTGCTGATTTTGATGGGGTTGCTCTGCTAGAATCCCCTGCGCACAGGACGGGTGGACCCGTTAGTGTCCACCAGCGACATCTTCACTTATCCCCGGTAACAGGTTGAGAGGATTGCAACCCTTACCCTGACAGAGTCACACCATGCCAAGCGGATTAAAAAATTCCCGACAGCCCGTTATTCCACCCGTTACTCCGAAGTGGTCACTGTTGGGTTGTGGCGCCCTCGGCGGCGTTTTTGCCTCCCTGCTGACCCAGAGTGGTCAATCAACCCGTGTCTTGTTGCGCGAACATCATAAGTCCACGCTCCATCCGGGGATCGATTTCACCTCGCTGGAGGGGCATGTCCAGCTGCTCAATATCGAGCGCGGATTTGTCAGCAAACCCGGCAAGATCCAGCGTCTGCTGGTGATGACCAAGGCCAGTCAGGTGATTGCCGCACTGACGCCGCTGGTGGGTAAGCTGGATGCCGGCGTGCCGATCGTGTTGCTGCACAACGGGATGGGCATTGCCGAGCAGGTGGTCGAGATGTTCCCGTACAATCCGGTGATAGCCGGTGTCACCAGCCATGGGGCTATGCAGTGCGGCCATTTTGTCTTCCGTCATACTGGCAAGGGTGAAACCTGGCTTGGCCCGATCAACGACGCTGCCAAGGCCCATGCCGCGCTTGCGGATGAGCTGGCGCTGGCACTGGGCCAGGCTGGCTGGGATGAGCAGGTATTGGTGCGCCAGTGGCAAAAGCTTGCCATCAACTGTGCTATCAATCCCCTGACGGCCCTCTACAAGCTGAAAAATGGCGAGCTGGCTGGCCCCCGTTTTGCCGATGCCCTGCAGCAGATTTGCGTGGAAGTGGCGGATGTGATGTGTGCCGAAGGGATTGCAACCACGGCAGAGGAGTTGCAACGCCGGGTGATGACAGTGGTGGAACTGACCGCTGACAATTACTCCTCCATGCATCAGGATATGGAGCTGGGACGAGAGACCGAGATTGAGGCCATCACCGGCTTCCTGTTGGCCAAGGCTGCCCGGCATGGCATTGCCGTACCGGTCAATCAGGGTCTCTATCAGGCGATTAAAGAGAAGAGTCAGGCCGTCTGATCTTTTACATGGCAGAGCAAGCTGCAAGGAGGCGAACGTGAGTGTACTGGTGCTGGTGGCCCCCGGGTCGGAAGAGATAGAGACGGTTGCGATTGTCGATACCCTGGTGCGCGCCAGCATCGAGGTGGTGCTGGCCTCTTGCTGCCCTGCCGGATCGCGGCAGGTGAAGGCATCGCGTGGGGTACAGCTGGTGGCTGATTGTCATATCGACGAGCTGACCCGTCGGGACTTTGAAGCCATCGTGGTGCCCGGCGGTTTGCCCGGCAGCGAAGTGATCCGCGATACCCCGCTGGCCATCGATCTGCTCAAAGAGCAGACCGCTCTTGGTTGCTGGCGCGCTGCCATCTGCGCCGCCCCTGTGGTGGTGTTGCAACATCACGCGCTGCTGGGTGATGCCATCGTCACCTGTCATCCCGGCTTTCAGCCCCGACTGTCAACATCGCAACTGTCACATGAGCGGGTCGTCAGGGATGAGGCTCATCGCCTTATCACCAGTCAGGGGCCGGGCAGCGCCATCGAGTTTGCGCTTGAACTGGTCCGGGTGCTGCGCGGGGATGAAGTGGCGGCCACTGTCGCTGGCCCTATGGTGCTGCCTTGAGCGCACTCTGCTGCAGAATCAAGCTGGTAATGCTTTGAAAAATGGGCCCCGGTCATCTTGATCGGGGCCCGTTTGTTATCTGCCGTTGTCGGTCACGCCATCTTGTCCGGCTCAGTAGTCGTACTGTTTGCACTTCTTCTTGCGAAACTCTTCACGCCAGCGTGACAACTCTTGCTCTGTGCCGAGTGTGTCCCCTTTCTTGATAGCCTGTTCCAGTATCTCAATCCGGTCGTACAGCCAGCGGCACTCTGACGTCGGGTTGTTCTTGCCGATGCCGGTCAACGGTAGCAAACAGAGTCCCAACCAAAGATATTTCATCCCGAACGCTCCTTGTCATTGTGGTAGTAAAGGTCTCCTTGGAGTCTACTATTTTAGCCGCAACGAGAGAGATAGAGCTGCGGTTATCCTTGGGGTAAGATGGTGCCATGTCTGTTTATTTATACAGTGGTATGCGCAAGATCATCCATATCGACATGGACTGCTTTTTTGCCGCGGTGGAGATGCGGGACAATCCGGCGTTGCGGGAGGTGCCGCTCGCCATCGGTGGGGCCTCCGAGCGGCGCGGCGTCATCTCGACCTGCAACTATGTGGCGCGCCGGTTCGGGGTGCGCTCCGCCATGCCGAGCGCCCTGGCGAAAAAACTCTGCCCGCCGCTGGTACTGATCCCTGGGCGAATGGCGGTGTACAAGGATATCTCTCGCCAGCTCAGGGCCATTTTCCTGCGCTATACCGGTCAGGTTGAACCGCTGTCGCTGGATGAGGCTTACCTCGACGTGACCCACAGTCGCTGTTGTGGCGGCAGCGCCACCCTGATGGCGCAAGAGATCCGGCAAGCTATTGTCACCGAACTGGGGTTGACCGCTTCGGCCGGAGTGGCCCCCAACAAGTTTCTCGCCAAGCTCGCCTCGGAGCAGCGCAAACCCGATGGTCTGTTTGTCATTCGTCCCGACGAAGTGGCCGAATTTGTCTGCCAGTTGCCCCTCGGCAAACTGCCCGGGGTGGGGCGCAAGACTGCCGAGCGGCTGGAGGCACAGGGGCTCTACACCTGTGAGGATGCGCGGGCCTTGTCGGCACAAGAGCTGTGCAGCCGTTTTGGCAAGCTGGGGGAGATGCTGACGACCCGGATCTGGGGGCTGGATGAACAGCCGGTGCAGGCGCACCGGATCCGCAAAACCATCGGGGTGGAGACCACCCTGGCAAGCGATCTCTGTGACGAAGAGGCCTGTCTGAAGGTATTGCAGCAACTGCTGCCTGAGCTGGAACGGCGATTTCAGCTGGCGTGTCCTGCCGAGCAGGTGATGGGGCAGGGGATTAAACTCAAGTTTGCCGACTTCCATCAGACTACCGTCTATCGCAGCCAAGGGGGCTATCAGGCCGCATTGTTCACACCACTGCTCAAGGAAGGGCTGCTGCGGGCACAAGGGCGTTCGATACGTCTGCTGGGACTGGTAGTCGGGCTACCGAAGGAGGGAGAAGTAAACCAACTCTCGCTGGATTTGCTATGAGATGGTTAAGTTTTTGTTTATAAAGTCGATAATCTACCTGTATCTGCATGAAGTAGGAATATTGGCATGAATGCTCTTTCTGTCCAGGGACGGATTACCCTGATCGCCGGTTGCTGTCTGCTGGTCACGGCCGCTGCGCTGGTCACCTCCTCTATTTATAACGCGAGCAAGATGCAGTCCCAGGTGCGGCAAGCCACCATGCATGAGGCACAGCTGTCAGCCGAAAACAGGATGAAAGCGATGGGGTCAGAGCAGGCCGCCAAGGTGACCAGCTATCTTGATGAAGCCTATTTTCGTGCCAGTCTGCTGGCCGAGAGCGTGCTGTTCCAGCGCAAGAATGCGGCCGACAACTTCGTTCATTCGGAGGCGCTGCGCGGGGCTATCAATCAGCAATTGCACGATGCGGCAGCCTCATCGACCAACCTGCTCGGCGTCTATGCGGTGTTCGAGCCTGACCAGCTGGATGGGGAAGACAGCAACTATCAGGGCTCAACGGCGCTGGGTTCCAACGACAAGGGGCGTTTTTCCAGTTACTGGGCCTATGACAACGGCAAGATAGAGCCGGAAGTGCAGAATGAGGATGTGCTGGCCGATGAGAGCCCGACCGAGGCTGGTGGAATTGAAAACGAGTGGTATCGCTGCAGCATTCGCACCCGTGCCCTCTGCCTGCTGGAGCCCTATCTGGACGATGTGGGCGATAAACAGATATTGATGACCTCGGTGACGGTCCCGCTGCTGGAGCAGGAGACCTTGCTGGGGATGGTCGGGGTCGATATCTCGCTGGCCACTTTGCAGAGTCTGGTCAGTACCATGGACAAGGAGCTCTATGACGGCAAGGGCAGAATCTTGCTGGTCAGTCACGAGGGGCGCGTGGCGGGAGCCGATGAGTTCGATGTGACCATGGGGCGTGGGCTGGATCAGAAGTATCAGGGGCTGGCCAGCGAGCTGAAAGGCTGGCTCAGTCAGGGTCAGGAGCTGACTCGCTGGAGCAGCGATGGCACCTTGTTGCAGACCTTTGTCCCGGTATCCATGCGTGGCACCGACCGTAAATGGGGCATCTACATTGAATTGCCACGGGCCGTAGTGCTGGCCTCGGCCCAGCAACTGCAAGATGAGCTGGCCAGTGAAGCCAATCGCAGCGTGGTCTCGCAGCTGTCAATCGGGGTGCTGATCTCGCTGGTGGCCCTGAGTTTTATCTGGTTGATGGCGCGCCAGATTGTGGCACCCATCCGCGCCGTAGTTGCCCGTCTCAAGGATATCGCCAGCGGCGAGGGGGATTTGACCCAGCGTATCGAGATCCAGCGGCAAGACGAGATCGGCGAGCTGGCCAAGTGGTTCAACAGCTTCCTCAACAAGTTGCAATCCACCATCAGTCAGGTGATTGATACTGTCTCCGGTACGCGTAACAGTGCCGAGCGAGCCGCGCAGGTGGCCGAGCGCACCAGCAGCGGCATGCAGGCCCAGTATCAGGAGATCGATCTGGTGGCGACGGCATTTGAGGAGCTGAGCGCCACGGCGTTGCAGGTCTCCGGTAATGCCGGCTCGGCGGTGGCGGCCGCCAACACCACTGACGCCGCAGCGCAAGAGGGCAAATATGTCGTTGCTGACACCCAGGAGGCGATGCGCAAGCTGATGACCATCATCAACGATGCCCAGCCGGTGGTGGAGCGACTCTCCGCCAACAGCGACAACATCAACGATATTCTCACCGTGATCCAGGGAATTGCCGAGCAGACCAACTTGCTGGCGCTGAATGCGGCTATTGAAGCGGCGAGAGCCGGTGAACAGGGGAGAGGTTTTGCTGTGGTGGCCGATGAGGTGCGCAATCTGGCCGGTCGAACCCAGAATGCCATTGTCGAGATCCAGAACCTGATCAGCCAGCTGCAATCCGGTACCGGGGCAGTGGTCAAGGCGATCCGCGATGGCCATGACCAGGCTGACGAGACGCTTGCCAAGGTAGATCTCTCGGTACAGGTTCTGGAGCAGATCATCCAGTCTGTCTCCACCATCCATCAGATGAATGAGCAGATTGCACGGGCGGCACAGGAGCAGAGCCGGGTAGCAGACGAGATCAACCGCAACGTCAGCAACATTCGCGATGTGAGTCATACCATACGGGCCGAAGCGGCGACCTCCGCCGAAAATGGTCGTGAGCTATCCGTACTGGCTGACAAACAGCAGCAATTGGTGGGACAGTTCAAAGTATAAAAAGTGCAAAAAAAAGGCGCCATCCAGCTGGAGGCGCCAAACACATTCAGATGACAGACTGGGTCAAACCGGTGAGATTTGAGCCCCTCTTCCCGCAGAGGAAGAAACACAACACCACAATCACAGTCGAAAGACTCACGAAAAACACATGAAAACCAGCATGTAGTAGAAAATGTGAGCCATATGACGACTGATTGCTGGGCGAATTATGTTTATTCACTGGTCGGCCCGCAACCGACAAATTATAATGCGCTCCATTAGAAAAACTCATCGTCGGCTGGTGTCATGTCTCGTCGTTTACCACCGCTCAATGCTCTCAAGGCATTCGAAGCAGCGGCTCGCCACTTAAGCTTTACCCGTGCAGCAGAAGAGCTGTTTGTTACTCAGGCTGCCATCAGTCACCAGATCAAGGCGCTGGAGGAGTATCTTGGCATCAAGTTGTTCCGCCGCAAAAACCGTTCCCTGCTGCTGACTGAAGAGGGGCAGGGTTACTTCCTCGATATCAAGGATATCTTTGCCTCCATCTCGGAGGCGACCGACAAGCTGCTTGCTCGCAGTGCCAAAGGGGCGTTGACTGTCAGTCTGCAACCGAGTTTTGCCATCCAGTGGCTGGTGCCGCGGTTGGTCAAGTTCAGCGAGCGTCATCCCGATATCGATGTGCGGATCAAGGCGGTCGATCTCGACGAAGGGTCGTTGACTGACGATGTGGATGTGGCTATCTATTACGGGCGCGGCAACTGGCCGGGTCTGCGTAGTGACAAGCTGCATACCGAATACCTGATCCCCGTCTGTTCTCCCTTGCTGCTGACGGGATCCAAGCCACTGCGCACTCCGCAGGATCTGACGCACCATACCTTGCTGCACGATACCTCCCGCCGTGACTGGAAGGCCTGGTTCCGTCAGCTCGATATCGATGCCCCCAACGTCAATCAGGGGCCCATCTTCAGCCACTCCACCATGGTGATCCAGGCGGCGATCCACGGCCAGGGTGTGGCGCTCGGCCACAGCGTGCTGGCACAACCCGAGATTGAGGCCGGCCGCCTTATCTGCCCGTTCGAGCAGGTGCTGGTGAGCAAAAATGCCTTCTATCTGGTGTGCCAGGAGCAGCAGTCGGATCAGGGCAAGATCGTTGCCTTCCGCGACTGGATGCTGGAGCTGGTAGAGCAGGAAGAGGCTCGTCGCAGGGCAAGGCTCGCCGATGCCTGATATGATCCGCGAGGGGGCAGTTGATGCCCCCGTTCGCATTTTGCTGGCCCACGGGGCAGGTGCAGGGATGGCTCACCCCTTTCTTGCCGGGTTGTCACACCTGCTGGCTGGCCCTGACATCGAAGTGGTGCGCTTCAACTTTCCCTATATGACCAGGCGTGCACAGGATGGCAAGCGCCGCCCGCCGGACAGGGCGCCTGTGCTGCTCGCTCATTGGCACGACATGATCCGCGAGTTTGCCCATCCACGACTGTTTCTGGCGGGCAAGTCGATGGGTGGGAGGATGGCGGCGGAACTCTATCGTGAAGGCGAGGGTGAGATGAATGCTGCAGGATTGCTCATTCTCGGGTATCCTTTCCACCCTCCGGCCAAGCCCGACAGTTGGCGAGGCGAGGTACTCAAGCATATTGCAGTGCCAACTCTGCTGTTGCAGGGGGAGCGCGATACCTTCGGTAGTCGCGCCGAACTGGCCGATTTCCCCTTCTCACCCGCCGTATCGGTCCATTGGTTGACCGATGGTGATCATGGTTTCAAACCGCGTAAAGCCAGTGGCGTGAGTGAGCAGGAGAATATGCTGCATGCAGCGGCGGCCATCAGCCATTTTGTGGCCCGGCATGGATAGCACGAGAGGGTTGGCTTTATTGCCAGCCGTGATGAGAGAGGGAGTGTGAGGATGCAGATCCATCGACATTGGCTGGTACTGGCCGGTCTCTTCGGGTTGACCGCCACCATGCTGGGGGCTTATGGCGCCCATGGATTGGCGGCGACCGGCATTACGCCCGATCGTCTGGCGGCGTTCAATACCGCCGTGCAATATCAGTTTTTTCACGCATTGGCCCTGCTGGTTCTGGGCTGGTGTGGTGTGCGCAGCAGGGTGATCCACCTGGCTGGCACCGCTTTTGTGCTGGGGATCATCGGATTCTCCGGCAGTATTTACGCCATGGTGCTGCTTGGCAGCAAGGGGCTGGGGTTGATTACCCCGGCCGGTGGCCTCTGTTTTATGTTGGGATGGACGGCCCTGATCTGGGCTGGCTGTCGTCTTGGAGGAAAAAATGAATAATCTGCTGCTTTATTGCCGCCCCGGTTTTGAGAAAGAGGCGGCTGCAGAGATCACCGAGCGTGCCGGTAACATGCAGTGCTACGGTTTCGCCCGGGTCAAGGACGACAGCGGTTATGTGATCTTCGAACTGTATGACGAGGAGCAGGCGGACCTGCTGGCTCGCAAGCTGCCGTTCCGGGAGCTCATCTTCATCCGCCAGATGTTGGTGGTCACCCATGAGCTGAAGGATCTGGATGTCGCGGACAGGATCTCCCCCATCCTTGAGGCGGTGAGTGACTACACCATTTGCGGTGATCTGCGGGTCGAAACCGCGGATACCAACGAAGCGAAAGAGCTGTCGGCCTTCTGCCGCAAGTTCACCGTGCCGCTGCGTCAGGCGCTGCGCAGCAACGAGATCCTGACCAAGAAGGAGACGCCGAACCGTCCGGTGTTCCACGCCTTCTTCATGGCCAATGATCACGTGTTGCTGGGTTACTCCTACTCGTTCAACAACTCCGGATTCCACATGGGGATCCCGCGCCTGCGCTTCCCGGCCGATGCACCGAGCCGCTCCAGCCTCAAGCTGGAGGAGGCGTTTTATGTCTTCGTGCCGCGGGAAGAGTGGGATGTGCGTCTCTGTTCAGGCATGAAGGCGGTGGATCTGGGCGCCTGCCCGGGTGGCTGGACCTATCAGTTGGTGCGCCGTGGCATGATGGTGACGGCGGTCGACAACGGCATGATGGCCCAATCCCTGATGGATACTGGCCAGGTCAAGCATATCCGGGATGACGGGTTCGTCTGGCGTCCGAGCAAGAAGAACACCTACTGGCTGGTGTGCGACATGGTTGATAAACCGGCGCGGGTCGTTCACATGATTGCGGACTGGTTCCGTGAGGGCGACTGTCAGGAGGCGATGTTCAACCTCAAGCTGCCGATGAAGAAGCGGTATGCCGAATCGG
Source organism: Aeromonas sp. FDAARGOS 1405 (assembly GCF_019048265.1). Classification (NCBI taxonomy): domain Bacteria; kingdom Pseudomonadati; phylum Pseudomonadota; class Gammaproteobacteria; order Aeromonadales; family Aeromonadaceae; genus Aeromonas; species Aeromonas sp. FDAARGOS 1405. The sequence continues at coordinate 278,785 of NZ_CP077311.1, read as the reverse complement.
TGCACAATATCGAGGTATTGCGCGAGATGCTCAAGGAGATCGACAACGCGTTCGTGATCCAGGCCAAGCAGCTCTATCACGATCGGGAAGAGATCACCGTGCATGTTTATAACAAGTACTGGGTCTCCAAGCTCGAGCCCAAGGCGTGATGTAAGCTTTCAGCCCGTACGATAAATACCAAGGCCGACAGGGAAACCTGTCGGCCTTTTGATATCCGGCTGCCGGAAAATATCAGAAACGGTAATCGAGGCGCAGGGAAGATTCGTCGTCAGTCACCTTGATCTCGATCTGCAGCGGGATGGTTTTGTCGACCGGATTGAACTGCATTTTTATCCCGTCTGCCCTCAGCCTGAGGGCGGTGTTCATGCCGCCAGCCTTGAACTTGACCTTGGGTCTGAAGCGTTCAACCGACAGGCTGACGCTCTTTTCCGGGGTCAGATTGAGTTGCGGGTAGGAGGTGATCTTTTGATTACCAAAGTTGTCGGTGGAGACTTCAATACCAAACGACAGGGGTTTGGGCGCCTTGAGCAGGTCGTTGGTATCCAGGCTTGAACGCCATACCTCGGTGGCAGTCCGTTTTTCCTGCTGCGGTAGTTTGGCAGTTAGGGTTGGTTGAGTCTGTTCGAAGGCACTTGCAGTACCACAAACCAGCATCAGACCCGAAACCAGATAGCACCCGTATCCCTTCATGAAAAACACTCCCTGTTCTTCTTCTCTATTGAACATAGTTGCTGTTTCGGGAGTGGCAAAGTAATCGTAAACATAAAAAAGGGAGCCGAAGCCCCCTTTTAAAATCAATTGGTTAGCTTACAGGCGATCGATGATCGCCTGGGTGAATTCGCTGGTGGAAGCCGTGCCGCCCAGATCGCGGGTGACCCGATCACCGGATTCGATGGTGGCTCGTACTGCCTCGCGGATCCGCTCTGCTTTATCCTGCATGCCGAGGTACTCCAGCATCTGGATGGAGGCGAGGATCACCGAGGTCGGGTTGGCAATGTTCTTGCCTGCGATGTCGGGCGCAGAGCCATGGACCGCCTCGAAAATGGCGGCGCCATCGCCGATGTTGGCGCCGGGCGCCATACCAAGGCCGCCGACCAGACCGGCGCAGAGATCCGAGAGGATGTCGCCAAACAGGTTGGTAGTGACCATGACATCGAAACGCTCCGGGTACATCACCAGGTTCATGCAGGCGGCATCGACGATCATCTCTTCGCTCTGGATATCCGGGTAGTGGCTGGCGATTTCACGTGCCACTTCGAGGAACAGGCCGGAGGTCGACTTGAGGATGTTCGCCTTGTGGATGATGGTGACCTTCTTGCGCCCTTCCTGACGAGCCAGCTCGAAGGCAAACTTGACGATGCGCTCGGCCCCTTCGCGGGTGATGATGCTCATCGCCTCGGCACTCTTGTTGTCATCACTGCGCTTCTGACCTGCACCCGAGTACATCCCTTCGGTGTTTTCACGCACCGTGATGATGTCGATGTTGTCGTAACGGCTTCTGGTGCCCTTGAAGGAGATGACCGGGCGCACGTTGGCGTAGAGGTTGAACTTCTTGCGCAGGGAGACGTTGATGGAGGTAAAACCGCCGCCGACCGGTGTGGTCAATGGCCCTTTCAGGCTCACCTTGTTCTTCTCAATCAGATCCAGGGTAGCCTGGGGCAGCAGCTCGCCATGCTTCTCGAGGGCAACCAGACCTGCATCAGCGTATTCGTACTCAAAATCACAGCCCGCATGGGTCAGGATCTGGATGGCTGATTCAATAATGCTGGGGCCGATGCCGTCGCCGGGGATCACGGTAATTTTTCTTTTGGACATGAGAGGGTTCCACTTCCAGGGTATAGGGGAGGATGGGGCTGCTTTATAGCATTTACTCAGCAAACCAACCACATTCCTTTACATTCTACTCACTTTTATCAACAGCGAGGGTGAGTCTCGTCATGGTTCACGCCCTTGCCTGCATTTTTGTTCGGCACTTTAGTCTGGCTGGGGCGGGTAGCGGATGTCCCGCAGGTTGAATCCCAGCGGAATATCCCGCTGCAAGCGCACCAGTCGCTGGGCCAGCAGGGCCTCATCCTGATGTTGGCGCAGTTTGATCAGTGGCTTGGCAGCGTCCTCTTGCTGGCAGGCTTCGAGCATGGCTGCCAGATTGCCATATTGTTGCAACAGCTGGGTGGCGGTCTTGGGGCCGATCCCCGGAACCCCCTTGATATTGGAACCGCTGATACCGGTCAGGGCCCAGAAGTCGACCAGCTGAGCAGGGGCTACCCCATATTGCTGCTGGACGAAGGCCGCATCCAGCCAGCGCTTGTTGAAGTAGTCGCGCACCCGGATCTGCGGGCAGATCAGTTGGCAGAAGCCCTTGTCGGTGGAGATGATGGTCGCCTGATGGCCATGGCTGGCGATGCCGCTGGCGAGGGTGGCGATAAGGTCATCCGCTTCATCGGTCTCGGAGAGCAGGGCATCGACACCGCACTCCCAGAAGGCATCCTGCAGGGTCGCCAACCCCTCACGCAGTTCGGGGGGCATGGGAGTTCGCCCCTCCTTGTAGGCCGGATAGACCTCCTTGCGCCAGCTATGCACCTCGCCATCAAACACGGCAATGACATGGGTCGGCTCGCTATTGGCCAGCAGCTTGCGGCAGGTATTGATAAGGTTGGCGCGGGTTGCAACCAGCGCCTGGGCAGGGGTCAGTGCCTGCTGGGCCTGTACCGCGTGCAGACGGCGAATGAGGTTGAGGGCATCGATGATGAGCAGGTGTGGCCGGATAGTTGACATGGGGCACTCTTGGCGGTCGGGACGCCCCATTGTAACAAACCACTCGCCTTATGGGGGATTGATGGCGGTCGGGAAGGCATAGCGCCAATAAAGAGGGGCGCCGATGCGCCCCTCTGTCGATGATGTATCTGTACCCTAGCGGACGATTTCGTAGCAAGGCACATACTGACTGCCCGGCAGCTTCATCCGCTGCTGCTTGACGAAGCTCTCCAGCAGCTTGTCCATCAGGTGCATCAGCTCCTTGTCGCCGTGCAGCTTGAAGGGGCCCTTCTTCTCGATGGCGCGAATGCCCCCTTCCTTGACGTTGCCGGCGACGATGCCGGAGAAGGCACGACGCAGGTTGGCGGCCAGCAACTGGGGCGGCTGGTTGCGGTGCAGATCCAGACTGGCCATGCTGGCGTGATCCGGTTCGAAGGGGAGCTGGAACTCCGGCTCAATCTTGAGGGACCAGTTGAAGGAGTAGGCATCACCGACCGATTTGCGGTATTCGCGGATTTTCGGCATCGCCTCCTTCATCACTCGGGCCACTTCCGGTGCATCGCCAACAATGATCCGGTAGAGCTTGGTCGCCGGTTCACCGAGGGTCGCCTTGATGAAGTCATCGATGGCTCGGAAGTAGTCGGCACTCTCTTTCGGGCCGGTCAGGATGATGGGCATGGGTTGTCGTTCGTTGGCCGGATGCATCATGATGCCGAGCAGATAGAGCAGCTCTTCGGCGGTGCCGACCCCGCCCGGGAAGATGATGATGCCATGGCCCAGACGCACGAATGCTTCCAGCCGTTTCTCGATATCCGGCAGGATCACCAGCTCGTTGACGATGGGGTTGGGCGGCTCGGCCGCAATGATGGAGGGCTCTGTGAGGCCGATGTAGCGCCCGTTGCGCACCCGCTGTTTGGCATGGCCGACGGCGGCCCCCTTCATCGGGCCCTCCATGGCTCCCGGGCCGCAACCGGTACAGATGTTCAGCTCACGCAAGCCCAGCTCGCTGCCCACGGCGCGGGTGTACTGGTACTCGATCTCGTTGATGGAGTGGCCACCCCAGCAGACGATCAGGTTGGGATCGGCGCCAGGCAGGATCACCTTGGCGTTGCGCAGGATGGCGAACACCACGTTGGAGATATGAGTCGAATTGGTGAGGTTGACCAGCCGGTTCGATTCAAGCTGGTTGGAGACATAGAGAATGTCGCGCAGCACCGAGAAGAGGTGCTCCTGAATACCACGAATGATCTCGCCATCGACGAACGCGTGCTCGGGGGCGTTGAACAGTTCCAGCTTGACCCCGCGCTCGCGCCGGATCACATGAATGTCGAATGATTTGAAGCGCTCCAGGATCTCCTTGGAGCTGTCGGTATGGCTGCCGGAATTGAGCACCGCCAGCGAGCAGTTGCGAAACAGTTGATAGATATCGCTGGAGGCAGTCTGCTTGAGGCGATCCACCTCGAGCTGTGACAGCAAATCCATGCTGCCAACGGGATTGATGTGCGTAATCATAGGTTCCCCTTTACTCACTTGTTATCGTTGTGTTTTTTCCCTGGGGAGAAAAGGGATGCCATGTTGCATCCCCTGAGTTTGATAGTAGTGGCAACGGAGGGGGGAGGGAAATAGGGCGACGACTGTTCGCTGTTTTTTTAGTCACCACTCAGGCCAGTGTCACTTGATCCCGACCTGCGTTCTTGGAGTGGTAGAGCGCTCTGTCCGCCCGTTCGAACACATCGGAGGGGTTGTCACCATCCTTGAACAGGGTTGCGCCGATGGAGATGGTGATCTCCACCTTGGCATCGCGAAAACGGAACGGGATGCTCTTGATGGTCTGGCGCAGGGTTTCCAGCGGCTTCTGGAACTTGTCCGGGTTGATATTGGGCAGCAGCACCACGAACTCTTCGCCGCCGAAACGGGCGATGAAGTCGGTGTCACGCAGGGCGCTCTGCAGCGCTTTGGCAACAACCTTCAACGCCTTGTCGCCGGCCATGTGGCCATAATTGTCATTGATGTTCTTGAAGTGATCGATGTCGATGATCGCCATGCAGAGCGGAGTGCGGTAGCGAAGCCAGCGCTTGAACTCCTGCTCCAGCCGCTCGTCGAGGGCGGCCCGGTTGTGTACCTGAGTCAGGCTGTCGAGGAACAGCTTGTGCTTCTGAATGGTCAGCCGCTTCTTGTATTCGGCGGTCTCATCCTTCATCAACCTCAGTTTGGACTCCATGGTGGAGAGACGGGTGAGCAGGTGGCGTTCCCGTGCAGCGGTACTTTCCCGTTCTTGCAGCAGCAGATTGATGGCACCCATATGGCTGGAGATGGCACGCTTGAGCGCATCGATGGAGTTATGGCTGGCCAGCGAGTGGTCGATGGCCTGCAGTTCGCAGACCAGAGCTTCGCGGGTTTCACGGGTTTCATTTTGTAGTGCACGCCCTTCGTCGAGGGATTCGGTAAAGCCGACATGCACTGCTGACAGGCTCTCGTTGAGGGAGCTGAGAAAGGCGCGTGAGGCTTTGCGCTCCTCGCGGGTGCCCTCGATGATCAGTTCGATGACCTGCATACAGGTCTCTGCCAGCATGGCAGGATTGATGCCGATTAGCAGTTGACGGCGGATATCCCCGAGGCTCTCGCCAATTGAGCCGGCGAAATCAAGTTCGGTGATGAGCCGCTGCAGTTCGTCTGCGATACGCGCATGATCTTTGAGATCAAACGTTTCAGCATCAGGTTGAGGGTCACAACCGGGCTCGCTCTCTTGTTGGGGAGCTGAAGATCCTGACAGTGGCTGGCTTGGCAGCAGCTGGATCTTGATTGCCTGCTGATAGAATTCAAGCAGGCGAATCACCTTCTTTTGATGATCTGCAATACCATAGCCGGCGGGGCTTTTCAGAAATTCCTTGAGGGATTTTCGGGTCTCTTCCGGGAAGCCCTTGATGGTTTTTAGCTGTTTTGAGCCGAGATCAATGGCTGCCTGGGTCAGGGTGAGCGACTCTTCCAGTGCATTGCTGTGTTGCTGCAGCAACTTCTCGATGGCAAGTAGCTCTGTATCCAGAGAGGTGAATGCGGGATTGCTATCCAGTCTCTGCTTGAGTTTGGCGAAGCGATTATCCAGCTCGCGATCGAAGCCGCGGCAAGAGAGCATCAGCTTGTTGATAAACTGGATGCCACGAGCTCGTTCTGCGTCGGAAAAGGAGAGAACGCCGTCGAGCTCCAGCTGTTTTTGCTGGAGGGATTCCCTGAGCCTGGCCAATTGTCCTGCTACGGCAGCGATGTCATTCATTATCAGGTCGCCCTGTTGTCATTATTGTTTTTGGTGTTGGATAGCAACAGTGGCCGAACCCGAGGTTGAGTGTCGTCTGTTATCTATTATTTGCCGGCTGGCCTTCAGCAGCTTGCATCCTTGCGAGGCTGGGCCAGTTAACCCATTGCTTTTCATGAGAAGAATTGACTTTTACCAGCCCCTTGTCAATTGCCATCAAGCCGCATTGCCACACATCCCCATTAAAAAATGCAGCCTGCTGGCAATCGATGGCGGCGAGCTCCAACCAGGCGTTTTGCCGGTATTTTTCACTGAGCTGAATGGCTCCCGAAAGGGCGAGATAGCAGAGGTCGAACAGGCCATTGTGATCGAGCGCGGTCGCCGCCTTGGGCAGGAAGGGGTGGCTGACAATCCCCAGGCTTATCTGGCGATCAAGCTCGTATTGGCAAGGGAAGGCGGCGATTGCGGTTAGCAGGTCTCCCGCAAGTTGATGCAGGTTGGTCACGTGGCGCTGCGGCACAACGTAGAGCATGTGCCCTTCCCGCAAGTCATAGATACGGCCATCTTGCGGGGTCAGGGTATCCATATAGATGCCGAACGCCTGCTCGATTTCACGGCTGACCTGATAGCCGTGGCGCTCGAGGGTATTGACCATAAAGGGCACCCTGAACAACAGGTAGTGCAGCTTGTCATCGAATTCGCTGTGCTCTTCGCTCAGATACCAGCGCTCCGATTTCAGCTGGCGTTTTGCCATCTCTCGTGGCCAGCGATTCATCAGCCGCTGCCAGTTGGCAAGTCCGGAACGGGGTTCGATCAGCAGGGCCTCGCCAGTGCGTTTCAGTTGCAGACGGGCGGTACGCAATTTGAGCCAGAGGGTGAAGAAGAGGTAGATGAAGAGCGCCAGCAGCAGGCTGGTGGTAATGCTCGACCAGAGATAGCGCTCCTGCTGGTGCTGGCTGTTGTTAAGCTGCTGCTCCAGCTCCTTGATGTGTTGTACCCGTTCAACCTGGACATAGTTGTCGCGGATCGCAGCCTGCTCCTGATCAATTTCCTGCTGGCGAACCTCTTCTCCCAAACGATGGAAGCGCTTGTAGCTGTCGAGGGCCTGGTGCAGGTATCCCTTCTGCTCATACGCAAGTGACAACAGGCGGAATACTTCGTACTGGCGGCGAGTGTCGCCTACCTGATTGGCCAGTGCCCGGGCATTTTCCAGCTGCAGGATGGCGATGGCCGCCTCCTGCTTCTTCAGATAGAGCTCGCCGAGCAACAGCAGGGTATCGATCAGCGGCTCTTTGGCATCGCCCAACTCGTGGGACTGCCGGGCTGCATTGAGGTAGTTGCCGGCCAGCGAGAGGTTACCGCTTTGCAGATAGGTTTTGCCAATCTCGTACTTGAGCAGAGAGGCCTGCGGCCGACTGCTTCCCTCATCGAGCAAGTCCAGCGCATTGAAGAAGTAGACCAGCGCCATGTTGAGATCGCCCTGATCACGGTTGAGTCGGGCCAGCACGATAAGTGAGTCGCATAGCAGTGACGGATTGCCGATGGAGTGAAAATAGTTGGCCGCTTCATTGGCATATTGCAGCGCTTTCTGGGGCTCCTGCTCTTGCTGATAGAGTTTGACTATCTGGTTGGAGAGCAAGCCGAGAAAGAGCGGGTCGTTGAGATTCTTGGCCTGCTGCTGGGCATCGATATATTCACCCAATGCCAGCTGGGGTTGTTGCAGCACACGATAAAGGTCGCCGCTGATGGCGCTGACCCAGGCGCTGGCAAGAGGATTGGCGGCTTTGGCAGCCCAGATCCTTGCATCCGCCAGATGGGTCTTGGCGTCTTCAAGATGCTGATTTTCAATCTCGTAGCTGGTGCGTTGCAGGCGGCTATAGATCTGTAACTGGCTCTGTTTGAGGTCGGGACGGGCCAGCTGTTCGTCCAATTGTTCCAGCAGGATACGGCTGTTGTTCTGGCCATCTTGCCTTAGCCCCTGGCTACGGATTTTGAGATAGAGGGCGTGGGCCTTGAGTTCGGGTTGGCGCTCTCTCTCCGCCAGCTCCATCGCCTTGTCGAGGGTTTGCTGGGTAGCTTGATATTGGCCAAGCTGGATTCGGCACTCCCCTTCAAGCAGGTGTGCTCCGATGGTTTGCGAAACGGTGCTGTAGCTGAGCAGAGGCTCGCGATAGCCGAACTCCTGACGATTACTGATGATTTGCTGGGGATTATTGGCCGCACGCGTCAGAAAGGCGGAGGTGATCTGAACACATCTGGCAGGGTCGGTCAGCACCAGTGATTGGGCCTGTTGCAGATCCAGGGATAGTTGCTCCTTGTCCAGATCCAGATTTGGAGCGGACAGAGAAGACATCATCATAGCCAGAAAAAACAGTTGATTCATTGGATTAAGGACGGCGCAGAGGTGTTGGCATGTTATCCAAGCCCACCCCTGCGAGTCCAGCGTTTACTGATGGTGTGCTCAGGCTCCTTTGTAGCCGGATGCATCAAGGCGCCAGCAGGGTTGAGATAGCAGGGCGCTGTGGTGTGATACCGGGAAGCCCTTTATCAACGTCTGCTCTTATTGACGGATCAGACGCAGGTTGGTTGGCACGGCTTCGAAATCGGAGCGGAACGGGTTGATGTCGAGGCCGCCGCGGCGGGTATAGCGTGCATAGACGGTCAACTGCTCAGGCTGGCAATAGTGCTTGAGGTCGATAAAGATCCGCTCGATGCACTGCTCGTGGAACTCGTTGTGTTGGCGGAACGAGATGAGGTAGCGCAGCAGCTTCTCCCGATCGAGTTTCGGCCCCTTGTAGCGGATTACCACGGAGCCCCAGTCGGGCTGGCTGGTGACCAGGCAGTTGGATTTGAGCAGGTGGCTGTGCAGAGTCTCTTCAACCTGCTCGCTGCCGACCGCCCCTTGCAGCAGGGACGCATCAAACTCGTAATGGTCTACCTCGATATCCTGCTCATCAATGCACTCGCCGGGCAGCAGGGCAATCTGGTGCGGCGCCTTGTCGAGGGGGAACAGGGTCACCTTGACGGTCTCACCGGCACAGGCACTCAGATCCTTGGTCAGCATGGCGGCGACTGCCTCGATAGAGTCGCAACGGGTCTGGTTGAAGGAGTTGAGGTAGAGCTTGAAGGATTTGGATTCGATCAGGTTCGCACTGGTGGCCGGAATGGCCACTTCACCCACCGCCACCATCGGCTTGCCCTTGGCATTGAGCCAGGAGAGCTCATAGAGGGTCCAGACATCGCAACCGCTAAAGGGCAGGTCATCGCCCAGCTGGAGATCATCCCGGTTCAGGCTACGTGGAACCGGCTGCAGCAGGGAGGGGGTGTACTGGCTGATGTAATCGGATTGCTGGCCCAGGCTCAGGCCGGTCAGGGCGCTGGCCCCGGCGTATCTATCTTGTTTGCTCACAGGGTTGCTCACGTAATGTGCTCATGATGAGTGGAATGAAACGGGCCATTGCAGGGCCGGATGGTTGCAGCCGCTTGGCTTGGGCGTCGGCCTCTCTGTATCCCGGGTTCTGTTTCCCGGGTCGCAAGGTCGGCTGGCAACCTTGTCTGTTACCGGGTTTGGTGGTGCAATAGCGGACTTTGCCAGCAATTGTGGGGATTTTCGATGTCGGATCAAGTTTTGTCTGCCCTGGAGCACTTTTTTGCCCGCTGGCAACGGGATGGCGAGGCCAGACGAGGCCTGCCCCTGTGCGAGTGGGAGGCGGACTGGCGTTCCCCCTGCCAGCTTGGCGAGCCTGCCGATGGTCGGGTTGCCTGGCGTCCTCACCATCGCCCCGAACCCGCCGATTTTACAGCCATGGCCGATGCCCTCGAGCTGACAATTCATCCCAGCGCTATCGCCCTGTTCGGACACTGGTTCAGCCGCCCCATCCCCTGCCTTTTCAAGGGGCTGCGCCTTGAACTGATCCTGCCGTGGAACGAGGCGGATCTCGACCTGCTCAAGGAGAACCTCATCGGTCACCTGCTGATGCTGCGCAAGCTAAAACGAACCCCCTCCATCTTTATTGCCACCACCCGCAACGAGATGACGCTCATCTCGCTGGATAACGAGAGTGGTCAGGTGTGGCTGGAGTGGCTCGATTCCGGCCGTCGGCTGCCGTTGGCTCCCTCCTTACCTGCGTTTCTGGAGCGGCTGGAGACGTTGCCGCAATAGCACCTGCTCGAGCCAAGGTTACCCATCGGAATGAAAAGAGCCTTGCCATGCGGCAAGGCTCTTTTTTATGGGGTTGCGTACAGGGAACGCGCTTAATCCTTGAAATCCCAGGAGAGGTTGGAGACCAGACGGCAGCTGTCGCACTTGAAGTCGAAGATCTCGTGCAGCGGCGCTGCCAGCGCCCACTCACCGCCACAGCTTGGGCAGGGGCGCGCTTTCTCGTCGGCGGCACTCAGCCCGCCTACCCGGTAGAGGTAGTAGTAGGTGGGGATGCCGCTCAGCACTTCCAGCCGTTTGGCCAGATCGCTGCCGCGCCGGTAGAGGCGGCTGCCCACTTCGCCGATTTCGTGCAGTGCCGCATGTTCGGCGATAGAGCCGTTCATCTGCAACTGATCGCACGCCTCCCAATCCTCTTGCCACTTGATGATCTGTTTCTGATCGCCGTTGGCGACCGCGGGTAGTTGGTAGAGCGGAATGGGGGCGAAGTGGTCGCCACAGCGCAGCGGCGAGCAGGTGTGCAGGAAGCTGGTATAGAGCAGCATCCAGCTCGGCCGCTCGCCCTGCTGGCCGCAAGGGTCGGTGCTGTCGGAGAGCAGGTCCGCCCCCTGCAGCTGGAGTTTAGGCGCCAGCAGCCCGGCCTGGTTGAGCTGATGCTCGGCCAGCTTGACCTGCTCGCTCTGGTTGTCCGGATGCAAACTATCCTGCTCTGGGCAGACCACCCGACTGACGAAATAGCCGTCGTGCATGCTGGTGGGGAACTCCCGCCCGAGGATCTGACCCTGATAACGCAACATGTCGAGGTAGTTGACGATGGCCCGCTCGGCTTCGCCAAGGGAGGTATCGCGGTAACACTCAAAGCAGAGTTCGACGATATACATGGTTCAGCTTTGCCCCTGCTGGATGAGCAGATCGGTCAGGCGATCCACCTTCTGTTCGATGCGCGCGAGCTGCTCGGCGAGTTGCTGCAGGGTGAGCGGCGGTGCTGGCTGGGGTGCCGCTTCGGGCAGGCTCTCGCTCTCGGAGGTAGCGACGGGCTGCTGCTTCCACTGGCTCAGCACTTTCAGCAGCTCGGCCATCGGCACAGGCTGGGTGAGGCGGGCCTTGATCATGGCGGTAGTGGGCGTCAGGCCCTTGGCGGCCAGCTCGTTGGCAATTCGGATGATCTCGTGGGCGGACATAAGCATGCTCTGGGTGAGAAGGAGGGATCGATATCGGGGCGGGATCTTAACCAAAGCCGACAGGGGAGGAAAGGGGAGGGCGGCTAGCGGGGCTGGCGCAGCATCACATCGAGCTGGTCGATCGCTTCGCACCAGTCGGAGTCGTTCCACAGGGCATCGCGCAGAAAGCTGGCTTGGGCGGCGTTCCAGAAACCGGCCTCCGGCAACAGGGTTTCATTGTCGAGGTGATGGTCGTGCACAAAGCGGTGCAGGCTCAGCTCGTCGTTGGCCATCCCGAGCTGGGCAAACAGGGCTGGCAGATCGTGGACAAGGGGTTCCATCTCGTCTCTCCCTTTGTTTAATCCCTGAGATTATAGACAGGCACAGCCATCGGGCGCAGAGACGAGATTGGGGATCAGGCAGAGGGTATGCGATGGGGTGGCAGATCAACGCCCACGACGTGCAGCCCCTGCATCTTGAGGGTGCCCTGATAGTGGCTCTCGCCATCGCTGGAGAATTCAAACTGATAGTGGGTCAGTAGCCGCAGGGGATTATGCGCCAGCTCCCGCCGATGGCGGGCCAGCGACAGCAGTTGCAGATCATGGTGCTGGCAGTAGCGGCGCATGTATTGCCAGGCCACTTCTGCCTGTTGGCGTTGCAGCCAGAACAGGCCGGCAATCGCAATCAGCAACAAAATTCCGAGCATCTCTCCCATAGGCGGGCTTCCTTATCGTGATGTCGATAACCGGGAGTCCTGCTCGGCACTCCCGATCTCCTTTTCTATTTTCCGCCGTGTTGCCTCGTGGCGTGAGGGGGAGGCGAGGGATCAGGCCGAGGCAAACAGACGGCCGATGGCCTTGCCCAGCGCATCGCTGCGCTCGGGGTCTCGCAGTCTGGCCAGCATATCATTGCGCAGGGCCGGTAAAGTGACCAACTCGGCAAAAACCTGATTGAAGAACTGGGTCGGTTGCAGTGCCAGTTGTTCCAGATAGTGGCTGAGCAGATTGGCATCTTTCAGATCGGGCCAGAGTCGACCAGCGATGGCGAGCAGCAGCGCAGGGCTCGGCTGGGTTTGCAGCAGGGTCAGCAGCTTGTTGGTGCGCAGCGTGCTGCCGGGGCAGGAGGCCATGGCGCGGCAGAGGTAGGCCAGGGTCTCCGGGTTGGGGGCGGCGCACTCCTGCTCCTTGCCGATCCGCTCAAGCAGGGCGCCTTGTACTGCTGGCGGCAGCGGGGCGTTTTCAAGGCTCTGGCAGAGTGCATAGAGCGGCTCTTGCGGCAGTTTGGGCAGCGCCTTGCAGATCAGCGCCAGATTGCGCTCATCATGCAGCCGCTCCGCAAGGTCGGCAAAGCCCTGCAGCCCCAGCGTCTGCCAACCGGTGTCGTTGGGGGCGGCCAGATAGTGGCAGAGGGCATCGTAATAGGCAGAAGGGGCCTGCTCCAGCTGGCGCGCCAGCTTGGCGTGCAGACTGGCCATTTTTGCCTCCGCCGGGCGGAAGGTGTAGGGATTGTCGGCCAAGCGCTGGGCTTTCTCTTCATCCAGATCGCCGGTGAGCTTGTAGCCCAGGGTCTCCACCACCTGATCCATGAACAGCTTGGGGCCATTTGACATCAGCAGGCCGCGCTCATCGAGGGCGAATTTGAGGAACCAGAGGTAGTGGCGAGACTCGCTCGGCTGGAAGAAGTGCACACCGAGCCAGGCGTGCTGTTGCAGCGGCCAGGGATAGGGCTCTTGCTGCTGTTCGATGCGGACAAAGGTGTCGCTTGCCAGTGGCCGCACCTGGCGGCCCATGTCAAACAGCTGGAACTGGGTGCCAGCCTGAGTCAGAAATTCGGTCAAGGTATTGATGGCAGTAGGCGTCATAGACATGGTGAGATCCGGCTAATGGTGATGCGGGCCGATTATAAGGCCCTTGCCGAGGATAGCCAGTGGCAGCAGACGCGCGTTGCGGCAGATATCAACATGGCAGCCATGCGGGGGGAGGTGTATAGTATCGCCCTTTTTTAAAGTCGGCAGGCCGCGCTGGCTGCCGTGTATGTCGACGAGCAGGCTTAATCGCCGGTGCTGCGCGACCGAATGTATAGGCATCCTGGCTGACCCTGTCGGGTCAGCGGATCAATCTGTGGTTATGAGGAAGAGAGCGAGATGAATCAATATTTGCTGGTAGCTGGCCTGTTGGGGGAACTCACCGCCGAGTTGCAGCGCCTTGAGCGCTGGCAAGCTGACCATCCCGGTGACGAAGCCCTGGCAAGCACCCTGCCTTTTTGTGTCGATACCCTGAGCTTTGATCAGTGGCTGCAGTTCGTGCTGATCCCGCGCATGGAGCAGTTGGTGATGTTGCAGGCGCCGCTGCCCACCAGCGTCTCCCTCTATCCCATGGCCAGCGAAGTCTACAAAGAAGATCTGGCCGAGGCAGAAGCGTTGCTGCGCCTGATCGCCCGCTTCGATCTGCTGCTTTCCGGCAAAGTGATCGAACAATGATGCCAGCGCAAACTCGAGAAGAGAGCGACCTGAAGCTGACCCTGCTCTATCAGGATGAGTGGCTGGTGGCGGTCAACAAGCCGTCCGGTCTGCTGGTGCACCGCAGCTGGCTCGACAAGGGCGAGACCCGTTTTGCCATGCAGATGACCCGGGATCTCATCGGTGGTCGCCATGTCTATCCGGTGCATCGCCTCGACCGTCCCACCTCCGGCGTGCTGCTGTTTGCGCTCGATCCGGTGATTGCCCGCGCGTTGACCGAAGCCTTTACCCAGCGTCAGGTGCACAAGGAGTATCTGGCATTGGTGCGCGGTTGGGCACCCGAGCAGGGGGTGATCGACTATCCCCTCAAGGAGCAGCTGGACAAGATTGCCGATGCCATGAGCAACCCGGATCGTCCGGCGCAGGATGCCGTCACCACCTTCCGGCGCCTGCATCAGGTCGAGCTGCCCCACGCGGTCTCCAAGAAGCACCCCACCAGTCGCTACAGTTTGGTCAGATTGTTCCCGAAGACCGGCCGCAAGCATCAGCTGCGCCGCCATATGGATCACCTGTTCCACCCCATCGTCGGGGATACCACCCACGGGGATGGCCGCCACAACCGTTTCTTTCGCGAGCACTTCGGTTGCGAGCGGCTGCTGCTGGTGGCCCGCACCCTGAGCTTTACCCATCCGGTGCTCAAGGTGCCGATGCGGATCCAGGCTCCGCTCGGTCAGGATGTGTTGCGCCTGTTTGCCGAGCTGGGTTGGCCCGCCAGCGAGAGCGACTACTAAGCGCCTGATCCTCAGCCCTGAACCGGTGGCATCTGACGCCAGCTTGCTGATAGAGTTGCTCAAAAGAGTGACTCAAGCAGGGAGAGGAGAATGGCGCAGATCGATATCGTGGTAGGCACTGTCTATGGCGCAGCTATGCTGGTGGCCGAGACCTTGGCAGATGAGCTGGAACGCAAGGGGCATCACTGTTCTCTGCACGAAGAAGCACGGCTGGCGGACATCGACCCCGGCCGTTTTTTATTGCTGGTCAGTGCCACCACCGGGCAGGGGGACATTCCACCCAATCTGCAGCCCTTTGCCAGCGAGCTGGCTGACAAGGCGCCCTGGCTCAAGGGATTGCGGTATGCCCTGATTGCCATGGGGGACAGCAGCTATGACCATTTTTGTGGCGCGGGCCGTCGGCTGGACGGGTTGCTGCAAGAGCTGGGCGCCACGCGAGTGATGCCCCCGCTGGAGCTGGATGCCACCGTGGACGATGAACCCGAACAGGTGGCACTCATCTGGCTGAAAAAGTGGGATATTCAGCCCTGAATATTCTCTGAATAAGAGCCATATCAATCCCCTGATCCTTAACCGGCAGGGGATTGTTATTTGCACAAATGTCATCTCACTCAGCAAGCATATTTCCCACTCTTATTGTCGATAGTGGCGGAGGGATATTTTCCCCTTTTGGCATTCCATCGGCGTAATGGTTTCAAGCGCACCGCAGACCCGTTCTCCAAATAAAAGTTCAATCTTGAAAGCGATCTCAGTCATGTTTTTGTCATCCGATCGTAAAATAATGACTTTGGTTCTATCGCAAATTAATCAATGATAACGCTTTCATGTTGG
This sequence comes from Aeromonas sp. FDAARGOS 1405, assembly GCF_019048265.1. Lineage (NCBI taxonomy): Bacteria > Pseudomonadati > Pseudomonadota > Gammaproteobacteria > Aeromonadales > Aeromonadaceae > Aeromonas > Aeromonas sp. FDAARGOS 1405. Next base: position 263,382 of record NZ_CP077311.1, on the reverse strand, counting down.
TTCACATTGCTGGTTGTCTTCATTTATTGGTTTTTTATTTCCTGTTTTGGCGTTTCTTTACTTGTCATTGTCGCCGCGATAGCTCGCCGAGCGATTTGTCGCCATTTTGTGAGTCGCTTCATATTTGTCGCGAAATACGCTCCCTATAATCAACCTCGATTATCACCAACAGGATTACGTGGTGATAAAACGTTGAATATTCAGGATCACACTCCTCACTGCGGGAAATAAGGAATATGACAATGAAAATGAAGTGGCTCCCGATTGCAGCAGCTGTTACTGCCGCCCTGGCTTCCCAAGCCGCCTTTGCCGTAGATTTCCACGGTTACTTCCGTTCCGGTGTCGGTGTTTCCGGCGACGGCGACATGGTTAAATACAACGTCAATAAAGTTGGCCGTCTGGGTAACGAAAATGATACCTACGGTGAAGTGCAACTGGGTCAGGAAGTGTTCAACAAAGATGGCAAGACTTTCTATGTTGATTCCATGTTTGCCATGGCTTCCAACGGTTCAAATGACTGGGAAGGTACCGGTACTGTTTGTAACTTCGATGCCAAGCAGTGCAATGGTGATTCCGACTTCGCTCTGCGTCAGTTCAACGTACAAGCCAAAGGTTTGCTGAACTTTGCTCCTGAAGCAACCTTGTGGGCTGGTAAGCGTTACTATCAACGCCATGACATCCACATCTCCGACTTCTACTACTGGAACATCTCTGGTGCTGGTGCTGGTATCGAAGGCATCCAGGCTGGTCCGGGTAAAGTTTCTTTCGCATGGGTACGTAACGATCGCAGCGCTGCTGATGTGTTTGGCCAGTACACCCAAACCGGTGTGGATGCCAACGGTAACCCGACCTATCAGAAGAATGAAGATCTGAACGTCAATACTCTGGATCTGCGTTATGCCGGCATTCCGCTGTGGACCGACGCGTCCCTGGAGCTGGGCGTGGATTACGCTCTGGTCAATGAGACCAACGATCAGAAAGCACTGAAAAAGAATCCGCAAGACGGCGTGATGCTCACTGCTGAACTGACCGCAGGTATCCTCGGCGGTTTCAACAAAACCGTGCTGCAATACGGTACTGAAGGTTACTCCAAGACCATGGCTTTCTACGGTGATGGTTCCTGGTACGGTGCTGAAGCGAAAGACGGTGCCGATGGTTTCCGTATCATCAACTGGGGTGTGGTGCCGATGGGCAACTCTTGGGAGATGGGTCACCAGCTGGTCTACGGTGTAGGCAACGAAATGTGGGATGGCAACGACAAGTATGAAACTATGTCTGCTGTTATCCGTCCGATGTACAAGTGGGATGACTTCAACAAGACCATCTTTGAAGGCGGTTACTTCAAGGACAACAACAAGTCTACCAATGGCAGCGAAGACAAAGATGCTGGCTACAAGCTGACTCTGGCTCAAGCCTGGTCTGCTGGCTCCAGCTTCTGGGCCCGTCCGGAAATTCGTGTGTTCGCCTCCTACCTGGCTAACGACGAAGACAAGAAAGTCTTCGAAGGCAATACCTCCAAAGACACCTACCAGTTCGGTGTTCAAGCGGAAGCTTGGTGGTAAGCAAAAGTTTAAGTTAAGTTAGTGACTGCCCCCTTATGGGGGCAGTTTTGTTTCGCCGGATCACGGCCACCGGATTATGGAGATCAGAAAAATGAAACGGGTAAAGATGTCTATTGCAGCCGTAATCACTGCGCTATTAACCGGTTGTGCCGGAAACATGGTTGTTCCCCTGCAAGAACATGGCTCGATCTTGAGCGATGCAGATCAAGCCAAGCAAGCGTTGGCCAAAGCCTCAAGCTGCTGTGTGGCGTTTAAAGATTTCAGTTATGCCCCCTTGCCTGAAGGTGAGACCTTGCTTGCCATCGATGGCAAGCAACCCACTTTTCAGTTTGATGAGGGAATGAGTTACTTTGCGGCTTATCGCCTGCCGACCAACACCGGCAATCTGGCGATCAGCCTGGCATCACAGGTGAGCAAAACCGTGATGGTGCCCAAGGTCATTATGCTGGATGCCGAGTTCAAGGTGACCCGTGTACTGGGTGAGTCAGTATTCAGTTATCAGCCTGCTCACCTGCTCGATAACGACCGTATCGAAGGGCGTCTCTTTGTTGACCGCAGCATGCCTGGCAACCCGGCCAGCGAAACATACATGATCGTCTATGCGCCTGCGGACCAACTCTCTGGCAGCACAACAATCCTGCATCCATCAAAAGCGTTTGCCCGTGCTAATGGTACCGTTGAGCCTGATATCAAGGATCCTGTGATCCCGCACTCTCCTTGGGGTTTGGTGCAGATCAAAGTCAAAGATATGGCCCGTGGGAGTGGCCTTGAAGCGGTATTCAAACCCGAATATGCCGACAAGGTGGCCATGAGCCAGGGTCAGCAGGTTGCCGCGATAGCGACGACTGCAGCCGTTACCACAACTGCAACAGCTGCGGTCGCAGCCAAACCTGCTCCTGCCATGCTGAGTGAAACAGAAGCCTTCTACCAGAGCCAGATCGAAAAAGCGGTCAAGGCGGGGGATATCGACAAGGCGATGAAGCTGGTGAACGAGGCCGAGCGGGCTGGTTCAACTAAGGCAAAAAGCGTGTTTATTGATGCGGTCAAGCGCTCGCAAAAATAGAATAATACGCCCCTTTGCTGGTCAGATATATTTATTGAGGCCTCCCTTGTTGGAGGCCTTTTTAATCGGTAGACTGTAATAAATAAAAATCACGCCGTTACATTGAGTTACAATGGGTTTCCATCTGATATAAATGGCATTATTAAAATACAAAGTGAAACTGCTATTTATATGTTTTTATAATAGAGTGATAATGCAGATTATTAACTCACATTAGATGAGCTTTTTAGCCGCTAAACAAGTTGTGATCTTCCCTCCAAATTCAATATTCCCCCGTCTTCGAAAGCAGCAATTTATGACCCGCTGGGTTATATTCTGATGGTCAAAATAAACAAGCCCGACTCGAAGATATCTGAATGAATCAGTGCTTATTTCATCCAGATAGATCGTTCAGGGACGACAATCCATTCAGGAGCGCACACAATGTTCAAAAATGCTTTCTCTAATCTGCAAAAGGTTGGTAAGGCGCTGATGCTGCCAGTATCAGTCTTGCCAGTCGCAGGTATTCTGCTGGGGGTGGGTGCTGCCCACTTCAGCTGGATGCCGGAAATTGTCTCCCAATTGATGGAGCAAGCCGGTGGTTCTGTATTTGGCCAGATGGCCCTGCTGTTCGCAGTGGGTGTTGCTCTTGGCTTTACCAATAACGACGGTGTATCCGGTCTGTCAGCCATCGTTGGCTATGGCATCATGGTCGCAACCCTGAAGGTCATGGCACCTGTGATGGGTGTTGAAACCATCGAAACCGGCGTGCTGGGTGGTATCCTGGCCGGTGGTATCGCTGCCTGGGCGTTCAACCGTTTCTACAAGATCCAGCTGCCAGAGTACCTGGGCTTCTTCGCGGGCAAACGTGCCGTACCCATCATCACCGGTTTCCTCTCCATCGGTCTGGGTGTGATCCTGTCCGTGATTTGGCCGCCAGTGGGTGGCGCCATCGGTGCCTTCTCTGACTGGGCTGCCAACCAGAACCCGGTACTGGCCTTCGGTATCTACGGCGTGGTTGAGCGCTCCCTGATCCCGTTCGGTCTGCACCACATCTGGAACGTACCGTTCTTCTATCAGGCTGGTACCTGCGTCAACGGTGCCGGTGAAACTGTTCACGGTATCATGACCTGCTTCCTGACTGCTGATGACGCGTCCCGCGCTGCCGGTAACGGTTTTGGTCAGCTGGCTGGTGGCTACCTGTTCAAAATGTTCGGTCTGCCTGCTGCTGCGTTCGCCATTGCTCACGCTGCCAAGCCGGAAAACCGCGCCAAGATCGTTGGTATCATGGCCTCTGCAGCCCTGACCTCTTTCCTGACCGGTATCACCGAGCCGATCGAGTTCTCCTTCCTGTTCATCGCTCCGGTTCTGTACGCAATCCACGCTGTACTGGCTGGTCTGGCTTATGTGCTGACCAACTCTCTGGGTATCGTACACGGTCACACCTTCTCCAACGGCTTCATCGACTTCGTGGTGCAATCACCGCGTGCCGACAACATGCTGCTGCTGGTTGGTCTGGGTCTGGTTTACGCGGCTATCTACTACGTCGTATTCAGCTTCGTTATCCGTGCCATGAACCTGAAAACCCCGGGTCGTGAAGACGAGACTGCTGAAGAGGCTGTTGGCCAAGGCAAAGACGAGATGTCTGCTGCTCTGGTTGCCGCCTTCGGTGGTAAAGAGAACATCGCTTCTCTGGATGCCTGCATCACCCGTCTGCGTGTTGGTGTGAAAGATGTTGCCAAGGTTGACCAGGCTGGTCTGAAGAAACTGGGTGCTGCCGGTGTGGTTGTAGCAGGTTCTGGCGTACAAGCCATCTTTGGCACCAAGTCCGACAACCTGAAAACCGATATGGATATCTGGATGAAGAGCAACTAATTCAGTTGCCTGACATCAGGTTCTGGAAGAGGGAGGCGCATGCCTCCCTCTTCTTTTTGTCCGCTGGTAAATGACTTGCGTCGGAGGCGGTAACTTGGCGGCTGGTTAGTGCAGGCTGCAGTAATAAAAAGAGCGCCACCAGGGCGCTCTTTTGTCGAATCGGTGTGGCTAGAGTTTCTCGAGATCCCGCTCGATTTCGCTGATCTTGTTCTGCACCACTTTTTCCAGATGGCGCAGGTCGCGCAGGATCTTCTGTTTGATGTCCGGATCGGCCTGCAGATGGATACCCTGGGTCAGGCTGTCGAGTTCATCTACCACGTATTTGAGGTTGGCGTTGATCTCGGTGACATCCTTGTACTCATGGGTACCGGAGTCGACCAGCATGGTCTTGCGCTGGCGGGGATACTTGAATTTGACACTCTTGGCGAAGAACTCGCCCTTCTGCTTCTTGAAGTAGATCTTGAGGATGTCGTGGTTGGCCTCCTGGCGCAGGGTATAGCTGTCGACGGAGGTGGGATCCTGGATCCCCAGGCTCTTCAGATTCTCGTACATCAGGCTTCCTCGGTTTGAAACGATCCTGTCCCATCCATCTTAACCGATGCCTCATGGCTTGCATGTGACAGGGGCGCCAAAATCAAAAGGGCGCCATAAGGCGCCCTTTTTCATCACAGCAATGCTGATTACTCGTCGATGGAGCGCAGCAGGGCGTTGATGCCGACTTTGGCGCGAGTCTTGGCATCGACCTTCTTGACGATCACCGCCGCGTAGAGGCTGTATTTGCCGCATTTGGATGGCAGGGAGCCGGAGACGACTACGGAGCCAGCCGGTACGCGGCCGTAGTGGATCTCGCCGGTTTCGCGGTCATAGATTCGGGTGGACTGGCCGATGAAGACGCCCATGGAGATGACGGAACCTTCCTCGACGATCACCCCTTCAACCACTTCGGAGCGAGCACCGATAAAGCAGTTGTCTTCGATGATGGTGGGGTTTGCCTGCAGCGGCTCCAATACGCCACCAATGCCGACGCCGCCGGAAAGGTGCACGTTTTTACCGATCTGGGCGCAGGAGCCCACGGTGGCCCAGGTGTCGACCATGGTGCCTTCGTCAACGTAGGCGCCGATATTGACGTAGGAGGGCATCAGCACAGTGTTGGGCGCGATGAAGGAGCCTTTGCGAGCGGTCGCCGGCGGTACCACGCGTACACCGGCAGCCTTGAACTGCTCTTCGGTGTAGTTGGAGAACTTGAGGGGAACCTTGTCGTAATATTGGGCGTCGTCGCCCTTGATGATGCCGTTGTCGTTGATACGGAACGAGAGCAGTACCGCCTTCTTCAGCCACTGATGAACAACCCACTCACCGGCGATCTTCTCGGCAACCCGGGCCTTGCCGGAGTCCAGCAGCTCGATGACTTGCAGGATGGCGGATTTGGTAGCGCTGTCCACAGTGCTCGGGGTAATGGTGTCGCGGCGCTCGAAGGCCGCTTCAATGATCTGTTGCAACTCGGTCATGACAGGTTTCCTTTAAAAAATTCTGTTTGTTGTATCACACTTTTCCGACTGTTTTTAAGTGGCTGACCGGAATTCTTCCGGCCAGCGACCATTTCTTTCATATTTCTCAGCCAACCATTTGTTTGGTATGGGAAAACGGAGGTGAAAACAGCCTCTTTTGAATCAGATCGCACTCACTCCATAGCAAATTGCTGCGGATTGAGCTGATGCACCAGCCGCTCTTCCAGCTGCAGTTGTTGCTCCGGTGTCAATGGCTCGCCATCGAGGCTGGTCAGACTGAAAAAGTCCTCGACCCGTTCGCCAAAGGTGGCGATCTTGGCGGCGTGCAGCGACAGGCCACACTGCTGGAATACCGCGCCGATCCGCGCCAGCAGGCCGGGAGTATCGAGGGCGGTCAGCTCCATCAGGGTGTGGCGGCTCTCCCCCTTGTGCGGCAGAAAAACGACCCGGGTCGGCACGCTGAACTGGCGGTGGCGCCGTGACAGTGGCTTGTTGCGCAGCACCAGCTTGCCCGGCTCCTGCAGCGCCTTCTCCAGCGCCTTCTTGATGGTGGCGGTGCGGTTGGGACTGATGGGTTCGCCATTGGGCTCAAGCACTACAAAGGTATCGAGCACGAAGTTGCTGCGCGAGTTCATGATCTGGGCGTCGTGGATGTTGAGGTTCTTCTGATCCAGCGCCGAGGCGACGGTGGCAAACAGGTTCGGCGTGTCGCGGCAGTAGATGAACACCTCACTGCCACCGCGGGTCGGGTGTTTGCCGATCAGCACCAACGGCGCCGGGTTGTCGCCATGCTCGATGATGTGGCGGCAGTGCCAGGCGATCTGTTCCGGGCTGTGACGCAGGAAGTAGTCGGCTTTGAAATCGGCCCAGAGCCGATTGATCGCCTCTTCCGATACATCCCGTTGCGCCAGCAGTTGCTTGGCCTGACGCTGGTTTTCGCGAATGCGCAGCCGCATGTCGGGCGGGTTCTCCAACCCCTGGCGCAGCGCCTTCTGGGTAGCGAAGTAGAGCTCGCGCAGCAGGGTGCCCTTCCAGTCGTTCCACAGGGTGTCGTTGGTGGCGCAGATATCGGCCACGGTGAGGCAGTAGAGCAGGTCGAGATGCTGCTCGTCGCGCACCTTCTGGGCAAAGTCGGTGACAACGTCAGGGTCATAGATATCGCGGCGCTGGGCGGTGACCGACATCAGCAGATGGTGGCGCACCAGCCAGGCGACCAGCCGGCTCTCGTAGCGATCGAGGCCGTGCAGCTGGCAGAACTCCAGTGCATCGACGGCGCCAAGTTCGGAGTGATCGCCACGCCGCCCCTTGGCGATATCGTGGAACAGGGCAGCGATGCTGAGCAGCTCCGGTTTGCGCAGTCGTGTGAACACCTCGTGGCAGAGCGGGTGGCTCTGGCGGTTGGCCGGGTTGGGAAAGCCGTGAATGTTCTTGAGCAGCCGGTGGGTGTGCTCATCCACCGTGTAGGCGTGGAACATGTCGAACTGCATCTGGCCGACGATGAGGTTCCATTGCGGCAGATAGGCCGCCAGAATGCCGTACTTGTGCATCAGGGTCAGCGGCAGCCCGATGCCGTTTGGGTGGCGCAGCAGCGCCATAAACAGGCGACGGCAGTCGGGCAACTCCTGCAACCAGCAGTTCAGTTTGCGGCGCGCCTCGCGCAGTTGGCGCAGGGTGGCCGAGTGGATGCCCGCAATCTCGGGATGCTGGGCCATCTGATAAAAAAGGCGCAGGATGGCGGCCGGTTCACGGGTAAACAGCTCCGCATCCACCGCATCGATGAGGCGGCCACGGAGCTGGAACTCATTGGAGAGGCGGCGTACATCCATGGCGGTGTTGCCGAGGATCGCTTCGTCAAACAGCTGCAGCAGCATCTCGTTGAGCTCGGAGACCCGCCGCACCGTCTGGTAGAAGCGCTTCATCATCTGCTCGACCGAGGTGTTGCCTTCCCCCTCGAAGCCCAACATCTGGGCTACGGTGCGCTGGCGATCGAACAGCAGGCGGTTGTCCCCTTTGTTGATGGCCATATGCAGGGCAAAGCGCACCTTCCAGAGGAAATTCTGGCAGTCGAGCAACTCGCGGTACTCGGCGCGGTTGAGAAAGCCGTGGCTGGTCATCTCGAACAAGGTGGTAGCGCCAAAGTGGCGACGGGTGACCCAGGCGAGGGTCTGGATATCGCGCAGGCCGCCCGGATTGCACTTGAGATCCGGCTCCAGCTTGTAGGCGGTACCGAGAAACTGCTGGTGCCGCTCCGCCTGCTCCTGGCGCTTGGCGCGAAAGAAGGCTTCGCTCGGCCAAAAGTGCTGGGGGCCGGTCGCCTCCTTGAGCTGCAGGAATCCCTCCTTGCGGCCGGTGATGTAGCGCGCCTCAATGAGGTTAGTGGCGACCGTGATGTCGGCCTTGCCCTGCTCGATGCACTCCGCCACGTTGCGCACCGCCTGACCCACCTCCAGCTTGAGATCCCACAACAGGGTGATGAACTCGCCAATGCGTAGTCCCAACACTTCGTCCAGTTCGTCGCCGTCATAGAGGATCAGCAGGTCGATATCGGAGTGGGGGTGCAGCTCGCCGCGGCCATAACCGCCCACCGCGATGAGGGTGAGGTCACTCTTGTCGAAGCCAAACTTCTGCCACAACCGGCAGAGCAGCTGATCCATATATTCGGAGCGGGTAGCGACCAGCTCGATGATGTTGTCACCGGCATCAAAACGGGCATGCAGCCAGCCGAGAAAGCGACTCAGGTACTCTTTGCAGTTATCGCGGGTGAGTTGGTCGTCGGGTAACAGATGAGGGGAAAGCAGGCTGGCGTCCATGGCATCTCACACACAAAGTGGCAGGCATCTGGCTGAAACAGGCAGTAAAAACCCCGGCGCTTTTCACAAGGGCCGGGGTTCGATGTTAGCTGTGTTTGATGAAGCGGTCGATAGTGTCGTCCGGGCGCAGGGTGAGCACCTCGCAACCATCCTCGGTCACCAGCAGGGTGTGTTCCCACTGGGCGGAGTCGCCGCCATCCTTGGTAGTCACGGTCCAGCCATCTTTCGGATTGACCTTGCAGTGGTACTTTTTGCTGTTGACCATCGGCTCGATAGTGAAGCACATGCCCGCTTTCAGCTCCTGCTTGCCGCTGTTGCGGTAGTGGAGGATCTGCGGCTCTTCGTGGAACTCGGCTCCGATGCCGTGACCGCAGTAGTCACGCACCACGGAGAAACCTGCCTTCTCGACGATGGGCTGGATTACGGCGCCAATCTCGGTAATACAGGCGCCCGGACGCACCTTCTTGATGGCGGCGTAGAGGCTCTCTTGCGCAACCTTGCAGAGCTGACGGCGCAGCGGGGTGGTCTCGCCCACGATGAACATGGCGGAGGTGTCGCCGTGGTAGCCATCCTTGATGACGGTGATGTCGAGGTTGATGATGTCGCCATCACGCAACTTCTTGTGGTTCGGGATGCCGTGGCAGATCACATCGTTCACCGAGGTGCAGATGGATTTCGGGAAACCGTGGTAGTTGAGTGGAGCCGGGATTGCTTGCTGCACATCGACGATGTAGTTGTGGCAAAGGGTGTTCAGTTCGTCAGTGGTGACGCCAGCTTTGACGTGGGGCGCAATCATGACCAGCACATCGGCGGCCAATTGGCCGGCAACGCGCATCTTTTCAATCTCTTCCGGTGTCTTGATTTTAATGGACATGGGATCTCTCTTGCGGCCTGCCGCTGGGCCTGCGAGGGCGGACAGGACAGGTAATGAAAAATAGATGCGTTTGCAATCAGGCCAAAATTTTATCCGCAACCCCCGCGTACTTCCAGTGTGATTGTCATCACAGCGTCAAATGGCAGTCGCAACCTCCTTTGGAGGGATCCAGATTTACACCTGTTTAGAGTGTCGGCCGGTGGTGTCCGGAACAAAGTTATGGTATAAAGCGCGCCGGAATGGGGAACTTGCGTCCACCATTTCATCACCCTTACTTAAACAACACACACACATCGACACATATGCCGGGGTGCCTTAACGGGTCGGTTATATGGGATGTGTGGAGGCCTAACCCCAATACAGAGGTATAAAATGGCTAAAGTTTCTATGCGCGACATGCTGCAAGCCGGCGTTCACTTCGGTCACCAGACTCGTTACTGGAACCCGAAAATGAAATCCTACATCTTCGGTGCCCGCAGCAAAGTTCACATCATCAACCTGGAAAAAACCGTTCCGATGTTTGACGATGCCATGAACTTCATCAGCTCCGTAGCTGCCAAGAAAGGCAAGGTACTGTTCGTAGGTACCAAGCGTGCCGCGTCTGAAGCCGTAAAAGAAGCCGCTGAGCGTTGCGACCAGTTCTATGTTAACCACCGCTGGCTGGGCGGCATGCTGACCAACTGGAAAACCGTTCGTCAGTCCATCAAGCGCCTGAAAGATCTGGAAACCCAGAGCCAGGACGGTACCTTCGACAAGCTGACCAAGAAAGAGGCGCTGATGCGTACTCGCGAAATGGAAAAGCTGGAGAAGAGCCTGGGTGGTATCAAGAACATGGGCGGCCTGCCTGACGTTCTGTTCGTTGTCGATGCAGACCACGAGCACATCGCTATCAAAGAAGCCAACAACCTGGGTATCCCGGTAGTTTCCATCGTTGATACCAACTCCAACCCGGACGGCGTTGACTATGTCATCCCGGGTAACGACGACGCTATCCGTGCCGTACAGCTGTACCTGAATGCTGCTGCTGACACCGTACTGGAAGCTCGCGAGCAGGACATCGTTGTTCAAGCCGAACAAGATGGCTTCGTTGAAGCTGAGTAATTGATAAGGTCTGCAAAGCCCTTATTAACCAAGCTGATGTAATTGGTTAGCAGGGGCCCTTGTGGCCCCTGTTTCTTGTCAATTCAAGACCGAGGATACTGGACATGGCAAACATTTCTGCCGCCCTGGTAAAAGAACTGCGCGAGCGCACCGCCGCTGGCATGATGGATTGCAAAAAAGCACTGGAAGAGGCCAACGGCGATATCGAGCTGGCCATCGAGAACATGCGTAAATCCGGTCAGGCCAAAGCTGCCAAGAAAGCTGGCCGTATCGCTGCTGAAGGTGTGATCTTCGCCCGTACCGAAGGCAACGTTGCTGTCATGATCGAGCTGAACTGCGAGACTGACTTCGTTTCCAAGGATGCCGGTTTCCTGGCCATGGGTCAGAAGATCGTCGAGATCGCTGCTACCCAGAAGATCGCTGATGTTGACGCGCTGAAAGCCGCTGATTTCGGCAACGGCGAATCCGTCGAGCTGACCATCACCAACCTGATCGCCAAGATCGGTGAGAACATGAACCTGCGTCGCGTGATGCTGGTTGAAGGTGACAACCTGGGCACCTACGTTCACGGTTCCCGCATCGGTGTTATCACCAAGCTGACCGGTGGTTCCGACGAACTGGCCAAAGATCTGGCCATGCACGTTGCTGCCAACAGCCCGCAATTCGTCAAGCCTGAAGACGTATCTGCTGAAGTCGTTGCCAAAGAGCGCGAAATCCAGATCGACATCGCCATCAACTCCGGCAAGCCGAAAGAGATCGCCGAGAAGATGGTTGAAGGTCGCATGAAGAAGTTTACCGGTGAGGTTTCCCTGACTGGCCAGCCGTTCGTGAAAGATCCTTCCATGACTGTTGCCGAGCTGCTGAAGAAAGAAGGCGCTGACGTTGTCTCCTTCACCCGTTTCGAAGTGGGCGAGGGCATCGAGAAGCAAGAGACCGATTTCGCTGCTGAAGTGGCAGCTCAAATCGCGGCCGCTCAAAAGGCCTAATCGAACCGGTTTTTCCGTTTCCCCAGACCGCGACTTATGTCGCGGTCTTTATATGACCAGGAATCAGTGACATGAGTACCAATCCCAAACCTGCATACAGACGTGTTCTTCTGAAGTTGAGTGGTGAAGCCCTGCAAGGATCCGAGGGTTTCGGCATTGATCCGGCAGTGCTGGAGCGGATGGCCCAAGAGATCAAAGAGCTGGTTGAGCTGGGTGTTCAGGTCGGTCTGGTCATCGGTGGCGGCAACCTGTTCCGTGGTGCCGGTCTTGCCAAGGCGGGCATGAACCGCGTGGTGGGCGACCACATGGGTATGCTGGCAACCGTGATGAACGGTCTGGCCATGCGTGATGCCCTGCATCGTGCTTATGTGAATGCCCGTCTGATGTCTGCTATCTCCCTCCAGGGGGTCTGTGACTCCTACAGTTGGGCCGAGGCAATCAGCCAGCTGCGTGCTGGCAAGGTAGTGATCTTCTCTGCCGGTACTGGCAATCCCTTCTTTACTACCGACTCGGCAGCCTGCCTGCGCGGGATCGAGATCGAAGCCGACGTGGTGCTGAAAGCCACCAAGGTAGATGGTGTATACAACGAGGATCCGGTCAAAAATCCGGATGCCGTCCTGTACCACGAATTGAGTTATGATGAAGTTCTTGAAAAAGAGCTCAAGGTGATGGATCTTGCTGCCTTTACTCTGGCACGTGACCACGATCTGCCGATCCGCGTGTTCAACATGAACAAGCCGGGCGCCCTGCGCCGGGTTATCATGGGTGAGCCGGAAGGTACCCTGATCCATTACGTCAGCAAATAAAATAGATGCGAGCCGCATGGCGGCTCGTTCGCCAAAAGGAAAACCGCTGTGATCAACGAGATTAAAAACGACGCCAAGGAGCGCATGGGCAAGAGTGTCGAGTCACTCAAGACCCAGATGTCCAAGATCCGTACTGGCCGTGCTCACCCGAGCCTGCTCGACGGCATCCAGGTTGAGTACTACGGTGCGGCCACTCCGCTGAAACAGTTGGCCAACGTCGTGGCTGAAGATTCTCGCACCCTCTCCATCTCCGTCTTTGACCGTTCCATGATCCAGGCGGTCGAGAAGGCGATCCTGACCTCCGATCTGGGCCTGAACCCCTCCAGCAATGGCCAGTCCCTGCGGGTGCCGCTGCCGCCGCTGACTGAAGAGCGTCGCCGTGACCTGACCAAGGTTGTGCGTGGTGAAGCAGAAAATGCCCGTGTTGCCGTGCGCAACATTCGCCGCGATGCCAACGCTGATCTGAAAGCGCTGCTGAAAGAGAAAGAGATCTCAGAAGACGATGACCGTCGCGCCCAGGAAGAGATCCAGAAACTGACTGACTCCTACATCAAGCTGGTCGATGAGGCCCTTGCTGCAAAGGAGAAGGAGCTAATGGAAATCTAAGCGCCTGAAAGGTATATTACGAGCGCCGTGTAGTGCCCCTGCACGGCGCTTTTGTCTTTGTGGGAGAAAACCATGTCGCTTTTGGCTGCGTTGGGTGATTGTGCCAACTCGTCTTTACCCCGTCACGTCGCCATCATCATGGATGGCAATGGTCGCTGGGCACAGAACCGTGGCAAGATGCGGGTTTATGGTCATAAGGCTGGCGTCAAGTCAGTGCGCGAGGCCGTTACCTTTGCTGCGCGCGCCAAAATCGAGGCATTGACCCTGTTTGCATTCTCCAGCGAGAACTGGCGCCGCCCGGAAGGGGAGGTCAGCGCTTTGATGGAACTGTTCGTTACCGTGCTGGGCCGTGAGGTGAACAAACTTCACAGTCACGGGATCCGGCTCAAGGTAATTGGCGATACTGCTCGCTTCAGTGAGCGGTTGCAGGCCAAAATTGCCAAGGCAGAAGCCTTGACCGCCAATAACAAGGGATTGACCCTGAATATTGCGGCCAACTATGGTGGCCAGTGGGATATCGCTCAGGCTGCCCGCAAGCTGGCTAAAGCAGTGGCGGCCGGTGAACTGGCCGCTGACGACATTGATGAATCCATGTTGACCCGCGAGGTTTGCATGGCCGATCTGCCACCCGTGGACCTGTTGATCCGCACCGGTGGTGACCATCGCATCAGCAACTTTGTATTATGGCAGCTCGCCTATGCCGAGCTCTACTTTACCCCGGTGTTGTGGCCCGATTTCAACGAGGCCGAGTTCAGTGAGGCCGTTGCCTCCTTTGTTGCCCGCGAACGCCGCTTCGGCTGCACGGGTGAACAGATCCGGGAATTGATCGCCGAGCAGCAGACCGGCTAAACCCCGCTCCCAAGAGAGAGGTTTCTTTTGCTAAAACAACGAATTATTACTGCTTTGATGTTGATCCCCCTGGTATTGGGGGCGCTTTTCTTTCTGCCATTGAAGTTTTTTGCCCTGTTGGCTGCGCTGGTCTTTTTGCTGGCCAGCCGTGAATGGAGCGGCTTTGTCTCTGCCGCCCCGCAACAATGGTTACCCATCGTATTCTGCCTGCTGCTCGGGGCAAGCTTGTTCTGGTTGCCGGTGGAGCAGCTCTGGACTCCCCATCTGCATCCGCTGGTGATGGGCGTGCTCTGGACCGCGGTAAGCTGGTGGCTGCTGGGTCTGCTGCTGGTGCTGCGCTATCCCCAGAGCGCCAAGCTGTGGAAGGAGTCAATCTGGCTCAAGTCCCTGTTTGGTCTGGTGACCCTGGTTCCCTTCTTCTGGTCGCTGGTCGCCATTCGTGGTTACAACTTTTACCATGACCCCATGATGGGAGCCTGGATCCTGCTCTTCGTCATGGGGCTGGTCTGGGCGGCAGATTCTGGCGCGTATTTTTTTGGCAGGGCGTTTGGTAAACACAAGCTGGCACCGGCCGTCAGTCCGGGCAAAACCATTGAAGGGATGTGCGGTGGGCTCTTTACCGCCAGCCTGCTGGCCATCGGCGTCACCTGGTGGATGGGGTTTGTTCCTGCCAAGATGGTTATCGTGCTGTTCTGCTCCTTGCTGGCGGTGCTTGCTTCGGTACTCGGCGATCTGACCGAGAGTATGTTCAAGCGTGAAGCGGGCATCAAGGACTCCGGCACCCTGCTGCCAGGTCATGGTGGGGTGCTAGATCGGATTGATAGTCTGACTGCTGCTCTGCCAGTGTTTCTCCTCAGTTATCTGCTACTCAGTCAGGAGTTTTGATGCGCAACCTGGTTATTCTGGGGGCTTCCGGCTCCATCGGTCAGAGTACCCTGAAGGTGCTGCGCCACAATCCGGGCAGTTGGCAAGTGCTGGCGTTGACCGCTGCCCGCAACGTGAATGCCATGTTGCGGGATAGCCTCGAATTCTCTCCCCGTTTTGCCGTGATGGTCGATGAGGATGCCGCCCGCGAACTGACTGTCCGCCTGAAAGCGCACGGCAGTGCCACCCGAGTGCTTTGTGGTGCTCAAGCACTGTGCGAAGTAGCCGCTCATCCCGATGCCCATAGCGTGATGGCAGCCATCGTTGGTGCGGCAGGCCTGGCCCCGACCATGGCTGCGGTGCGCGCCGGCAAGCGCATTCTGTTGGCCAACAAGGAGGCGCTGGTAATGTCCGGTGCTTTCTTCATGGAGGCCGTGCGCGAGCATGGCGCCGAGCTACTGCCCATCGACAGCGAGCACAATGCCATCTTCCAGTGTTTGCCGACCGCTGTGCAGCGTCAGCCCGGCTTTTGCGATCTGGCGGCGGCAGGGATCAGCAAGATTTTGCTTACCGGTTCCGGCGGCCCGTTCCGTTACACCGAGATCAGCGAGCTGGCCAAGGTGACGCCGGCGCAAGCCATCGCGCATCCCAACTGGTCGATGGGGGCCAAGATTTCGGTCGACTCCGCCACCATGATCAATAAGGGTCTGGAGTACATCGAGGCGCGCTGGTTGTTCAATGCGGCCCCCGAGCAGATCCAGGTGGTGATCCACCCGCAGTCTGTGATCCACTCCATGGTGCAGTATAAGGATGGCTCCGTGCTGGCCCAGCTTGGCAATCCGGATATGTGTACCCCCATCGCTCATGCGCTGGCTTATCCCAATCGCATCCCCTCCAGTGTGGAACCTTTGGATTTCTTCAGTGTCGGAGAGTTCAGCTTTATCCGGCCTGATTACGAACGCTACCCCTGTCTGGCGCTGGCCATCAATGCCTGCCAGAAGGGACAAGCGGCGACCACTGCGCTCAATGCAGCCAACGAGGAGGCGGTTGCCGCCTTCCTGGCCGGGCGCATCGGCTTTATGGATATTGCCCGGATCAACGAGGCTGTGATGCTGGCGCTGGAGAGCAGCGCCGTCGGCTCGCTCGATGATCTGTTTGCCCTGGACGGTGCGGCAAGAGCCCGTGCTCACACTTTGATTGAGGAGCTTGGCTGATGGGTGGTGTGTTGTGGAATATCGGCGCCTTTGTCGTTGCGCTGGGCCTGCTGGTCGCAGTGCACGAGTTTGGCCACTTCTGGGTGGCCCGTCGTTGTGGCGTCAAGGTTGAGCGTTTCTCCATCGGTTTTGGCAAGGCCATCTGGCGCCGGATGGGCAAGGATGGCACCGAGTACGTGCTGGCCCTGATCCCCCTCGGCGGTTACGTCAAGATGCTGGACGGCCGGGTGGACGAGCTCAAGCCCGGTGACGAGCAGTACGCTTTCAATCACAAGAGTGTCTGGGCGCGGATGGCAATCGTGGCTGCCGGTCCCATGGCCAACTTCGTGTTTGCTCTGGTTGCCCTCTGGTTGATGTTTATCATCGGGGTGCCAAGCGTCAAGCCGGTGATAGGTGAAGTGCGTCCGGCATCCATCGTGGCCGAGGCGGGTGTGCTGCCCGGGATGGAGATTGTCGGGGTCGGCGATGAACAGACTGGTGACTGGGAGAGCGTCACCTACGCCCTTATCAGCCATTTGGGTGACGATGCAGTCACCCTCAAGGTGCAAGCGCCCAATACCAGCTATGCCACTGACAAAACCTTGTCGCTGACCGGCTGGACCTTCGATCCGGATAAAGAGTCGCCCATCGGGAGTCTGGGGATCGTTCCCCTGAGTGGTAAAGTGCTGCCAGTCGTGGCTGCCGTGGTGGCCAAGAGTGCCAGTGAAAAGGCGGGGCTGCAGGTTGGTGACCGTATCAAACAGGTCGGCGATCAGCCAATCACCGCCTGGACCCAGTTTGTCGAGCTGGTGCAGCAGGCACCGGGCGAACCTCTGCAAGTGGTGGTTGAGCGCAACAACAGTGATCTCAACGTGACTCTGACCCCGGATAGTCGCAAGGTGCAGGGTAAGCTGGTTGGATTCGTCGGTCTCTCGCCGCAACTGGTTCCATTACCGGATGAATATCGAATTCTGTTACAGTATGGGCCTTTGCAAGCGCTGTGGCAGGGGGCCGACAAGACCTGGAGCCTGATCACGCTCACCTTTGACATGATCGGCAAGCTGGTAGCTGGCATAGTGTCGCTAGACAACCTGAGCGGCCCTATCTCGATAGCCAAGGGTGCTGGTAGCAGTGCCGACTATGGTCTGGTCTATTTCTTGAGTTTTCTGGCGCTGATCAGCGTCAACCTGGGGATCATCAATTTGTTTCCCCTACCGGTGCTGGACGGTGGCCATCTGGTCTATTTCCTTATCGAAGCAGTCACCGGCAAGCCGGTCTCAGAGAAAATACAGGAAGTGGGTTTCAGGATCGGTGCCGCCATTCTGATGTTATTGATGGGCATTGCGCTGTTTAACGATTTCGCTCGCCTCTGAGGCCAGAGCATCAACAAGGACACATAAGAACAAAATGGCTGTTAAAAAAGCATTGGTGTTGAGTTGCCTGCTGGGTGCCAGTTTCCTGGCCCAGGCGGCCCCTGCCTCTTTTGTGGTGCAAGATATCCAGGTCGAAGGTCTGCAACGGGTGACCCTGGGTGCCGCACTGTTGAACCTGCCGATCCGGGTCGGTGATACCGTCGATTCCGTGGCTCTGGCCAGTGCCATCAAGAAGCTTTACGCCTCGGGCAACTTTGAGGATGTGAAGGTTTACCGTGACGGCCAGGTGCTGCAGGTGATGGTCAAGGAGCGTCCGACCATCTCCAGCATCGAATTTTCTGGCAACAAGGATATCAAGGAAGAACAACTGACCCAGAGTCTGGAGTCTTCCGGTATCCGTGTCGGCGACCCGCTGGATCGCACCGTACTGACCTCCCTCGAAAAGGGGTTGGAAGATTTCTACTATGGCGTGGGTAAATACTCTGCCAAGGTCAAGGCCATTGTCACCCCGTTGCCGCGCAACCGGGTTGATCTGAAGTTTACCTTTGTCGAAGGTCAGGCTGCAAAAATCCAGCAGATCAACATCGTCGGTAATAGCGTCTTCCCGGAAGAGAAGCTGCTGGCCCAACTCTCCCTCCGTGACGAAGTACCCTGGTGGAACTTCACCGCCGATCAGCGTTACCAGAAGCAGAAGCTGGCCGGTGATATCGAAACGCTGCGCTCCTACTACATGGATCGCGGCTACATCCGCTTCCAGCAGGAGTCCACCCAGGTCTCCATGACCCCGGACAAGAAGGGAGTCTATGTCACCCTCAACATCAAGGAAGGGGATCAGTACAAGGTCTCCGGTGTCCAGCTCAAGGGCGACCTGATTGATCGCGGTGGCGAGATGAAGGGGTTGATCCCGATCGCTGCTGGCAGCACCTACTCCGCCAGCCAGGTGACTCACACCGAAGAAGTGCTCTCCAAGTTCCTCGGCCGTTACGGCTACGCCTATCCGAAAGTGGTCACCTTCCCGCAGGTCAATGACAAGACCAAGGAAGTTGAGCTGATCGTCAACGTAGAGCCTGGCCCCCGTGTCTATGTGCGCAACATCAACTTCAGCGGTAACGCCACCACTGAGGATCAGGTGCTGCGTCGCGAGATGCGCCAGATGGAGGGCACCTGGCTCTCCTCCGACAACATCGAACAGTCCAAGAGCCGCCTCAATCGCCTTGGCTACTTCGAGAGCGTCGAAGTGGACACCAAGCGGGTGCCGGGCAACGATGACCTGGTTGATCTCGACTTCAAGGTCAAGGAGCAGCCTGCAGGTTCCATCAACGCCGGTATCGGTTACGGTACCGAATCGGGTCTAAGCCTGCAGGCCGGGATCTCTCAGAATAACTTTATGGGGACCGGGAAGACGGTCTCCATCAACGCCAGTACCAACGACTACTCCAAGAACGTTGATCTGAGCTACAACGATCCCTACTTCACTGTGGACGGCGTTAGCCTGGGTGGGCGACTCTACTACAACCAGTTCCGTGCCGATGACGCCGATATCGTCGATTACGAGAACGAAACCATCGGTTTCCGTCTCTCCAGTGGCTTCCCGGTCAACGAGTTCAATCGACTTGACTTCAGTACCGGTATCGAGAGTACCAAACTGAGCCGCCCGTCGTTCAATGCCCAGAACTATCAGGAGTGTCTGAAAGACAACCCGGATACCAATGGCAACACCTACTGCTGGGATCAGTGGAACGATAATCGCCAGTCGGTGCAGATGGATCAGTTCTGGAATATCTACTCCCAGGACGGCTCCAACCTCGACTTCGTCACCGTCGATATGACCGCAGGCTGGACCCGTTCCACCCTGAACAAGGGGATGTTCCCGACCTCTGGTGATCGTCAGCGTATCAACGCCAAGGTGACCGTGCCGGGCATGGAGTTGCAGTACTACAAGCTCTCCGCCGAAGATGCCCACTACTTCCCGCTTGATGCAGATCACAGCTGGGTAGTGATCGGCAAGGGGCGGGTCTCCTACGGCAATGGTTATGGTGATGACAGCATGCTGCCGTTTTTCGAGAACTACTATGCCGGTGGTTTCGATACGGTACGTGGCTTCAAGAGCAATACCATTGGTCCCAAGGCCATCTACAAAACTTACAACAAGCCGGGCTCTGGCAGCTGTACCGGCAATCAGCCATGCGAGACCGGTTATTACGAAGGTTCCGACACCTCGGTGGGTGGTAACGCACTGGCGGTGGCCTCGTTCGAACTGGTCTTCCCGACCCCGTTCGTCTCCGAGACCTATCGTCCGCAGATCCGGACCACGGCATTTGTTGATGCGGGTACCGTCTGGAGCACCGATTTTGCCAATGGTGCCTACCCCTGTGCTGCCGGTTCGGATTGCAACTATTTGAGTCAGGACTACTCCAATCCGGGTAATATCCGTGTCTCTGCAGGTGTCTCCTTGCAGTGGCTCTCACCGATGGGACCGCTGGTGTTCGCCCTGGCCAAGCCAATCAAGAAATACGAAGGGGATCGTACCGAAGTCTTCTCCTTCAACATCGGTCGTACTTTCTAAGCAGAATATCGCCCCACCCATGCGGTGGGGGTCTTCAATGATGGGACGCGCGGTATGCGTGCCTCACCAGGTAACAAGACGGTGTCAATGCCGCTTGCATAATCGGGTAAATCAGGTAGCCCTCGCCATGAGGGAACAAGGAGTAAGTGTGAATAAAGCGTTGAAAGTAGCTGGTTTGAGCTTTGCACTGATGGCTGCCGGCATGGGTTCTGCCTTCGCTGAGACCAAGATCGCCGTGGTTGATATGGGCGAAGTCTTCCAAAAGCTGCCCCAGCGTGAAGCCGTTGCAGCCAAGCTGAAAGGCGAATTCGAGCCGCGCATGCGTGAGCTGCAGAAGCTGGAACAGGAAGGCCAGAAGCTGGTCGAGAAGTTCCGTAAGGATGAAGCCTTCATGAGCGCCGAGCAGAAGAAGCAGAACCAGGAGAAACTGGCCAAGCTGCAGATGGAGTTCAATCAGAAGCGTCAAGCCTTTGAGCAGGACAACGGCCGCCGTCAGTCCGAAGAACGCAACAAGATCCTGACCAAAGTGCAGGCTGCCATCGATTCCATCGCCAAGAGCAATGGTTACGATCTGGTGCTGGAGCGCAATGCCGCCCCGTATGCCGCCAGCAAGCTGGACATCTCCGGCCAGGTTATTTCTCAGGTAAGCAAGAGCAACTAATTGATGGCATTCACTCTCGCACAGCTGGCCCAGCAACTGGGGGCCCAGGTCCATGGCGACGGAACCCTGGAAATCCGCAAGGTAGCGACACTGGAAAAGGCCGGGGAGGGTGAGATTACCTTCCTGTCCAACAAGAAGTACCGCTCTTATCTGGAGCAGAGCAAGGCGACTGCCGTGCTCATCACAGAGGCGGATCTCCCTTTCTGTCCCACCAATGCGCTGGTGCTCAAGGATCCCTACGTGGGTTTTGCCCGGGTAGCCCAACTGCTGGACACCACCCCGCAGCCGGCCATGGATATCCATCCGAGTGCCGTCATCGCGGCTGACGTGCAACTGGGCGAGAGAGTGGCCATCGGCGCCAATGCGGTGATCGAATCCGGTGTCGTGCTGGGTGATGATGTACGCATTGGCCCGGGCTGTTTTGTTGGCAAAAATACCCGGCTGGGAGCGCGCTCCCGGCTGTGGGCCAACGTCACCCTCTATCACAATGTTACCATGGGCACCGACTGTCTGGTTCAATCCGGCACAGTGATCGGCGCCGATGGTTTCGGTTATGCCAATGAACGTGGCGAGTGGATCAAGATCCCCCAGCTCGGCGGCGTGACCATTGGCAACCGGGTCGAGATCGGTGCCTGTACCACCATTGACCGCGGTGCGCTGGAGGATACCCGCATCGCTGACAACGTCATCATCGACAATCAGTGCCAGATCGCCCACAACGTTGAGATCGGCTACGGCACCGCCGTGGCGGGCTCCACCGTGATGGCTGGTAGTCTCAAGGTCGGCAAATACTGTATCATTGGCGGCGCTTCCGTCTTTAACGGGCATATGGAGATCTGCGACCAGGCCACCGTCACCGGTATGGCCATGGTGATGCGACCCATTACCGAGCCCGGTGTCTACTCTTCCGGCATCCCTCTGCAAACCAATAAAGAGTGGCGCAAGACCGCCGCCCGGGTGATGCGTATCGAAGAGATGCACAAGCGGTTAAGCAAGCTTGAGAAGAAGCTGGATCAAGAATAATCACGATTGGTATAGGGTACTGTTTTGACTACTGAAAAGAAGAGCCTGGGTATCCAGGAAATCATGGATCTGCTGCCCCACCGTTATCCGTTTCTGATGGTGGATCGTGTCGACGACTACGAGATCAGCGATGAGCGCAAAACCCTGCGTGCCATCAAGAACGTCTCGTTCAACGAGCCGATCTTCCAGGGGCACTTCCCGGCCAAGCCGGTGTTCCCGGGCGTACTGATCCTGGAAGCGATGGCACAGGCCACCGGTATCCTGGCCTTTACCATGGTGGGCAAGCCGTCTCCCAACGAACTCTACTATTTTGCCTCAATCGACAATGCTCGCTTCAAGCGTCCAGTCGGCCCCGGTGACCAGCTGGTGCTCGACGTGGAGTTCCTGAAAGAGCGTCGCGGTATTGCCAAGTTCACCGGAGTCGCTACCGTCGACGGTGAAGTGGTCTGTACCGCCGAGCTGATGTGCGCCAAACGCGAGGTTTAACACACGTGATCGACCAGACTGCCATCATTCACGATACTGCCATCGTCCATGAGTCTGCCGTGATCGGTAAAGGGGTTGAAATCGGCCCCTTTTCTGTCATCGGCGCCGAGGTGGAAATCGGTGACAACACCTGGGTAGGTTCCCATGTGGTGATCAAGGGCCCGACCAAGATTGGTCGTGGCAACAAGATCTTCCAGCACACCTCCATCGGTGAGGATTGTCAGGACAAGAAGTACGCCGGTGAGCGCACCTTCCTCGAAATTGGCGACAACAACGTCATTCGCGAGAACTGCACCTTCCACCGTGGCACCATTCAGGATCAATCCCTGACCAAGGTGGGCAGCGGCAACCTGTTCATGGTCAACGTCCACGTTGCCCACGACTGCATCATCGGTGACAACTGCATCTTCGCCAACAACGCCACCCTGGCGGGTCACGTGGTGATAGGTGACTTCGTGATCTTTGGGGGGCTCTCCGCCATTCACCAGTTTGGTCGCGTCGGCTCCCACGCCTTCGTCGGTGGCTGCGCCGCCCTCAACAAGGACGTGCCGCCCTATGTGATGGCCGCAGGCAACTACGCCAAGCCGTTCGGGGTCAACTCCGAAGGGCTGCGTCGCCGTGGTTTCAGCGCCGAGGCTATCTCTGCTGTCAAGCGCGCCTACAAAGAGATCTTCCGCTCTGGCAAGACCATCGAAGAGGTGCTGCCGGTGCTGATCGATATGGCGCAAGCCGAACCGGCCGTCCAGCTCTATGTGGACTTCCTCAAAGACAACGAGCGCGGGATCATCCGTGCCTGATCCGGTTCGCATCGGTATCGTCGCCGGAGAAGTATCCGGCGACATTCTGGCTGCCGGCCTGGTGCGGGAGCTGCAAGCCCGCTACCCGGACGCGCAGTTTGAAGGGATCGCCGGGCCGCGCATGCAGGCGCTGGGCGTCAAGGCGCTGTTCGAGATGGAAGAGCTCTCCGTCATGGGGATCACCGAGGTGCTTGGCCGTCTGCCGCGTATTCTCAAGGTCCGTCGCGAACTGCTGCGTCACTTTATTGCCAATCCGCCCGATATCTTCATCGGCGTGGATGCACCGGATTTCAATATCGGAGTGGAGCTGAAACTGCGCCGCGCCGGTATCAAGACGGTTCACTATGTCAGCCCCTCGGTGTGGGCCTGGCGCCAGAACCGCATTCACAAGATCAAGGCCGCTACCGACATGGTGCTCGCCTTCCTGCCCTTCGAGAAAGCTTTCTACGACCGCTTCGACGCCCCTTGCCGTTTTGTCGGTCATACCATGGCGGACGATATTCCATTGGTGCCGGATCAGGCCGCCGTGCGTCGCAATCTCGGTATCGATGCCAATCGCCGCTGGCTGGCGGTGCTGCCGGGCAGCCGCACCGCAGAAGTGGGCTTTATGTCCCCCCTGTTTCTCGAGGCCTGCAAGCACCTGACGGTGCGCTATCCGGATCTCGGTTTCATCGTGCCGCTGGTCAACCAGAAACGGCGCGAGCAATTCATGGCCATCAAGGCCGAGCTGGCGCCGGATCTCGAGATGGTGCTGCTGGAAGGGCAGGGGCGCGAGGCGATGATCGCTGCCGACGTGGTGATGCTGGCCTCTGGCACCGCGGCGCTCGAAGCCATGCTGGTGAAAAAGCCGATGGTGGTGGGCTACAAGCTCAAGCCCTTCAGCTACTGGCTGGCACAGCGACTGGTGAAGACTGAATTTGTCTCTCTGCCCAACCTGCTCGCGGGTCGCATGCTGGTGCCGGAACTGATCCAGCACGAGTGCACCCCGGAGAATCTGGTGGAAGAGGTGAGCAAGTACTTCGAGCACGACAACAGTGTGCTGGTCAACACCTTCACCGAGCTGCACCAGCTGATCCGCTGTAATGCCGACTCGCAGGCCGCCGACGCGGTGGTGGATCTGCTCGGCAGATAACACTATTTCGGACCGTCGATTGCGCCGTGCTACCCGTTAATCCGTTTTCCGAGTGGTGATGTCGCGCCAGTCGACCCCTGTCAGGCCCCACGGGGCCTGTTTTGATTCAAGGCTACAAGATGATGATCGATATTCCTGACGACAAGCTGGTTGCCGGTGTGGATGAAGTGGGTCGCGGCCCGCTGGTGGGTGACGTGGTCACCGCCGCGGTCATTCTCGATCCCGCCAACTCGATTGTCGGACTGGCTGACTCCAAGAAGCTCTCCGAGAAGAAACGGCTGGCGCTATTTGACGAGATCAAAGAGAAAGCGCTCGCTTGGGCTATCGGTCGCGCCACTCCGGAAGAGATCGACGAGCTCAACATCCTGCATGCCACCATGCTGGCGATGCAGCGCGCCGTGGCGGGGTTGAAGGTCACCCCCGAGCTGGTCTTTATCGATGGCAACCGCTGCCCGGCGCTGCCGATGGAAGCGCGCGCCGTGGTCAAGGGCGATAGTCTGGTGGCCGCCATCAGCGCCGCCTCGATCCTCGCCAAGGTGACCCGCGACGGCGAGATGACCGAGTTGGACAGCCGTCATCCCGAGTATGGTTTTGCCCGCCACAAGGGTTATCCGACTGCGGAGCACCTCGCCATTCTGGCCGAGCGTGGCCCGCTGCCCGAATATCGCAAGAGCTTCAAACCGGTGCGCCGCGCACTGGGGATCGAGTAGACCATGCCATTTAGTTTGAGCAGCGAGAGGAGATGACGATGGCTGAACCCCGTTTTATCCACCTGCGAGTCCACTCCGACTTCTCCATGGTCGATGGCCTGCAGAAGATCAACCCCATCGTCGGGGCTGCAGCGGCCAACAACATGCCGGCGTTGGCGCTGACCGATCAGATGAACATGTGCGGTCTGGTGCGCTTCTATGGTGCTGCCCACGGCAAGGGGATCAAACCCATCGTCGGTGCCGACTTCTGGGTGCAGAGCGACGAGCTTGGCGACGAGCAGTTCCGCCTCACTCTGCTCGCTATGGACAACGACGGCTACCAGAACATCACCCTGCTTATCTCTCGCGGCTACCAGCGCGGCCACGTGCAGGGGCGCCCGGTTATCGACAAAAGCTGGCTCGCCGAGCATGCCAAGGGGGTGATCGTCCTCTCCGGCGGTCGTGAAGGGGATGTGGGCAAGTTCCTGCTCAAGGGTAACCGGCAGATGACCGAGCAGTGCCTCGCCTTCTACCAGACCCATTTCCCCGATGCCTACTACCTCGAGCTGCTGCGTACCGGTCGACCCGACGAAGAGGTCTATCTGCACATGGCAGTGGCCATTGCTACCGAGTTCGAGCTGCCAGTGGTCGCCACCAACGAGGTGGTGTTCCTTAACGCCGATGACTTCGACGCCCACGAGATCCGGGTGGCCATCCACGATGGCTATACCCTGATGGACAAACGCCGTCCCCGTCGCTACAGCCCCCAGCAGTACCTGCGCAGTCAGGAGGAGATGGCGGAGCTGTTTGCCGATATCCCCGAAGCGCTGGAAAACACGGTGGAGATCGCCAAGCGCTGCAACGTGACGGTGCGTCTCGGCGAATACTTCCTGCCCAACTTCCCGACCGGCGACATGACTACCGAAGATTTTCTGGTGGCCAAGTCGAAAGAGGGTCTGGAGGAGCGTCTCGAGTTCCTGTTCCCGGATCCGGCAGTGCGGGCCGAGCGTCGTCCCGAGTATGACGAGCGTCTCGACATCGAGCTGAAAGTGATCAACCAGATGGGCTTCCCGGGTTACTTCCTCATCGTGATGGAGTTTATCCAGTGGTCCAAGGACAACGGCATTCCCGTTGGTCCGGGCCGGGGCTCGGGTGCGGGTTCTCTGGTGGCGTACGCCCTCAAGATCACCGACCTCGATCCGCTGGAATTTGACCTGCTGTTCGAACGTTTCCTGAACCCGGAGCGGGTATCCATGCCCGACTTCGACGTCGACTTCTGTATGGATCGACGGGATGAAGTGATCGAGCACGTCTCCGAGATGTATGGCCGGGATGCGGTGTCCCAGATCATCACCTTCGGCAGCATGGCGGCCAAGGCGGTGGTGCGAGACGTTGGCCGGGTGCTGGGCCACGCTTACGGCTTTGTCGATCGCATCTCCAAGCTGATCCCGCCGGATCCGGGGATGACGCTGGCCAAGGCGTTCGAGGCCGAGCCCAAGCTACCCGAGCTTTACGAGCAGGATGAGGAGGTCAAAGACCTCATCGACATGGCCCGCCGCCTTGAAGGGGTGGTGCGCAACGCTGGTAAACACGCCGGTGGCGTGGTGATCGCGCCTACCAAGATCACCGACTTTGCGCCGCTCTACTGCGATGACGAAGGCCATCACCCGGTCACCCAGTTCGACAAGAACGATGTGGAATACGCCGGTCTGGTGAAGTTCGACTTCCTCGGTCTGCGAACGCTCACCATCATCGACTGGGCGCTCGGCATGATAAACCCGCGTCTTGCCAAAGAGGGCAAGCCGCCGGTGGACATCGCCGCCATCCCCATCGATGACAAGAAGTCGTTTGACCTGCTGCAGCGCTACGAGACCACAGCGGTATTCCAGCTGGAATCCCGCGGCATGAAGGATCTCATCAAGCGGCTGCGCCCCGACTGCTTCGAAGATATGATCGCACTGGTGGCCCTGTTCCGACCGGGCCCGCTCCAGTCAGGCATGGTGGATAACTTCATCGACCGCAAACACGGTAATGAAGCGATCTCCTATCCGGACGAGAAGTGGCAGCACGAGAGCCTGAAACCGATTCTTGAACCGACCTACGGCATCATCCTCTATCAGGAGCAGGTGATGCAGATTGCCCAGACCCTGGCAGGCTATACGCTGGGTGGCGCGGACATGTTGCGCCGGGCGATGGGTAAGAAAAAGCCCGAGGAGATGGCCAAGCAGCGGGCCGGTTTCGAGGAGGGCGCCATCAAGAATGGCGTCGACGGCGAGCTGGCGATGAAGATCTTCGATCTGGTGGAGAAGTTTGCCGGCTACGGCTTCAACAAATCCCACTCCGCCGCCTATGCGCTGGTCTCCTACCAGACCCTCTGGCTCAAGGCCCACTTCCCGGCCGAGTTCATGGCAGCGGTGATGACCGCCGATATGGACAACACCGACAAGATCGTAACCCTGGTGGACGAGTGCCAGCGGATGGGGCTGACGGTGATCCCGCCGGATGTGAACACCGGTCGCTATCGCTTCTCGGTCAACGAAGATGGTCATATCGTCTACGGCATCGGGGCGGTGAAGGGGGTCGGTGAAGGCCCCATCGATGCGATCTTGATCGCCCGGGATCAGGACGGCCCGTTCCGCGACCTGTTCGACTTCTGCAACCGGGTCGACATCAAGAAGCTTAACAAGCGGGTGATGGAGAAGCTTATTCTCTCCGGCGCCATGGACCGGCTCGGCCCACACCGTGCCGCCTTGATGGCGACGCTGGAGGAGGCGATGCGTGCCGCCGAGCAGCACGCCAAGGCGCAGGCGGTGGGGCAGGTCGACATGTTTGGCGTGCTGACCGAAGAGATTGACGACGTCAAGAAGGCGTTTGCCAACGTGCCACACTGGCCTGACAAGGTGTGGCTGGAAGGGGAGCGCGAGACCCTCGGGCTCTATCTCACCGGTCACCCCATCAACCAGTACAGCGGCGAACTGCGTCGTTATACGTCGGGCCGGTTGTGCGATCTGCACCCCACCTCCCGCGATACCGTGACCACGGCGGCAGGGCTGGTGATTGCGGCCCGCAGCATGGTGACCAAGCGTGGCAACAAGATGGGGATCTTCACCCTGGACGACCGTTCCGGTCGCCTCGATGTGACCCTGTTCAGTGAAGCGCTGGAAAAATATGAAGAATTGATGCAAAAAGACCGCATTTTGGTGGTTTCTGGACAGGTCAGCTTTGATGACTTCTCCGGTGGCCTTAAAATGTCGGCCCGGGAATTACTGGATATCAATGATGCGAGGGAGCGTTTTGCCAGAGCAATCCGCATCTCCCTCGATGAACAGCGTATCGATGATCGCTTTTTTCCGCGTTTGTGCGAGATTTTGGAGCCCGCCCGTGCCGGAGTCTGTCCGGTTCAGGTAAACTATCGTCGCCCCGGTTCCCGGGTGCGATTGACGCTCGGTACCGAGTGGCGGGTGACGCCCACCGATCAACTGTTAGATGACTTGCGCGTCCTGCTTGGACGAGAGCGGGTCGAGTTGGTTTTTGATTAGAGGTTCTAAGGCCCTATGAGTCTTTTTCTGGATTTTGAACAGCCGATTGCCGAGTTGCAGGCGCAGATTGATGAGCTCAAACATGTGAGTGAAGGCAATCACGCCGTGGATCTGAAAGACGAGATCCGCCGGCTGGAGAAGAAAAACGAAGAGCTGACCAAGAAGATCTTCGGTGATCTGGGGGCCTGGCAGGTATCCCAGATGGCGCGTCATCCCCAGCGCCCTTACACCCTCGATTATATCGAGCAGATCTTCACCGATTTCGACGAGCTGGCCGGTGATCGTGCCTATGCCGATGACAAGGCTATCGTCGGCGGTATTGCCCGTCTCGACGGCGAGCCGGTGATGGTGATTGGTCACCAGAAGGGTCGCGAGACCAAAGAGAAGATCAAGCGTAACTTCGGCATGCCGCGTCCGGAAGGGTACCGCAAGGCCCTGCGTCTGATGGAGATGGCCGAGCGTTTCAAGATGCCGATCATCACCTTTATCGACACCCCGGGCGCCTACCCCGGCGTCGGTGCCGAAGAGCGTGGCCAGTCCGAAGCGATTGCCCGCAACCTGAAAGTCATGGCCGGCCTGACCGTGCCGGTGGTCTGCACCGTAATCGGTGAAGGCGGCTCAGGTGGTGCGCTGGCTATCGGCGTGGGTGACCGCGTCAACATGCTGCAGTATTCCACCTACTCTGTCATCTCGCCGGAAGGGTGTGCCTCCATCCTGTGGAAGAGCGCCGAGAAGGCTTCTGTGGCTGCTGAAGCGATGGGTATCACTGCCCAGCGTCTGAAAGAGCTGAAACTCATCGACAACATCGTCGAAGAGCCGCTCGGCGGCGCCCACCGCGATGTGGAGAAGATGGCCAAAAACCTCAAGGCTCGCATCAAGCAGGATTTGGACGCTCTGCGTCCGCTCGATACCGAGCAACTGCTGGAGCAACGCTACCAGCGTCTGCTGGGCTACGGTTACTGCTAAGCGCAGCCGTCACCCCCGAGTATTCAGGCCCCCGTCATCGACGGGGGTTTTTTATTGTTGATTACTTGTCTTGCGGTGATTGCCCCAATGCGCCCTGAAACAGCGCAGGTCAGTCTTCTAGGGTGAGGGGCAGGGTTGGTATGCCAGGCTGTTGGTGATGGCTGTCAGTAGCCTACAGCATCCTTTGGCATCGCTGGCGATGGCATGACAAGCCGCTTGATCATCCTATTGCGGCATAAAAAAGCGCCCCGGCTGTGCGGAGCGCTTTTACAGGTGTCTGGCGGTATTACAGTTCAATCTCGTCTGTAAGACCTTCATAGGCGATATCGATGGATTGCAGCTCCTTCTGCAAACGGTGCTTGTCTTTCAGCGCTTCGATCTCGCGCCATTTACGTTTTTTTCCCGTTGTCCCGCGGCTACGTGAACCGAGCTCAACTACCTCGTCATAATCGAAGTTGAACATTTCCATGGCTCCCTCCTTGGCTTTTATCGTTTTCACCACCCGTATAACATAACGAATCTGAAATTAAAACGTTTTCGTGACGACTCTATGACAGCGCTAAAAAAGCCCATGAAAAAAACCGGGCCCCTTGGTAGGGGCCCGGTTTTTTTCATAAAAATTAATCGATTACAGGCGGCTTGCCAGCATGGTTTCCAGCTTGCCCTGGTCGATGGCAAACATGCGGATACCTTCGCCCAGCTTCTCGTGAGCCATGGCGTCCTGGTTCAGTTCCCAGCGGAATTCGGCTTCGGTCATAGGGGTCGGTTTGGCCTTGCGCTCACCGGTGTAGTCCAGTTTGCGTACCACGGCGCCTTCGCTC
This sequence comes from Aeromonas sp. FDAARGOS 1405, assembly GCF_019048265.1. Taxonomy (NCBI): domain Bacteria; kingdom Pseudomonadati; phylum Pseudomonadota; class Gammaproteobacteria; order Aeromonadales; family Aeromonadaceae; genus Aeromonas; species Aeromonas sp. FDAARGOS 1405. The sequence continues at coordinate 233,253 of NZ_CP077311.1, read as the reverse complement.
TTGCTCAGCTCTTCCAGCAGGGCCGGACCAATGGTCAGGCGGTCGCAACCGGCCAGTTCCAGGATCTCGCCGGTGTTGCGGAAGCTGGCGCCCATCACCACGGTCGGGTAGTCGTGCTGCTTGTAGTAGTTGTAGATGGAGGTAACGGAGACCACGCCCGGATCTTCGCTGGCGGTGTAGTCACGGCCATTTTTGGCTTTGTACCAGTCGAGGATGCGGCCCACAAACGGGGAGATCAGGAAGGCACCGGCTTCGGCACAGGCACGGGCCTGGGCGAAGGAGAACAGCAGGGTCAGGTTGCACTGGATACCCTCTTTCTCCAGAACCTCGGCGGCACGGATCCCTTCCCAGGTGGAGGCCAGCTTGATCAGAATGCGGTCGTTACTGATACCCGCTTCGTTGTAAAGACGGATCAGCTTGCGGGCCTTGGCGATGCTGGCCTCGGTATCGAAGGAGAGACGGGCATCCACTTCGGTAGAGATACGGCCCGGAACGATCTTCAGCACTTCCAGACCGATGTTGACGGCCAGCTTGTCGCCCGCGTCGATGATTTGCTGTGCCTTGTCCTGGCTCTGGGCTTTGGCCCACTTGATGGCGTCTTCGATCAGCGGAGCGTACTCGGGGATCTCGGAGGCCTTCAGAACCAGAGAGGGGTTGGTGGTGGCATCGATGGGCTGATAGCGTTTGATGGCTTCGATATCACCGGTGTCGGCAACAACAGTGGTCAGGGCTTTCAGCTGGGTTAATTTATCGGCCATAGCGAATATCATCTCTTAATGAGGGAGTAATCCCTGGGTTGCGGGCTTGAGACGGTGGTTCTGAAATAAAATTACAGGATCTTGGTGCCTCAGGCTCAGAAAAGCGCGATGGGGGCGGCCCATCGTCATTGCCTGCCTAATTAATACTGATGTGCTGCATCCTGCAATAGGGGCGCTTGGTTGTTAAACATTCAGGCTGTTGAGTCATCCCGTTTTATGGCGTGAAACTATATGATTAGTAAGGTTTTTTACATTTCCTTCCGACCTCGCTCCGGTTTGCTTTCAGCTGAACTTTTTTAGCCAATATCGATATTTGTGTCGTCGATCACATAAATTATCTCGCTACGCACTTGAAATTTAATTACAGCGAAAACGTTTGGCGAAATATCGCCGTTTGAAAGCTATTTCATGCAAGCGTTTGCGTTTCCGGATAGCTCATCAGGGATATATCAAAATGGTTCTCTTATGGGGCTTAATGGTGGCCTGTCTGATTGAATTATTGAGTTTGTTGAAAGTTTGCGATTTAAATGGAGCTTTATGGGCTTTTACCGTTCGTTTTTTGTGTCTCGCGTGACCGGGATCACTATTCCGGGCTCTCCCGCTGTGCTAGATTCCGCCCCTTTAGCGAAACGCTAATTAAACGACAGACAGAAAACGGTCAGCGCAGACTGGCCATGGATGTGAATAACAACGAGAGAATTATGGACACCTTGATTGCGATGCTAAACGACCTGATGTGGGGAGCCGTGCTCATCTACCTGCTCATCGGGGTCGGGATCTTTTTCACCTTCCGCCTGGGTTTTATCCAGATCCGTCACTTTGGCCACATGTTTTCCGTGCTGAAAAACAGCCGTAAATCGGACAACGCAGGCATCTCCTCCTTCCAGGCCCTCTGTACCAGCCTTGCCGCCCGAGTCGGCACCGGCAACCTGGCCGGTGTTGCTGTCGCTATCTATCTGGGTGGCCCCGGTGCCATCTTCTGGATGTGGCTTATTGCCTTTATCGGCATGGCGACCGCCTTCGTCGAAAGCACCCTGGCCCAGCTCTACAAGGTCAAGGATGAGGATGGCAACTACCGTGGTGGCCCAGCCTACTACATGGAGAAAGGCCTTGGCATGCGCTGGATGGGGGTGGTGTTCTCGCTCTGCCTGATCCTAGCATTTGGTCTGGTGTTCAACGCGGTGCAGGCCAACTCCATCAGTCTGGCGATGAAGGTGGCGTTTGGCATTCCTGACTGGGTCAGCGGTCTGGCGCTGGTGGCACTCTCCGGCCTGATTATCTTCGGCGGCATTCGTGGCATTGCCCGTTTTGCCGAGCTGGTGGTGCCCTTTATGGCGCTGGCCTACATCCTGCTGGCGCTGGTGATCGTGGCGATGAACATCACCGAGTTGCCCCATGTCTTCATGCTGATCATCAAGTCTGCCTTCGGGATTGAGCAGGCAGGCTCGGGTGCGCTGGGTTATGCCATCTCCCAGGCGATGATCAACGGTATCAAGCGCGGTCTCTTCTCCAACGAGGCGGGCATGGGCTCTGCGCCCAACGCCGCGGCGACAGCCACTCCCTATCCGCCGCACCCGGCCTCCCAGGGTTATGTGCAGATGCTGGGGGTCTTTATGGACACCATCGTAATCTGTAGCTGTACCGCCGCCATCATCCTGATGTCAGGTCAGTTTGAGCCGGGCTCCGGTGTGACCGGTGTCGAGCTGACCCAGCGTGCGCTCTCTTCCCAGATTGGCAGCGGTGGCAACATCTTTATCGCGGCAGCCATCTTCTTCTTCGCCTTCACCTCTATCGTGGCCAACTACTCCTATGCCGAAACCAATCTGGTGTTCCTCGAGCACAACCACAAGGGCGGCCTGATGCTGTTCCGGATGTTTGTGCTGGGTATGGTGATGTTCGGCTCTGTGGGCGAGTTACCCACTGTCTGGGCCATGGCGGATGTTTCCATGGGACTGATGGCCATCGTCAACCTGGTGGCGATCCTGCTGCTCTCCGGCGTCGCCATCAAGCTGGCGAAGGATTACAACGACCAGCTCAAGCTGGGCAAGGTGCCCACCTTTGATGCCAACAAGTACCCGGAGATCCGCTCCCAGCTGGAAGAGGGAATTTGGGACAATCCGACCAAAAAATAACAAGCGGTGAGTCAAACCTCTTGATTAAAACCTGAGGGGGGAGCCAGTGGCTCCCCCTTTTTATGGCTTGCTCTTCTGCGGTTGATCCCAGAGCAGGGTGAGTTGTTTTATACGCAGTTGCAACTGGCGCCAGCAGCGCCTTTGTTGTCGGTCGCTGAAAGGGGCATAACGCCAGCGGCGATAGAGCCACGCACTCTTTAGCAGAGGATGGGCAAGGTCAGGACGCAGCCGCGCCAGTCGCTCGCACCATGCCCCCATGCTCTCGGTGGGCTGGGGTGAGTAGCCGCTGCGTTTGCCCCGTTTGAGCAGGGGCTGCCAGATGCGCCGCGCTGGCGGCAGGCGCGCGGGCAACAGCAGGGGCAGGCTCACCAGCAGGGCGACCAGCATCAGGCTCGCGAGGATCAACCAGGGAGTGTGCGCTGCCAGTGCAGGCCAGCGCAGACCGATTTGCTGCCAGAGCTGGCCCGCATCGTAACCAATCACCCAGCGACTCCACTGGTATTCGATATTGTTGCCCCACCAGCGCAGCTGATTGAGCAGGGCCCAGTTGCGATAACGTTGCAAAGCGAGGGGGTCGGCGGCGGTAAACTCGTCGCTCAGGGCCTCCCTCACGCCGTCTTCAATGCGCTCAGGTGCCACTGCCGCCGTGGGGTCGATTCGCCGCCATGAGCCCCCTTCATCGAGATACTCCACCCAGGCATGGGCATCGAACTGGTGTACCGCCAGATAGTTGCCCCTGGGATTCCATTCGCCGCCGAGATAACCGGTGACCAGTCGTGCAGGAATACCGGCAGCGCGCAGCACGAAAGCGGTCGCCATGGCGTAGTGGCCGCAAAAGCCCTGCTTTGTATCGAACAGGAATGCATCCACCCCGTCACTGCCAAGTCGTGGCGGGGTCAGGGTGTAGTAATAGGATTGGCTGCGAAACTGTGCGAGCAGGGCGGCGACCAGCTTGGCGCGTTCTGGATAGCGCACAGCCAGCCCTTGGCCGTGAGCTCGCGCTCTCGGGTTGCCCCCGGCTGGCAGTTGCAGGTTGCGCTGGGCGGCTTGGCTATCATCCTCGATCTGTGCTTCGCCGCGGCCAATGCGATAGCGTATCGCCATCTCGCTGCTCCCCTGCCGATAGAGGGTGTTGAGAGGCGTGAGCATTACCGGTCCCGCCAGCAGGTGCGGTTCGCTCAGAGCAAAGGCCCAGCGGTGGCGCTGGGGCTCGGCGATCACCTCGTAGCTCCCGGCGGGTAACGGACTATCTGCCAGTTGAGAGTTGGTCTGAGAAGAGGATGCCAGAAGGGGGAGCCCGGTTTGCACCGGCACTGTCTGCTGCCATGCCCTGACCTCGGGGCTCAGCAACCAGCGCTGGCCATCGAAAATTTCTTGGCGCATCACCGGAAAGTAGCGCTCGCGGGCCGGGGGCGGGCCATCGGCAAAGGTGACCCGAAAGGCCAGTTCCGAGGAGTTGACCAGTTCGCTGATATCGCCGGGGGCCAGCTCTTCCGAGAGCCCCGACAGGGCGCGGCTGGTGGTGGGCATCTGCCAGAGGGGCGGGAGCCTTGGCAGCAGCAGAAACAGAGTGATGAGCAGGGGAAGCGCCAGCAGCAGGGTACCACCCGCACTGCGCCAAGGCCGTTTCTGTTCGGGGGCGACGGCGGCCACCAGCGCGGTTACTGCCAGCCAGAGTGCTACTGTCATTCCGGCCGTCCAGCCGATGCTTTGGCGTTGTACCAGCGCCAGCGCGATGAGGAAGAAGGCGAGCTGTAGCACCTGCTCGATATCCCGCTCGCGCCGCACTTCGATCATCTTCAGGCTATAGCCGATCCAGAGCAGATTGATCAGGGCGGGCAGGGTGCCCAATGTGCGCCACTGCAACCCCAGCAACACCACGGTTGTGATGGCCAGCAGCGCCAACCAGCGGGCAGGCAGGGGCGGCCAGCCGCGCCACAGCATCATGGCCCGGACGCCGAGGGTCATGGCGCCTACTGCCATCACCCAGAGCTGCAACTGTGGCCAGAGCGCCGCGACCAGCAGCAGCTGTTGCAGGGCGATGAGTGGTAACAGGCGGCGGTTATCGAGCAGCATCGGGCGTGCTCTTCGGTGGTGTTGCATCGAATCGGGCCAGTGCCAGCAGGCAGCGCTGCACAAAGGCGGCGCCGCTATCGGGTCCCAGCGTCTGGTTTGCCAGTGTTAGGGTAAAGGGGATGCCCCGCTTGCCGTAATCTGCGCACCACCAGGCCAGCACTGCCAGCCGCTGCTCCAGATCCCCACCCGCGATCCGCTGCAAGGTGAGGTGAGTGTCATCCTGCTGTGGCTCATGGAACTGTTTGGTCAGCAGGCCGCGCCCCTGGGCAAGTTGCTTCCAGGCGACCCGGCTCAGTGGTTCACCGGCCTGATGTGTCCGCAGAGAGTCAAAGTCACCGAGAGTGGCCGGAGCGGGTTGGCCCTGATGCCCCTCGTTTTGGGTCGCATGTTCCCCTCTTAGCGCGCCGAATGTTGGTTTGGGAGAGAGCCAGCCTTCCAGTTGCAAGTCCAGCAGGGACCAGCAGCGAAACAGGCCGAGAGGGTAGCGGCTTTCAACCCGCAATCGACCAAGGTGCAATGGCCCGCGGCGCGAGCCCGATACGGGTAGGATAACTGTGCTGGGCACAGCGTCGGCCTGTGCCAGCCAGAGGGTGCCTTCGTTGAGGCTAAACCGGAGCGCCTGCACCGGGCGCGGGCTCTGCACCAAGATACGGATAGGCAGCTGGCTACCCGCTTCCCCCAGCACCAGCGGGCCACCCAGCAGCTCCAGCCCCAGCAGGTTGCGGTGGGTGAGCCACATGGCGGCCATAAACAGGCTGCCAAGGCAGTAGGCCACCAGCAGTACCAGATTGTTCTGATAGTTGGTGCCGAGCAGATAGATGGCGAGCAGCACCAGCAGATAGAGCAGCCCCATGCGGGTGGGGAGGATAAAGAGGCTGCGGGTACCCAGCGTGATCTGGCGGGCCGGGGGAATGCGACGGTCGAGCCAGCGTCGTTGCCAGCGAGCTCGCCACAGCTGCCAACGGTCAAACAATTTGCTCATCAGGGATTGTCCGGATCGACCCGGGCCAGCAATCGCTGGCTAAGGGGACAGGCTTCGCCGTGCTGTACGCCAAAGCTGCCCCGCAGCCGATGCTCGGCCATATAGGGGAAGACTGCCTGCACATCCTCCACCGTGACAAAGCGCCGCCCCGCCACCAGCGCCCAGGCCCGGCTCACCGCCAGCAAGGTCTGGGCTGCCCGGGGGGAGAGGGGCTGTGGCAGCTCCCCATCAAAGCGGCTCTGGTGCACCAGCGCCAGCAGGTAGTCGAGGGTGGCATCGGAAACATGGATAGCATCACCTTCCGCTTGCAGGGCAGCCAGCTCGGCGGCATTCAGCATGGAGGGCAACGGGTCAGTCGGCTGGTTGCCGCGCAGCAACTGGCGCTCCGCCTCTCGTGGCGGAAAACCCAGCGAGAGTCGCACGGCGAAGCGGTCGAGCTGGGATTCCGGCAGCGGATAGGTGCCCGCCTGATCCGCCGGATTCTGGGTGGCGATGACGAAAAATGGAATGGGGAGTGGGTGCGTGTGGCCCTCGATGCTCACCTTGCCCTCGGCCATCGCCTCCAGCAGGGCGCTCTGCACCTTGGGGCTGGCACGGTTGATCTCGTCCGCCAGCAGTACCTGGGTGAAGATGGGGCCGGGGTGAAAGCGAAATGTTTGCTGCTGGGAGTCAAAGATCTGCAACCCCAGCAGGTCGGCGGGGAGCAGATCGGCGGTGAACTGCATCCGCCTGCATGCCAGCCCCAGTACCTGTGCCAGCGCGTGGGCTAGGGTGGTCTTGCCCATACCGGGCAGATCCTCGATCAGCAGATGACCGCGCGCCAGCAGGGTCACCAGCGCGATTTTTAGTTGCAGCGGCTTGCCCAGAATGACTTGCTCCAGTGTCGCCAGCAGCCCGGCAATCTGCTCTTCTCTCTTCATTCCCTTCATACACATTCCCTGTATTGCGTCGCACCTACAGCTTATACGCCCGCAAGGGTGAAGGCGGATAACTGACGGGCGGTAAAGTGCAGCGCAGGGATGGCAATGAGCGGGAGGTGACGCGGTTTATTAGTGAGTCTGCTCGATTCAATATGGCCGCCCAGGCACGTAACTCAATAGAATATTTCCTGATTGGAATGTACCGATCGCCATCTCTTCACTAGCTGTGGAGGTAGCCCCCCCCTATAGTGCTCCGCATAGTCACCCGTGTGCCTGCTGTTTGCCGCGCTTTTGGCAGAACAGGGGTCAGATTTCTGTTACGGAGCCTCCATGAGAACTTTTTTGCTGTGCGCCTTCCTGATGATCATCCTCTATCCGGTCGGGATCGATCTCTATCTGGTCGCCGTGCCCCGGATTGCCGATACCCTGCAGGCGAGCGAGGTGCAGATCCACACCGCCTTCTCCATCTATCTGTTTGGCATGGCGGCCACCGTGCTGCTGGGGGGGATGATTGCCGATCGCTACGGGCGGCGCTGGGTGGTGCTCGGGGGGGCGCTGATTTTTGTCCTCGCCTCGCTGGTGGCAGGCAGTGCAGAGGGGATAAGTCAGTTCTATTTCGGCCGTTTCTGGCAGGGAGTCGGGGCCGGTGCGCTCTATATCATGACCTTTACCGTGCTGCGGGACGTGCTGTGTCAGGAGCGGCTGGCGATGGCACTTTCAATGATTAACGGGGTCATCTGCGTGATCCCGGTGTTGGCGCCGGTGCTCGGTTACCTCATCCTGTCCCATTTTGACTGGCGCGGGATCTTCGTGGCGATGGCGCTGGTGGCTGCCGTCAGCGGTCTGGTGAACTTGCTTCTGCTCAAAGAGACCCGCCCGGCGCGGCAACCGGACAGTGGCGCTGCGCTGCCCTTTGCCCTGCTGCGCTCGCCGCGCTTTATGCTGCTCTCCCTGCTGACCAGTGCCAGTGTGACCGCCATTCTGGTCTATGTCAGCGTCTCGCCGCTGATCCTGATGAAGGAGTTTGGCTTCACTACCGAGCAGTACTCCATCGTGATGATGGTGATGGCCGGCGTGAGTATGTCCACCTCCTTCCTGACGCCCCTGCTGTTGCGCTGGTTGGGCAAACAGAAAGTGCTGGCTGTGTCTCATCTCTCCTATCTGCTGGCGGCGTGCTCACTGTTCGGCAGCTGGCAGGCGGGGGGCGATATCCATCTGTTGCTGCCGGGGTTTGCGCTGGTCTGTGTCGGCTTCTCCTGTGGCTTCGGGGTGGCGATGGGGGAGGCGCTCGATGGTTGCCAGCATAACGTGGCCTTTGCCAGTGCCGTGCTCTGCATCATGCAGATCAGCCTCTCCGGCCTCTACATCTGGCTGCTGGGTCAACTTGGCTTTGCCCCGACCGAGATGCTGATCTGCGCCTTGCTGCTGGCACTGCTCAGTTACCTGGCTGTCAAAGGGCTGTTACCATGGCTCGCGCTTCGTGAAGCGCAGTCGCAGGGCTGATGGAAGATGAGAGGGGATATGCGCAATCTGGGTGAACTCGATTTGAACCTGCTGGTGGTCTTCAAGTACCTGATGCAGGAGCGCAGTGTGGCAGGGGCGGCGAAAAAGCTCTGTGTCACTCCGTCGGCGGTGAGCAAGTCTTTGGCCAAATTGCGGGAGTGGTTTGACGATCCCCTGTTTGTACGGGTACGGCAGGGGTTGCAGCCCACCAACCTCTCCCTGACCCTGGAGGAGGAGCTGAAGGTCTGGTTCCAGCTCACTGACAACATCACCTCGCTCAATAGCGAGGCGATCCCCGATGGTGCCCGCTTCACCCTAGTGATGGAGTCCCCCTTCTACATCAGCTTCCTGAGCGATCTGCCCATGACCATCTACCAGAAGTACCCCAACTCGGTGGTCAGGATGCTGGGGTGGGATCACCACTCCCTCAACGACATCGTCAATGGCGATGCGGATCTCGGCTTCTGCGCCCGCGAGACCCATGGCCGCTCCCTGGCCAAGGTCAACCGCTTGCCTTATTACATCGATCACGAGGTGCTGTTCACCGATCGCCCGGTGGTGTTCCTGCGCAAGGATCACCCCTTGCTCCAGCAGAAGTGGTCGCTGGAGAATTTTTTGGCCTGCCCCCAGATCAGCATGGTGTGGGAAGCGAACGATACCTGGGCCCTCGACAGTCTGCTGGAGGACGAGGGGCTGAAGCGGGAGGTGCCCATCATGGTCTCCAGCTTCGAGCAGGCGCTGCATATTGCCTCCCAGTCGAGCCACGAGCTGATTGCGGTGGCGCCCTCTTACTGTGGTGGTTATGCCAGTCGGCATCACGACAATCTGATCGCCATGCCGCTGCCGCTCCCCGAGAAGCTCTACGCCCAGCTGGAGATCGCCTTCATCCTGCTGTGGCACAAACGGCACAATCAGGATGCCAAGGTGATGTGGCTGCGCAACGAGATCCGGCGGCTCTACAACGACGAATCGCCACGCTAATGTGGCCGTGACGGTGCCCATCGAGCAGCCGGAGCCATCTGCTCCGGCTTTTTGTTGTCGTATCGCCCGGATGAGTGGGCTTTTGCACGACTTAAGTGCCGAGTTCGGGTTCAACTGTGTGCAATTCAACTCTCTTTATGCACAGATTAGCCTTGGTTGCACGTCTCGAGTGAAGCTCTTTTCACGAAAAAAATTCATGTGGTTTCATTAGAAAACTTCACTAATGGTCACTTTTAAAGTGTGATCGACCATTAAGTTCCTGTATTTGCAGTGATATAGCATGACACCCCTTGGAATGGCGGGGTTAGATAGCGCCTGCGTAGGTGACTGTCAGTAGAGCGCGGCGTGAGCCAGCCCCACAGGTCGTCTGTGGCCGTGTCATGCCCCGGCTATCTGGCCACCAGCCATAAGTGACGGAGCAGAGAGGAATAAGCATCAAGGTTGATAAACCGGCTTGAGTGAAGGGATGCAGCAAAGGTAGAACCCGGAGCCGGTAACTGTACTGGGAGACGCCACTCACCATCCCCCGATAACCCGTAATTGAAACCGGCTAGATGAAAAACACCTTTCATCGAACGGGGCGCTTGCACCCGAAAATAGCCAGATTGGCAGGCTGACTGTGATCTCCGTTATAGCAATGGCGGGCAAAAAATAGTGCGGCAGCCACCATCAGATTAATAAAAATAAATCTCAGCAAAGGCAGGTTGATATGCGTCCAGCAACAGCACCGACCGGGTTGTTACAACAACCCAAACCCTTCTTTATGATATTTTTCGTCGAACTCTGGGAGCGCTTCGGTTATTACGGCGTGCAGGGGATATTGGCGGTCTTCTTTGTGCAACAACTGGGATTTTCCCAAGAGCAATCCTTTATTACCTTCGGTGCCTTCTCGGCGCTGGTATATGGCCTGATTTCGGTCGGTGGCTATGTCGGTGACCATGTTTTCGGCACCAAGCGCACCATGGTGCTGGGGGCCGTAGTGCTGGTGGTAGGCTACTTTATGACCGGTCTGTCGATCTACAATCCCGACCTGATTTTCTATGCGCTGGGCACCATTGCGGTCGGTAACTGCCTGTTCAAGGCCAATCCGGCCAGCCTGCTGTCAAAATGCTACCAGCCAAAAGATCCGCGGCTGGATGGGGCGTTTACCCTGTTTTATATGTCGATCAATATCGGCTCCCTTATTTCCCTCTCGCTCGCGCCGGTAATTGCCGAACACTACGGCTATACCGTGACCTATAACCTGTGCGGGGTGGGGCTGATTATTGCGCTGCTTACCTTCTTTGCCTGCCGCAATATGGTCAAGGATATTGGCTCCGCGCCGGATCACCTGCCGCTCGATTACAGCAAGCTGCTGCTGGTTATATTGGGCTCGGTAGCCATGGTCTTCTTCTGCGCCTGGCTGATGCACCACGTGGTGATCGCCAACATGGTGCTGATGACGGTGACCATCGCCGTGGTGATCTTCTTCTTTCGTGAGGCGTTCAAGCTTGACACCGTGGGCCGCAACAAGATGTATGTGGCCTTCGTGCTGATGCTGGAGGCGGTGCTCTTCTACGTGCTGTATGCCCAGATGCCGACGTCTCTGAACTTCTTTGCCATCAACAACATGCACCACGAGATGCTGGGCATGAGCGTCAACCCAATCAGCTTCCAGGCGCTCAACCCATTCTGGGTGGTGGTGGGTAGCCCGGTACTCGCGATGATCTATACCCGGATGGGCAGCAAGGGGCGGGATCTCACCATGCCGCTCAAGTTCACCCTCGGGATGTTCTTCTGCTCGCTGGGCTTTCTGACGGCGGCGGCATCCGGCTGGTGGTTTGCCGATGAGCAGGGGCTGACCTCCCCCTGGTTTATGGTGCTTATCTACCTGTTCCAGAGTCTGGGCGAGCTGATGATCAGTGCGCTGGGGCTGGCGATGGTCGCCGCGCTGGTGCCACAACGGTTGATGGGCTTCATTCTCGGAATGTGGTTCCTGACTCAGGCGATGGCATCCCTGCTGGGTGGCTATGTGGCGACCTTTACCGCCGTGCCGCAAGGGATGACGGATCCGCTGCAAACTTTGCCCATTTACACCGGCGTATTTGGCAAGATCGGGATGGCGACCCTGCTGATTGCGGTAGTGATGGGGCTGATGGTGCCCTGGCTCAACCGGATGATGAATGCGACGCCGACAGAGGCCGAAGGTCTGGTCGCGGGTCCATCACAGGCGTAATGAGGGGAGGATAGTGCGAGACAAGGCAAGGGCGGCGACCCTTGCCTTGCTGTTGATGGCTTAGTTGTACTGCTCTTCCATCCAGGCTTCGACGATCAGCTGCGCCGATACCCCGTCCACACTGCCTTTCTCCAGCGCGCGATAGCCGCCTCGCTCAAACAGGCGGGCGCGGGCATCTGTGGTGGTGAGTCGTTCATCCTTGAACTCCACCGGCTTGCCGAAACGGCCATGCAGCCGGTTGCCGAATTTGCGGGCCCGTACCGTGATCTCCTGATCGGTGCCATCCATGTTCAGCGGCAGACCGACCACCAGCAGATCCGGTTGCCACTCCTTGAGCAGCTTCTCAATCTCGTCCCAGTTGGGGATGCCGTCGTTGGCCTTGAGGGCGCGCAGAGGCTGGGCTGTGCCAGTCAGCTCCTGACCGATGGCGACGCCAATGCTCTTGGTGCCATAGTCAAAGCCCATGATGCTGCGTGATGACATAACTGATAAATCCTCGAAATAGAGAGCGGAGCGGGCCAGCCGATCAGCTGTGGCCGATGTCGCTGGAGAGGTGAACCGGGTTCACCCCTATGCTGGCGGCGGCTTGCTGCCAACGTTTGTGAATGGGGGTCTTGAACACCAGAGCCGGATTGGGGGGGATCACCAGCCAGGCGCCGTCCACCAGCTCCTGCTCCAGCTGCCCGGCGCTCCAGCCGGCATAACCAAGGGCCACCAGCCAATGGGCAGGAGCCTCGCTCGTACCTAGGGTTTCCAGAATATCCTTGGAGGTGGTCACCATCATCTCATCCCCCACCTGCAGGGTGGAGTTGAAACCGGGGCGGAAGCTGTGCAGCACGAAGCCGCGATCGGCGTGAACCGGTCCCCCTTGCAGCACCGGCTGCTTGAGCTCCGGGTTGTTGGGCGGATTGAGCTGGAGCTGGGTCAGCATGGTTTCCAGCGACATCTCGACCGGAATGTTGACGACCAGTCCCATGGCGCCCTCTTCGTTGTGCTCGCACAGATAGACCAGCGAGCGCTCGAAGTAGGGATCCGTCAGGCTTGGCATGGCAAGCAGGAAGTGATTTTGCAGTGTTTGCATAGAGGCCAAATAGTGCAAAGGTATTTGAGGTCAATTATGGCAGTTGATCCCCATGGGAAAAACCGCTTTTTGGGCTGGGCGAGATCCCGCCCCTTTCCGGATTGTCTTGAAACAGAGAGGGTGGCGCCGGGCCACCCTCTCTGTTTCCGGGCTTGTCGGGGACGGGTTACCCCTGAACAGGCCGGTTTAGCCTGCCTGGCGATTATTTGCCCAGCCGACGCTCGATGGCATCCATCAGCATGCCGGTAATGTGCACGTCGAAGGCGGCTTCAATCTCGCGAATGCAGGTCGGGCTGGTGACGTTAATCTCGGTCAGCCGATCGCCGATGATGTCGAGGCCGACGAAGATAAGCCCTTTCTCTTTCAACGTCGGGCCCACCGCGCGGGCAATAGCCCAGTCAGCTTCGCTCAGGGGACGGGCTTCACCACGGCCACCGGCCGCCAGATTGCCACGGGTTTCGCCTTGCGCCGGAATACGGGCCAGACAGTAGGGAACCGGTTCACCGTCCACCACCAGCACCCGCTTGTCGCCATCCTTGATAGCGGGCAGATAGGTCTGCGCCATGCAGTACTGGCTGCCGTGGGCGGTCAGGGTTTCGATAATCACGCCGACGTTGGCGTCATCTTCCTTCATGCGGAAGATGGAGGCGCCGCCCATGCCGTCCAGCGGCTTGAGGATGACGTCCTTGTGTTTCGCGTGGAAGGCGCGCAGCTTGTCGGCGCGGCGGGTTACCAGCGTGGTCGGGGTGTGCTCGGCAAACCAGGCGGTGTAGAGCTTCTCGTTGGCGTCGCGCAGGCTCTGCGGCTTGTTGACGATAAGGCAACCCTCATCCTCGGCCCGCTCCAGCATGTAGGTGGCGTAGATAAATTCGGTATCGAACGGCGGATCCTTTCGCATCAGGATCACATCGAGGTTGGAGAGGGGCTGATCCACCACCTCGCCCAGGGTGTACCAGTCGGCATAGTCATATTTGACGGTGAGCGGGCGCATGGTGCCAAAGGCGCGACCGGCTTCCATGTAGAGATCCTTCATCTCCAGATAGAAGAGCTCATAGCCGCGCTTTTGCGCCTCTTCGAGCATGGCAAAGCTGGAATCTTTCTTGATGTTGATGGCCGAGATGGGGTCCATCACGATGCCGAGTTTAATGGTCATCCGCTGTTCCTTTTTAATGGCTCGATAGGGTTGTAGGGTCGATTAGCGCAGCGTAATCGTCCGCTTGAGGCTGCGTCGATGCAGCCATGGGGCTGATTGATGCGGCCGATAGTATCAAGCTAGATCGCCAAAGCGGCACTGCAGCGCAGTAATCGCAGTCAGGGCGGCGGTTTCGGTGCGCAGCACCCGCGGCCCCAGCAGCATCTCTTTGAAATCTTCCTGCACGGTACGGGCGATCTCGTCGCTCGACAAGCCCCCTTCCGGGCCAATCAGCAGGCGCACCCCATGCTCGGGAACGGGCAGGGTGTTGATGCTGTACTCGGCACGCGGGTGCAGGTTGAGCTTGAGCTCCTTGGTCTCTTCTGCCAGCCAGGCGTCCAGCTCCATCGGCATGCGCACCTCTGGCACCACGTTGCGGCCGCACTGTTCGCAGGCGCTGATCACCACCTTCTGCCACTGCTCGCGCTTCTTCTCCAGCCGATCGGCCGGCAGCTTGACGCCGCAGCGTTCGGAGAAGAGCGGGGTGATGCAGGTGACGCCCAGCTCCACCGATTTCTGGATGGTGAAGTCCATCTTGTCGCCACGGCTGATCACCTGACCGAGGTGGATGGCCAGCGGTGACTCCACCGATTGGACGTCGCAGCTGTCGATGGTCACTTCCACCGACTTCTTGCCGACGCTGGCGATGGTGGCGGGATATTGATTGCCATCGCCGTTGAACAGCTCGAGCTGCTGGCCCGGCTGCATGCGCAGTACCCGGCCGATATGGTTGGCGCCGTCTTCCGACAGGGCGATGGTCTGGCCAACTTGCAGGGTGGCCGGTTCATAGATACGTGGAATGCGCATGGCTGCTTGTCAGTCTCTTGCTTGGAAACCCTTCATATCCTGCGGCGAGCAAGGCTCACGCGGCAGTAGGGAAGGGCTTCATGATAGGAGGGGCGATCCCCCTCCCTGGTCAAATGGGGTTATTGGCACTGCTTTTCAATAAAGGGATTGGTATTGCCCTGCAGCTTGCCGATGCGGCGGTTGCGCTCGCACTCCCAGCCCTCTGCCGGGTACTGGCGATCCCAGGCTTCAAACAGTTTACGCTGTTGCGCTGCCAGACGCAGCCCATACTGCTGGCTCATGTAGAGGTAGGCGCGGGCAATCTGGCCCCGTACCGGCCCCTTGGGCGGCTGCACCCGACGATCCTTGAAATCCACCAGCATCTGGCACTGGCCGTACTGATCCGGCTTGCCGTTCCAGTCGGAGAAGCGGTAGTTGGCCCGATCGCCGTTCACCTCGCCAATGGCGGGGAAGAGGTTGTGCATATCCCCCTCCATCTTGTTGAACTCGGGGCTCGCTTTTTCACAGTTCTTGCGACCGCCATCCTGCCAGCATTGCAGCTGGTGGCCGAACTCCCAGGCGGGGACCACGTGTTCCCACTCGATGCGGGCGGCGCGCTTGGCCTGCTTGCGCGGCTCATAGCCGCAGCTGGCCAGATCCGGGCTCATTTTCTTGTCCTGATAGTCGATGTCGCAGCCGCAGTAGAAGGTGGTGACCGCAGGCTGGCTGCGATAGAGCTTCACCAGATCCTGCTTGGCTTCGCGAAAGGTCTGGGCGTGCAGGGGGGCGCTGAGCAGCGGTAAACCGGCCAGCAGGGTCAGAGCGATTGAGGAGATGAAACGCATGGGATTCCTTGCAAAACGGGGTGATTGACGAACGATGGCGGGCACCCTACCACAGGGGCGCGACACAAGCTGGCTTACTGCTCTGGCTCCGGCCGTTCCCGCTCCAGCGGTTGCTTGCAGCGGCGGCAGTGATAGCGGGCCTCGCCACGCACCACCTTGTTGTGACGGCGAATAGAGAGTTGATGCTGCTGGCAGTGACAGCGATAGGGCACGGTGCGCTGGGCCAATACTGCCAGATCGAAGCTGTGGGTGGTTCTGGGCTCAAGGCCGAACACCTCCCGCATCACCGATTGCCACTGGCGGCCGTGGGGCAATACCCGGCTTTTGCCGCGCCCGTCACCCCACAGGGCATAGACCAGCAGATGGGCCACCTCGTGGGGCACCACCTCATCCAGAAACGCCTGCTGGTTGGCCTGATAGAGGGCAGGGTTGAAGCGCAGCTCCCAGGTTTGCAGCCGCGCCGATCCCGCCGCCCGGCCCCGTATATTGCAGTAGATCCGCGGGCGGGGGAAGGTGCGGCCAAGGCGCGCCTCGGCCTGCACAAAGCAGGCTTCTACGCGTTGTTGCAGCAGGGCGACAAGCTGGGCAGGAGTGGCAGACATCAACATCTCGTCAAATGGCGGATAAGCAAAAGGGGAGCCAGGCTCCCCTTTTATCACAACAGCGAGCCTTACAGGCCAGCGGCAGAACGCAGCAGTTCGGCCTTGTCGGTCTGCTCCCACGGGAACTCGTCGCGACCGAAGTGACCGTAGGCAGCGGTAGCCTGGTAGATCGGGCGCTTCAGATCCAGCATTTCGATCAGACCATACGGGCGCAGTTCGAAGTGTTCGCGCACCAGCTTGACCAGCAGCTCCTCGGCGACCTTGGCAGTGCCGAAGGTTTCAACGCTGATGGAGGTCGGCTCGGCCACGCCGATGGCGTAGGAGATCTGGATTTCACAGCGATCGGCCAGACCGGCGGCAACGATGTTTTTGGCAACGTAGCGGGCGGCGTAGGCAGCGGAGCGGTCAACCTTGGACGGATCCTTACCGGAGAAGGCGCCACCACCGTGACGGGCCATGCCGCCGTAGGTGTCGACGATGATCTTGCGACCGGTCAGACCGCAGTCACCCATTGGGCCGCCGATAACGAAACGGCCGGTCGGGTTGATGAAGTATTTGGTGTCCTTGTTGACCCACTCGGCCGGCAGCACAGGCTTGATGATCTCTTCGCGTACCGCCTCAACCAGATCCTTGTGGCTGATGGATTCGGCGTGCTGGGTAGACAGCACCACGGCATCGACACCGATGATCTTGCCTGCGTCGTCGTAGGCAAAGGTCAGCTGGCTCTTGGCATCCGGACGCAGCCACGGCAGGGTGCCGTTCTTGCGCACTTCAGCCTGACGCTTCACCAGCAGGTGAGAGTAGGTGATGGGGGCCGGCATCAGCACGTCGGTTTCGTTGGTGGCGTAGCCGAACATCAGGCCCTGGTCGCCAGCGCCCTGCTCCAGCGGATCGCTGCGGTCAACGCCCTGGTTGATGTCCGGGGACTGCTTGCCGATGGCGTTCAGCACGGCGCAGGAGTCAGCGTCGAAGCCCATGTCGGAGTGGGTGTAGCCGATTTCACGCACGGTATCACGCACGATCTCTTCGATATCAACCCAGGCAGAGGTGGTTACTTCGCCGGCCACCATGACCATACCGGTCTTGACCAGGGTCTCGCAGGCGACACGGGCCTTGGTATCTTGCTTGAGGATGGCGTCCAGTACCGCATCGGAGATCTGGTCCGCAATCTTGTCTGGATGGCCTTCGGAGACCGACTCGGAAGTAAACAGCTTTGCCATGATATGAATCTCAGCTTGTCTGGGTTATCGCCACAGCAATAACCGGGTGAATGGGATGGTGTAGAGGTATCTACATCTGGACGTCTATATTAATTAGCGCCCCCCCCGATTGCCAGCACTATTTTGTCGCGCAGTGTCCAATGGGTCACAAACGGTGCTCTCCTATCCCGAAAGGGATGGAAATCAAACGTTTTTCTCTGGTTGCTTTGGCCAATAGAGGGCAAGAAAAGCGATTGTCCTCCCAAAGCCACTTTATTCATCCAGATAATATTTGCACGCCGCGCGCCCTGCTGGGACAATAACGCGCCTTAATCTTGGCCATCAAATGAAGCAATCGCAGGAGATTCAGATGCCTTCTCGTAAAGAGCTTGCCAATGCCATTCGTGCATTGAGTATGGATGCCGTTCAAAAAGCCAACTCCGGTCACCCGGGCGCCCCCATGGGAATGGCGGATATCGCCGAAGTGCTGTGGCGTAGCCACCTCAGACATAACCCGAACAACCCCAAGTGGGCCGACCGCGACCGTTTCATTCTCTCCAACGGCCACGGCTCCATGCTGCTGTACTCCCTGCTGCACCTCTCCGGTTATGACCTCTCCATCGACGATCTGAAAAACTTCCGCCAACTGCACTCTCGCACCCCGGGTCACCCGGAGTACGGCTATGCACCGGGCGTTGAAACCACCACTGGCCCGCTGGGTCAGGGCATCACCAATGCCGTTGGTATGGCGATCGCCGAGAAAGCCATGGCTGAGCAGTTCAACCAGCCGGGCCACGACATCGTTGACCACTACACCTACGCCTTTATGGGCGACGGCTGCCTGATGGAAGGTATCTCCCACGAGGCTTGCTCTCTGGCCGGTACCCTGCAACTGGGCAAACTGATCGCGTTCTGGGATGACAACGGCATCTCCATCGACGGTCACGTGGAAGGCTGGTTCACCGACGACACCGTCAAGCGCTTCGAAGCCTACGGCTGGCACGTTATCCCGGCTGTTGACGGCCACAACCCGGAAGCGATCAACGCTGCCATCGAAGCCGCCAAGGCCGAGACAGGCAAGCCGACCCTGATCTGCTGCCGCACCATCATCGGTTACGGTTCTCCGAACAAATCCGGTTCTCATGACTGCCACGGCTCACCGCTGGGCAACGACGAGATCGCCGCTGCTCGCGCGTTCCTGAAGTGGGACCACGCTCCGTTCGTTATCCCGGCCGACATCGCTGCCGAGTGGAACGGTCAGGAGAAGGGCGCCAAACTGGAAGCAGACTGGGCTGCCAAGTTCGCCGCCTATGAAGCCGCTCACCCGACTCTGGCTGCCGAATTCAAGCGCCGCACCGCAGGCGACTTGCCGGCCAACTGGGCTGCTGAATCCGCCAAGATCATCGAAACCCTGCAAGCCAACCCGGCCAAGATCGCAACCCGTAAAGCGTCCCAAAACGCACTGGAAGCGTTCGGCAAGCTGCTGCCGGAATTCATGGGTGGCTCCGCTGACCTGGCGCCGTCCAACCTGACCATGTGGTCCGGCTCCAAGTCCCTGACCAACGACGATGCCTCCGGCAACTACATCCACTACGGTGTCCGCGAGTTCGGCATGTCCGCCATCATGAACGGTATCGCCCTGCACGGTGGTTTCATCCCCTACGGCGCGACCTTCCTGATGTTTATGGAGTATGCCCGCAACGCCCTGCGCATGGCCGCCCTGATGAAGCAGCGCGCCATCTTCGTTTACACCCACGACTCCATCGGTCTGGGTGAAGATGGCCCGACTCACCAGCCGGTTGAGCAGATCGCCTCCCTGCGTCTGACTCCGAACATGAGCACCTGGCGTCCGTGTGACCAGGTTGAATCCGCCATCGCCTGGAAACACGCCATCGAGCGTACCGACGGCCCGACCTCTCTGATCTTCTCTCGTCAGAACCTGGCCCAGATGGACCGTACTGCCCAGCAGCTGGCCGACACCGCCAAGGGTGGTTACGTGCTGAAGGATTGCGCCGGTACTCCCGAGCTGATCCTGATCGCCACCGGTTCCGAAGTGGAACTGGCCGTTGCCGCCTATGAGCAGCTGACTGCCAAGGGCCGTGCCGTGCGCGTGGTCTCTCTGCCGTCTACCGACGTGTTCGACGCTCAGTCTGCCGAGTACAAAGAGTCCGTCCTGCCGTCTTCCGTCACCAAGCGTGTGGCCATCGAAGCCGGCATCGCCGACTACTGGTACAAGTACGTCGGTTTCGGCGGCAAGATCATCGGTATGACCACCTTCGGTGAGTCTGCTCCGGCCGAGCTGCTGTTCAAGGAATTCGGCTTTACCGTAGAAAACGTGGTTGCGACCGCTGAATCCCTGTAATCCCTGATTGCTTTGTATTGAACTGAAAAGCGCCTCCCTTGGGAGGCGCTTTTTTAGGTGTATCGGAACACACGGCTGTATATATATTGCCCCGCCAATGATGAGGATCTCAAAATAAGAGTGAGAGGCTTCATATAGCCCTTAGCTGGTGTTAGTTTGAGTCTTAGTGCTGATATGTTATGTGTCAATACTGTTAAATTAGAGTGTTTATTTACTCTTAGACTTGAAAGCTAGAATAAGGAGCTTCGATATGCCTTGCCAATGTTGTGGCCAGCGTTTAAATGTTGGTGTTTTACATAAGTATGATGAATTGGGTAATGAGTACAAGTCATGTCCTCGTTGCTCTGCTACCAATGGGCAGGAGCATGTATTTCATCGTCATCCGGAGGCTTTTGGACAAACACCTGCACGTAGGACACCTGCTAATCCTCAGGGTGATCAGAGCTATTGTGTCGATTGCCGGACATTAGACCCTGGGGCACCATCAACGGTATACTCGAATGGTAGACCCTGTAGTTCTTTATTAAGCAGATAAAATGAATCTATTTTGTGATGATGCTGTGAAATGGTTGTCGACGCTTGCGGATGCAAGCGTTGATCTTGTTATTACTGACCCTCCTTATGAATCTCTTGAGAAGCATCGGAAAATAGGAACGACAACTCGTCTTAAAGTAAGTGAAGGATCAAGTAATCAATGGTTTGATATTTTCCCTAATGAACGTTTCGAAAGCTTATTTTTAGAGCTTTATCGAGTGTTAAAGAAAAACTCACATTTCTATCTTTTCTGCGATCAAGAAACGATGTTTTATGTAAAACCAATTGCGGAGAAAGTTGGTTTTAAATTTTGGAAACCAATCGTTTGGAATAAAATGGCAATTGGTATGGGGTATCATTATCGGGCCAAGTATGAATTTATTCTTTTCTTTGAGAAAGGGAAAAGAAAACTAAACGACTTGGGTATACCTGATGTTCTGGAGTGTAAACGAGTGCATCGTGGCTATCCTACTGAAAAACCTGTTGCATTATTAGAGACTCTTATATCTCAGAGCTCCAGTCATGATGATTTGGTTGTAGATCCATTCTTTGGTTCAGGTTCAACCTTGGTTGCAGCCAAAAACCTTGGAAGGAGGACTATGGGGTGTGATATTTCAAGTGCAGCCCATGAACATGTCTATGAACGAATGAAAAATCATTCAAATGACAATTAAAATATATTGTTGTTCTCTTTTCGTTTCAGAAAAAGCACCGGCCTAAGCTGGTGCGTTTTTAATTATTGAACGTAGCTAGTAGGTTCGATTAGCGAAGCGTAATCGGACGTTCGCGTTTTTAAGGCGAATCAATAAAAATAATGTTCCTCCCTTTTACCAAAAAAGAGACCGGCATATAGCCGGTCTCTTTTTTATTTCAACAAACCTTACACCTGCGGTGGGATGTTTTCGGCGTTGGATATCACCGCATCCACCTCGGCCTGCTCCACTATGGGCTTTATCAATCTGACGACAACCGCGCCATGGTTAATACCAGCTTGCCGATATGACGGCCTGAATCCAGCAAATGGTGAGCGGCAGCGGCCTCATGCAGCGGGAAGGTCTGGTAAACCTGCGGTTTGACCTCACCGCGTTCGATAAATGGCCAGACATGAGTTTGCAGTTGGGCAATCAGCTCGGCTTTTTCCTGCGGGGTACGCGAGCGCAGGGTGGAGCCGATATGGGTCAGTCGCTTTTGCAGCATGGGAAACAGATCCAGATTGGGGGCGGCGCCCGCAATAATGCCGATCTGGACTATGCGGCCATTGATGGCGGCCGCCGCATAGTTGCGTGCGACATACTCCCCGCCAATGATATCGAGAATGATGTCGGCACCATGGCCATCGGTGGCGGCATGCACGGCCTCGACAAAATCTTCCTCCTTGTAGAGCACGGCCACATCCGCGCCCAGCTTGATGCTGGCGGCCTGCTGCTCGGGTGAGCCGACCGTGGTGATGATTTTGGCGGCGCCAAATGCCTTGGCCAGCATGGTGGCGGTCGTGCCGATACCGGAGGCACCGCCATGGATCAAGATAATGTCCCCTTTTTTAAACTGACCCCGTTCAAACATATTTGACCAGACCGTCATAAAGGTTTCCGGCAGTGCCGCGGCTTCGACAAAGCTCAATCCGGGCGGCAGGGGCAGGACATTGCTCTGGTGGGCGACGCTGTACTCGGCATAGCCGCCACCCGAAATCAGCGCGGCGACCTTGTCGCCAATCTTGAGATGGGTCACCTGCTCCCCCTTGGCGACCACGATCCCGGCGACCTCCAGCCCGGGAATATCCGATGCCCCTGCCGGAGGCGGGTAGAGCCCCTTGCGCTGCATCACATCCGGCCCATTGATGCCGGTCGCATAGTGCCGGATCAAGACCTCATCGGGCTTGGGCGCTGGTGTGGCGCGGGTGGTCAGTTGCAAGACATCGGGGCCACCGGGCTGGGTAATCTCTACCGCGTTCATGGTGGCGGGAATGAAATGAGAATGAGACATCAGCTGCTCCTGTAACGAGGTGATATGAGGTTCCCCTAGTGGGATGAGCACCAAGATAGTGGAGATTGCTGATGAATAAACGCAGTATTATCCCTCACCTGTAATGCAAAAATGCATTTCAACCGGGAGTCGTGATGAACTGGGATGATGCGAAAATTTTTCTGGCGTTGCATCGGGAAGGTAGCCTGAGGGGCGCCGCCCGTGTGGTCGGGGTCGATCAGGCCACCATTGGCAGACGGATTGCCGCACTGGAGCATCGTCTGGCGGCCACGCTGTTTCTCCGCACATCCAAAGGGTATGTGCTGACCAATGTCGGGGAGATAGTGCTGGCCAGCGCTCAGCAGATGGAGCTGGCGGCCATTGATTTCGTGCGGGCGGCGCAAGGGGTCGACAACCGTCTGGTCGGGGAGGTCAGCGTGGCGACTACAGACACCCTGGGGATGGATTTTCTGATACCGGCCCTGACCGAGCTGCATCAGCGTTATCCCGATATCAGGGTCATCCTCAATACCTCTACCCAGGTGGTCAATCTGTCCTTGCGGGAAGCGGATATCGCGATCCGGACGGTGAAGCCGGACAATCCCGACCTGATTATTCGCAAGCTGGTCTCCTGGCCGGTCGGGTTGTATGCCTCCGCCGACTATCTGGCTTGCCATGGCATTCCCGAAGCGGGCACCGGTTTTGCGGGCCATTCGCTGGTGGTGTATGAGCCCCACTGGCAGAGCGCGCGATCCCCCATGATGCTCGAAGAGGCGGCCGAGGGAGCCACGGTCGCCGCGGGGGTCAATACCAGCCTGATGCTGCGTCAGGCCCTGTTGATGGGGTTGGGGCTTGGCGAGGTGGCGGTTCCGCTGGCCGAGCAAGCCGGGTTGATGCGGGTCTGGCCCGAGCGGCAATTAGAGCAATCCTACGATGTGTGGCTGGTGACCCATCAGGATGTGCAGCATGCTGCGCGGGTCAGAGCGGTCATGGATGCCATCGTCAAGGCATTTGCCGCAATGGACTAACCCTGGCGGGCGCTCTGTTCAGGTTTTGTCGCAGCGCTGTCACATCCCTTGCCATAGTCATGGCGGTTGAGGGAAAACCCTCATTTACTTGGTCTCTGACAGTCAATACTGTGAGACCGAGTCCACCACTACTGGAGCCTGACCCATGACCGACATGCTTGTTGACGATAAACAACCAACCCCGGATCCGGCAGAGCAGAATGCCTTCTTCCCGTCGCCCTACTCCCTGAGCCAGTTCACCTCGCGCAAATCTGACCTTGCCGGGGCCGACTATCCCGCTCCCTATCGGGAGGGGCGCTGGAAGATCCTGCTGATCGGGGCCGATGAGCGCTATCTGCCTACCGACAACGGCACCCTGTTTTCCACCGGCAACCATCCGGTCGAAACCCTGCTGCCCATGTATCACCTCGACAAGGCGGGCTTTGCCTTTGATGTGGCCACCCTCTCCGGCAATCCGGTCAAGTTCGAGTGGTGGGCCATGCCCGGCGAAGATGAAGAGGTGCTGGGGCTCTATGGCAAATATCAGGCGCAGTTCCGCCAACCGGCCAAGCTGGCCGATCTGCTGAAAGAGGCGCTGGCCGCCGACTCGGACTATATCGGCGTCTTTATTCCCGGCGGGCACGGCGCCCTGATGGGGCTGCCGGAGAGTGCCGAGGTGAAAGCGCTGCTGGAGTGGGCGATGGCCAACGATCGCTTCATCATCTCCCTCTGTCACGGGCCTGCTGCGCTGCTGGCGGTGGCCAATCCAGAGACCTTCGCGGGCTACAAGATCTGCGCCTTCCCCGACGAGCTGGATGCCCAGACCCCGGCAATTGGCTATATGCCTGGCCACCTTACCTGGAAGTTTGGCGAGAAGCTCAAAGAGATTGGCTTTGAGATCGTCAACAACGGCATCTCGGGAGAGGTGTGCCGGGATCGCAATCTGCTGACCGGTGACAGCCCGCTGGCTGGTAATAACCTCGGCAAGCTGGCCGCCACCACCTTGCTGGAGGCGGTTGCCAAGCGATGAGGTTGTCGTCATCGCCAGCGAATGCATTGCAGGTCGCGGTGGCGCTGGAAGGGTGCCAGCGGCTGGAGGAGATCCAGCAACTGGTGCGCGCCTTTGCCACCCCGCTGGGGTATCACCGCTTTGCGCTTTTCTCCATCAGCGCCAGCGAGGAGGGGGTGGTCGAGCATCTTTACTGGCTGGAGGGGGCGTGGCTGGAGAGCGGTGAGGTGGTCGACCTGCATGCCTATATGCGCGAGTGCCCGATGGCGATGCATATCAGGGAGCGAGACCAGCCCTTCTTCTGGAGCAAAACGGTTGGCGCCTCTGGTGAGCAGTACCGTATCGTTCGCCAGCCCGAAGTGCCGGGCCGACATGGCTTGCAGGTACCCGTCTATGGGCCGTTGGGACTGGAGGGGGCGATGAGTTTTGGCGGTGATCAGATCGATGCCAGCGCTCCCGCTCGGGTTGGCCTTGCGCTGATCGCGGTGGCAGCTTTTCATGCAGCTCGTCGGCTGATGGAGATGCCGGTAGCGGGCCACGAGCGCGGCCTCACTGGTCGTGAGCGCGAAGTGCTGGAGTGGGTCTCCCGGGGTTGGCGCCATGCCGACATCGCCACCACCCTGAAGCTCTCGGTGCGCACGGTCGAGAACCATCTGCGCAGTGCCCGCCGTCGGCTGGGGGTGGCCACCACGGCAGAGGCGGTCAGAGTGGCGATCAGGAACCGCGATATCGAGGGCTGAGGGGCTACCTCTTTGTCTGACATGTAAAAAGAGACCGGCATATAGCCGGTCTCTTTTTATTTATTGCAACCCTTACGCCTGCGGCGGGGTGCTTTCGGCGTTGGACATCACTGCATCGATTTGTACCAGAGCACCGGCGGGCAGTTCGCGCACCGCGATCACGGTGCGGGCCGGCAGGTAGGCCGGGAAGTATTTGGTATAGATGGCATCCACCTCGGCCAGATCCGCGATATTGGCGAGCTGGATATTGACCTTGACGATATCGTCCATCACATGGCCGATGCTCTCCACAATCGCCTTGATATTGCTGAGGCACTGGGCGGTCTGTTCCTTGATGCAGCCAGCCAGGATCTTGCCGGTGGCGGGGTCAATCGGCAGTTGGGCAGAGAGATGGTTGTAGTGGGAGAAGGCGACGGTCTGGCAATGGAGCGGGCTCTGCGGTGCCTTGTCGGTATTGCGGGCACGGATCACCAGATTGTGTCTGTCTTCCACCAGTTGCGGCGGGGTGCCGTCACCGTGGGAGATGACCGCATCCATCTGCACCCGTGCCCCCATGGGCAGGGCGGCGGCACTGACCACAGAGCGGGCGGGCAGATAGGCAACGGCGCGGGCGATGGCGGAGTCGGGGAAGAAGGTGGTGTAGACCTCGTTGACGGCCTCCAGATCGGCCAGATCGGTCAGATAGACGGTAACCTTGACGATATCGTCAAACGGCACGTCGATGCTCTCCAGCACCGCCTTGATATTGCGCAGGCACTGGCCCGCCTGCTCCTTGATGCCACTGGCAACCAGCTGGCCCGAGGCGGCCTCGACCGGCAGCTGGGCGCCGATATTGTTGTAGTGGGAGAAGGCCACGGTATGGGTGGAGAGCGGATTGTGCGGCGCCTTGTCGCTATTGCGGGCGAGCTTCACTAGCGGGCAAGGATCTTGCGGGAAGGTACCTTCGCCGTTGGAGATGATGGCATCGATCTGCACCAGCGCGCCCAGCGGCAGGGCGGCGACGGCGAGGGTGGTGCGGGTCGGCAGATAGCCCGGGAAGAATTCGCGATAGACGGCGTTGACCGCCTCCAGATCCGCCATCTCTTTCAGGAAGATGGTCGCTTTGACCATATCGTCCATCACATGGCCGATGCTCTCGATGATCGCCTTGAGGTTGCTCAGACACTGTCTGGCCTGCGCGGTGACATCGCCACTCACCATCTTGCCGGTGGCGGGATCGACCGGCAGCTGGGCGGAGATATTGTTGTAATGAGAAAACGCCACCGTTTGGGTGCAGGGGCCCAGATCCTGGGGTGCATGGGGGGTATTTCTTGCCGACTTGATGATGGTGCCACTCATAGATATGCCTCTTTTTAATATTTGTTGTTCATTCAGGTACAGGTTTACCCCATCTTGTTGTGCGCCACGGCCACTGCGCCAGCGGCGGCATCCCCGGTTATTATTTGTGATCCACTCAATTACTGAGAGGAATAAGGGAGAAGAGAACAGGGTAGATATTTCAGACGCTGCGATTCTATGAGTGGCTATCAGGGGTTGCAAACCGCTGATTGCATTTCTATGAGATGGCTCAATGGGCGCAAATTTAAGCATATTGCTATTCAATTCACGCTGAATAGTCACCTGTTTGCTCGCCAATGGCCCAGCATCGAGCAGTAGTCCAGTCCGGACGGGTGTTGGGGCACAGGCCTTGGCAGTGAAGGAGTGTAAAGAAAGGGTTAATGCGATGCATCAAGCTGCCATCAAACGATTTTATTGTGCATAGATATGTATTTTATGTTTTTTTAGTCATCTATCTTGCCGCGCAAAAATATGCTAGCAGACATGAATGTAACAGTGGTTAAAGATGTGGCTGGAATATAATTCAAATATTTGCATGGGCGACGCCTGTTCATTATCGATAGGCTGACGGCTGGCCCAGAACCGGAGCGTTTTTATCTTTTTATATATCTGGTGAAATATGCGTAACCAGTGTTGTGGCCCCTTACCGGAGCGACCGCAGTTGGCAATATATCGGCTGACAGGGGGCAGTATGGTCAAGGCATCAGGCAACCGAATGACGCCGACCTGGCGTGGAGCCATGGATAGGGGTCTCTACAGTGGTTGGTTGTCTATTGCACGCCGGGGATGATGGGTCCTCTGGACAGGCCATGTGCGGTGACATGATGATTTGCGAGATTGTTAACAAAAATGTGAACAAGATCACCGGACGGATAAGGGTTTGAGGCTGGAAATTGACCAAAAAGGAGTAGAATGGCACTTTATTTTTGAGGGTCATTCGATGCCCAACTATCACTTCTTCACGCTGGGCCAGGCGCTTACCTATCTCGATGCCAATGCCCCCCGTTATAGCGATGAGCGTCGTCAGCTGGTTGAGCAGGGATTTTCCGCCATGGCAGCCCCCGTCTTTGCAGATACGCCGGCTGAGGCGCTGGCGTTGCTGCGTCATCATCAGACATGGCAGGAGAAAGCCATGGCCGATGCACTCTCTTTGACGGTTTCCCCCGGGCCGACGCTCATCTCCTGTCTGCAGGAGCAGCCTTTATCCGGGAGTTGAACAGCAACAGTGCGTCATCCGGGAGGATGCGCCATGTTGCTGCGCTGCCAGCTCGCCTCCTACCTCTGTTGCAGCTCGCCTTCCATTACCAGTAGGGTATCCATTCCTGCCGCCTTGCCTGCCTCAAGCCCGATCCGGGTATCTTCAAAGACCAGACAGTTAGCTGGATTGGCCCCCAGCTGTTCGGCCACTTTCAGAAACGTATCCGGATGGGGTTTGTGGTTGGTGACATCATCTGCGCTCACTACCACAGAAATATAGGCATCGAGACCGGTGATCTTCAGGATGGCGTCCGCCTGATTGCGTGGTGAGCCGGTGCCAATTCCCATCTTCACTTTGCCGTGATAGTGCCTGACCAGCGCCCACATCTTGGGAAAGACGCTGACCTTGTCGATATGGGTCATGTAGAGGGCAATCTTGCGAAGGGTAAAGGCCTCGACATCTACCGTCAGCCCCTGCTGCTCGGCCAGCATGGCGATGATCTTGCGGGTGGGAATGCCGCCGTATTGATAGAGCTGATCCCGCTCGAAGGGGATGCCGAATTCGGCGCAGGTGAGCTCCCAGGCATCCAGATGAAGGGGCATGGAGTCCACCAGGGTGCCATCCATATCGAAAATCAGGGCATCGTAGTGATCAAATCCGTACTGTTCTGGCGCGCTCATGGGGACTCCTCGAATCAAATAGGGCAGGCTAGCAGATTGGGGACATCGATTATGGGATCTGTCTCATGATCGGGCAGATGTGACCGCCGTTTTTTCTATCTCTTGCTGATTTGTGAGACAATAACTCGCTCAATTGCCGATCCTTTGGCATATCAGATCAGCGAGTCCCCTTATGACCTCGAAAATATCCCCTAAAACCATCTTCTCCAGTGTGGCGCTGGTGATCGCGCTCGGTTCGCTGGAGAAGAGCATCGTCACCACCCCGCTGCCGATGATCGGTGCCGAGCTGCACGCCGGTGCCGCCCTCACCTGGGTGGTCACCGCCTACCTGCTGGCGGCCACCGCCGTACTGCCTCTCTATGGCAAACTGAGTGATCTCTTTGGCCGGGTACGGATGCTCAATATCGCCATTGGTCTCTTTCTGGCGGGCTCTATCGCCTGCGCCCTCTCTCAGGATCTGCCGACCCTGCTGGCGGCCCGAGTGCTGCAAGGATTGGGAGGGGGCGGCCTGATTGCTCTTGCCTTTACCGTGATTGCCGACACGATTCCGCCGCGGGAAGTGGGCAAGTATCAGGGGTACATTTCGGCGGTCTATGCGGTCTCCAGCATTGCCGGGCCCCTGCTGGGTGGCTACTTTACCGAACAACTCAGCTGGCGCTGGATCTTCTGGATCAACCTGCCGCTTGGTGCACTGGCGATCTACCTGATCAACCGCAATCTTAAACAGCTCAATGTGCGTCGCCACAGTCGCTTCGACTGGAAGGGGGCGGCACTGCTCATTACCGTCACCACCTTGACTCTGTTGTTGCTCTCACCCGAGGCAGCCCTCCCTGCCATCTGGCTGGCGGGGGCTCTGGCGGTCTCTCTGATGTTGCTGGTGCTGATTGAGCGGCGCGCTCATGACCCCATACTGCCAGCCCATCTGGTGCGGCTGCCCGGTTATCTGGTGAGTGTGCTGCTGGTGATGTTCTCCCAGTTGCTGATGTTTGCGGTGTTGGTTTATCTACCCCTGCAGATGCAGTGGCAAAAGGGGCTGAGCGCCAGTGAGAGCGGGATGAGTATGGTGATCTTCATGATCTGCATTACCGCCGGCGCTTTTGTCGGCGGCAAACTCATCGGGCGTACCGGTCACTACAAGAGTTTTGTGGCGGTAGGCTTCGGGCTGGCTGCAGTGGCGCTTTGGCAGATCCACTTTGATGCCTGGGTCAAGCTGGCCCTCGGCTTTGCCGGTATTGGCCTGGGTCTGGTGTTGCCCGCCCTCTCGGTGGTGGTACAGAATGCCTTGCCACGGGAAGATCGCGGCATCGGCATGTCGCTGTTCAACTTTGGCCGTGAGCTGGGGGGGGCCATCGGGGTGGCCATCTGCGCCATGCTGTTCCATTCCAGCCTGCCTGCCGGTAGTGGCAGTGATCTGAGTCGGCTTGGGCCCGATCTGCTGGCCGCAGGTTTCAGCACCACTTATATCGGCATGGGGCTGATTGCCACGCTGGCGCTGCTGATCACTCTGCTGGCATTGAAGCGCCATGAGCTGGCCTCTATCAATGCCTGATCAATCGGCTAGCCATACCGCACACTGATAAGGGGCGAAGAGTGGCAGTGGTTCGCCAGGGTAATTGGCCAGCAGCAACCGCATCTTGTCTGTCACCTTGTCGAAGTGGGGCATCGGCAAGGGATTGGCCGTGAGATTGGCGAGCAGCAGCAGGGTGTGCTGCTCTCCGCTGGCCGGATCCTGCCAGTGGCGGAGATAGCTGATACGCTCGGGATCATCCCCATCCAGCAGCTCGAAATTGCCGTGGCGAATGACCGGGTGAGCCTTGCGCAGGGCGATAAGCTGGCGATAGCAGTGAAACGGTGAGTCGGGGCGGGCCAGCTGCTCGTCAGCATTTATCTCGACGTGGTTTGCATTGAGGGCGATCCAGGGGGTGGCCGTGCTGAAACCGGCGTGGAGGCCAGCGTCCCACTGCATCGGGGTGCGGGCGTTGTCGCGGCCGATGGCATCGAGCCGCCGACTCAGCTCGGCAGGATCCAGCCCTGACTGGCTGGCGCGGTAGTTGATTGCCTCCACATCGCGTAGCTCGTCCGGCTGCCAGTGACGGTTGGTCATGGCCAGCTCCTCCCCCTGATAGATGAAGGGAGTGCCCTGCATCATGTGCAGCACCATGGCCCACAGCCTGGCGCTGGTTTCCCGCCACTCTGGCCTGTCATCGCCAAAGCGGGAGACGGCGCGAGGCAGGTCGTGGTTGCCGAGAAACAGGCTGTTCCAGCCACGCCCGTGTAGCCCTTGCTGGTGGCGGGTCATGGCTCGCTTGAAGGCGAGGGGATCAAAGCGGGATGACCACTTGTCACTGCCCAGCCCCAGATGCTCGAAGTTGAACACCATGCTGAACTCGCTGCCATCGTGGTTCGAATAGTTCTGCATATGGGCGAGATCGGCTCCCCAGGTCTCCCCCACCGTGATGATCCCCTTGCCGCCGAAGCTGGCGGCATTGAGCTCGCGGATATAGTCGTGCAGGCGCGGGCCATTGCTCATGGCAAGCTGGTCCCACTCCTTGCTCACCATATCGATCACATCGAAGCGAAATCCCTTGATCCCTTTGCCCAGCCAGAAGTTGATCACCGCCGCCATTTCGGCGCGCACCGCCGGGTTGTCCCAGTCCAGATCGGCTTGACTGGGATCGAAGTTGTGCAGGTAGTAGCGATCAAGCTCCGGCACGTACTGCCAGCCGCTGCCGCCAAAAATCGAGGTAATGGGGTGAGCGTCAACGAAGGCCTGGTCGCGAAACACGTAATAACTCTGATAACGGGGATCCCCGGCCAGTGCCTTCATAAACCACTCGTGCTCGGTGGAGGTGTGGTTGGCGACGATATCCATCATGATGCCGATGCCGTGAGCGGCCGCTTCGGCTATCAGCAGCTCCATCTCGGTCAGGGTGCCGAAGGCGGGGTCGATGGCACGGTAGTCCGCCACATCGTAGCCGTTGTCCCGTTTGGGGGAGCGATAGATGGGGGTGAGCCAGAGCATATCGACCCCGAGGGTGGCCAGATAGTTGAGGCGCTGACGGATGCCGTTGATGTCGCCCAGTCCGTCGCCATCGCTGTCCTGAAAGCTCATGGGGTAGATCTGGTAGATGACGCAGCTATCGAGGTCTATATCGGGCGTGTGGAGGGGTTGCGGGTTCATCAGCGTGGCCGGTTGGGGAGGAGATTTTCTATCTTACGCAGATGAGCTGCTACTCGACAGGGCAGGGGAAACCTTGAAAAGGGTTCCATTGTTGGCTGATTGCCAAAAGTGCGGGAAGGGTCACAAAGGTGCCATCCCAGGCCACGGCTGTGGTCGGGATGGCACGGCACTCAGCGATGATGCTATGCAGGAATACTGGTTATTGAGCAGCCTTGGTCTGCTCGCTGCGCTGCTCCTGCTGGTGTTCCGCTTGTGCCTCCAGCTCCTTGCCGAGGAAGTAGTTCAGGAAGGTACGGATGACCGCGATGATGGCAAGACGGATCAGCTCCTCCTTGCTCGGCGCGACTGTGGTGGCCAGGATGTCGGCGGCCAGCTGGAACTCCAGCGCCAGAATAAGCCAGCTGCCAAAACAGAGGCGAATGCGCGGAAAGCCGGGTTGGTGATCCCGCACTCTTGCCGCCAGCCAGAGGGTCTTGCCAAGGCCAATGACCACACAGGCGATGGAGATGATCTCCAGCAGCAGCTGGAACAGCTCGACCCCGTGCATCATCCCCTCTTTCAGGCTCGCTATCTCAAACACTCGGGTCACCTCCATGATTCAAAAGAGGACACTATTAACACATCGCTCGGCAATGGCCAAATCCGGCTCAGGCAATCAGTTTGAATTCAATCACATAGAGCGGCGGCATATCGGGGTAGATATCGCGGATCACCTGTTTGAGCTCGGGGAGGGTCATGTTCTCCTGACGGGCGTGCTCGTCGTTCAGTTCATCGAAGGCTACCGCCTTGACCGAGAGCACCTCGATGGTGCCAAAGGGCTGGTGCTCCGGGTTGGTAAACAGCGCCAACCGCTGGCCAGGCTGCCAGTTGGCTTCGCTCTCGTCGCGAATGGTGATGGTTTTGCGGCCCGCCTGAATATCGGCGACGAAGCGGCTGAAGAAGGTGAATTCGGGATAGGAATGGGCAGACATGGTGACTCCTGACTGGGTGAATCGAAATGAGGTGAATGGAAATCAAAGATCGAGATAGGCGCGCAGCTTGGCCAGATTGGCGATAACGGGGCCATTGCTGCCGTCGGCGACTATGCCCTGCTCGATCAGCTCCTTGAGGGCGCGGCGGTAAACCCGCTCGGTGGTGCCGAAGCGCGCCGCCTCGTGGGCCCGCTTGCGCGATCCCAGCATCGGAGTGCGCTGGCGCTCTCGCCACAGCTCATAGGCGATGTTGTAGGCGATGGGGTGGAGCAGCCGGCTGGTGGTGATCTCCAGGGTATCGAGATAGTCGCTGGCAAGCGCCGCGGCGAAGAAGAGGGTCAGCTCGGGCTCGGTCAGCAGGCGCTGGGCCAGCTTGTGGGCGCAGATGACCCGTGCGTCCAGTTCGGTCTCGGCCACCACGTTCCACTGCACCGGGGTGGCGCTGAAGAACTCCATCTCACCGAAGATCTGGCTGTGGCACTCAATTTCGCCGAGCTGGAAGATGCGGCCCGAGTGCACCGTACTGTTGAGGGAGACCCGGCCATGTTCGACCAGATAGAGCTGCTCGCTCTGCTCCCCCTGCCGCATGATCAATTCGCCCGGCAGGTAACGGCGCAGAAACAGGGTGCAGACGTCGAGCGCCGCGGCAAAGCGGGGTTCAAGCTGCTGGAGTTCGGCGTGAAAACGGCCTAGGGGGTAGGGCTGTTGCTGCATGACTTGCCTGTCGCACCGGATCACGAGGGCCATGAGGCTAGCAAGAGTGCGGGCCGGATACCAGCCCGCACGGTAGCGGATGTGCCGCAGTTAACGGTTTGCGGGTTATTGCACCAACGCGTGGAGGGCGGCGGCGATGGCTTGCTGCTCACCGGCCATCATCGCCTGTTCGGCGCTGGCGTAATCCGCTACCCCTTGTTGCACATCCTGCTCGAACAGCACCACGTTGCAGAGCACGGCGGCGACCCGCACCTTGCGCAGGCGACCCACGGTCAGCAGGGCTGCGGTCTCCATGTCAGCGCCGAGCACGCCACGGGCATGCCAGTAGCGGCACACCTCCTGCTCATCATCTCGATAGAAGCTGTCGTGGGAGCGTACCAGCCCGTGCCAATGAGGCTGGCTGCCGGTCGCTACATGGTTGAGCAAGGCGGCCTGCAGCCAGATATCGGCGCAGGCGGGGTACTCGGCGGGCAGATAGGCCTGTGAGGCCCCCTCATTGCGTACCGCCCCTTCCACCACGATAAGGTCGCCAAGGCCGATGTCGTGCTGCAGGGCACCGGCGGAGCCGACCCGTATGAGCGAGTGGGCACCGGCTTGCACCAGCTCCTCCAGCGCTATGATGGCCGAGGCGCCGCCGATGCCGGTGCTGCAGACCGTGATGGGCTGCCCCTGATAGCGGCCGTTGATGAGGCGAAACTCCCGGTTTTGCCCCAGCACTTCACACTGTTCGAGCTGGCTGGCGATGCGATCGACCCGGGCCGGGTCGCCGCACAGTACCACTCGCTCGGCAATCTGGTCGGGGCGGCACTGAAGATGGGGTAACAGACTCATGGCTTACAGACCTTGTGGCTGGCGCTTGGCGGCAATCACCCAGAGGCGAGTGCCGTTGGCGGCGATAAACAGCAGGATCAGATATTCGAGCGACATGGCGTAGACGCCCTGCGCGGCATAGACACCGATGCTGATGATGTTGATTACGACCCAGAGGATCCAGTTCTCCACGTATTTGCGGGTCATCAGGATCTGGGCGACCACCGAGAGCACCGTCATGCTGGCATCCCAGAAGGGGAAGGCATCAGGGGAGGGCTCGGGGATGGCAAGGTTGGCACCAAACAGGTTGAGCAGGGAGACCGAGGTGCGTGCCAGGGTGGCGAAGACCGGGTCGATATAGCGGGTCAGCAGGGCGATGGCCAGCACGCTCACGGCGGCGGTCATTATCAGCTTGGATTTGCTGAGCCAGCGGATCTGCAGGGTATCCCCCTGATCGTTGGCCGGGCGGGTCCAAGCGTACCAGCCGTAGACGTTGGCGCAGAAGAAGAACAGCTGCAGCATCAACAGTCCGTAGAGCTGGATCTGGAAGAAGATGATGGCAAACAGGCTGACGTTGATAAGGCCAAAAAGGTAGTTGATGGTCTTCTCCTGACTGGCGAACCAGATGCAGGCCAGCCCGAACAGGGTGCCGATGGCTTCAATCCATGACATGGCATAGCCGCCACCCAGCGGTATGGTCACTAGCGTGTTATTGATGCTGAACAGCTCGAATATGCTCATTTTCTGATCCTTGGGCATGAGGGTTAGTATGCGAGGGCGCCATTCTAAGGGGTGAGGGGGAGGAGGGGCAGGACTTTTGTCCGCCCCGGGCTTGGCCCATATCAAAGAAATCGCCGCTGCTGCCCGGTTATTCCAGCAGTGATGGGTTATGGGGCCCCGGCGGGCCGGACTTTATTGATATGTAGCAAGATGATAGCGCCATGGCTGTGGTCTGATAGAGTCCACTCTCCGGGAGGAGAATCACGTGATAAAAGGAGGTTGCATTGAATTCCGAGCTTGTCTGGGTGCTCTGTCTGCTGGCTGGCGCCATCTATCTCTTTATGACCAACAAGGTGCGCATGGACGTGGTCGCCCTGTTGATCATTATCCTCTTTGTGCTGAGCGGCACCCTCACCCTGCCGGAGGCGCTGGCGGGCTTTAGCGATCCCAACGTTATTCTGATTGCCGCCCTGTTTGTAGTCGGGGAGGGGTTGGTGCGCACCGGCATCGCCTATCAGGTGGGGGATGCATTGGTGAAGGTGGCGGGCAGCAGCGAGACCAAGCTGCTGGTGCTGCTGATGGTGGCGGTGGCGACGCTGGGGGCTGTGATGAGCAGCACCGGGGTGGTGGCCATCTTTATCCCGGTGGTGCTGAGTGTGGCGAACCGGATGGGGATCCCGGCCGGTCGCCTGATGATGCCCCTCGGCTTTGCCGGGCTTATCAGCGGTATGATGACGCTGGTGGCCACGCCCCCCAACATGGTGGTCAACAGCGAGCTGATGCGCCACGGCATACACGGCTTCGGTTTCTTCGATTTCACTCCCATGGGGGTGCTGATCCTGGGGCTGGGCATCCTCTACATGCTGCTGGTGCGCGGCTCTTTGGTGGGCGAGGGGGAGGAGGGCAAGGGCAAGCAGACCGGGCGCCGTACTTTTCGCGATCTTATCCGTGATTATCGGCTGACCGGTCGGGCCCGCCGCCTGGCGCTGCACCCCGACTCTCCCCTGATTGGCCATACCCTGGACGAGCTGCAACTGCGCGCCCGTTATGGCGCCCACATTATCGGGGTGGAGCGCTGGCGCAAGTTTCGCAGGGTGATGGTGCCGGTGTCGGGGATCAGTGAATTTCAGGCCAGGGATGTGCTGCTGATCGATATGTCCGATCCCGAGGTGGACGTGCGGGATTTTTGCAGCGAAGCGCGGCTCGAGCCCATGATCCTGCGTGGAGAGTACTTCTCCGATCAGGCGCGGGAGGTGGGGATGGCCGAGGTGTCGCTGATACCCGAATCCAAGCTGCTGGGCAAGAGTGTGCGGGAGGTGACCTTCCGCTCCAGCTATGGCCTGAGTGTGGTGGGGCTGCGCCGCGATGGTGAGGCTCTGGCTGGCAAACTGGTGGACGAGCCGCTGCAAATGGGGGACACCCTGCTGGTGGTGGGTAACTGGAGCCATATCCGGCAACTGCAGACTCACAGCCGCGACTTTTTGTTGATGGGACTGCCGGCCGAGGTGGACGAGATGGCCCCCGCCCGCAGTCAGTCGATCCATGCCCTCTTTTGTCTTGGAGTGATGATCCTGCTGATGGTGACCGATCCGGTGCCCAACGTCATTGCCGCGCTGATCGCCTGTCTGCTGATGGGCAAGTTTCGCTGCATCGATATGGAGAGTGCCTACAAGTCGATCCACTGGCCGACCCTGATCCTGATTGTCGGTATGCTCCCCTTCGCACTGGCGCTGCAAAAAACCGGCGGGGTGGATCTGATCGTCGGTGGCCTGATCAATGCGGTGGGGGAGATGGGGCCGCGGGTGATGCTGGCCAGCCTGTTTGCGCTCTGCGCAGTGATCGGGCTATTTATCTCCAATACCGCCACCGCGGTACTGATGGCGCCCATTGCGCTGGGCACGGCGCAGCAGATGGGGGTATCGCCCTATCCGTTCGCCATGACCATTGCCATCGCCGCCTCGGCCGCCTTTATGACGCCCGTCTCCTCACCAGTGAATACCCTGGTGCTGGGGCCGGGCAACTACAAGTTTGCCGATTTTATCCGTATCGGGGTGCCCTTCACCCTGCTGGTGATGGCGGTCAGCGTGGTAGCGATCCCCTGGTTCTTCCCGTTCTGATAACCGGGATGATGAATGTGTGCACCAGCGGCCTGCGGGCCGCTTTTTTATGGCCAGGAGACAAGAGTGGCAAGGCGTGCTCGGAATCAGTGAAGAGTGATGTGGACGGGAATTAACGTGGAGCTGGGTTAATAGAGGCGCGAGAGAAAAACTGGGGAGAGGCAAATGTCAGATACAAAAAAACCAGCGTGAGCTGGTCTGTTTGGCACTGCTATCAATGGTGCGGAAGGAGAGACTCGAACTCTCACGCCTAGGGCGCCAGAACCTAAATCTGGTGCGTCTACCAATTTCGCCACTTCCGCAAATTGATGGTGGCTATGACGGGATTCGAACCTGTGACCCCCGCATTATGAGTGCGATGCTCTAACCAACTGAGCTACATAGCCGTCTTGTGTTCAACGTGAGTCAAATACAAGTAAAAATGGCTGGGGTACTAGGATTCGAACCTAGGGATGGCGAGATCAAAACCCGCTGCCTTACCGCTTGGCGATACCCCAACAGAAATAATGGTGGCTATGACGGGATTCGAACCTGTGACCCCCGCATTATGAGTGCGATGCTCTAACCAACTGAGCTACATAGCCGTCTTGTGTTCAACGTGAGTCAAATACAAGTAAAAATGGCTGGGGTACTAGGATTCGAACCTAGGGATGGCGAGATCAAAACCCGCTGCCTTACCGCTTGGCGATACCCCAACAGCGCTCCTCAACAGTCGTGAGACTGGCAAAGAACTTTTAAAAATGGCTGGGGTACTAGGATTCGAACCTAGGGATGGCGAGATCAAAACCCGCTGCCTTACCGCTTGGCGATACCCCAACAGCGCTCCTCAACAGTCGTGAGACTGGCAAAGAACTTTTAAAAATGGCTGGGGTACTAGGATTCGAACCTAGGGATGGCGAGATCAAAACCCGCTGCCTTACCGCTTGGCGATACCCCAACTAGATATGGTGGCTATGACGGGATTCGAACCTGTGACCCCCGCATTATGAGTGCGATGCTCTAACCAGCTGAGCTACATAGCCAACCTTGCTTCCGGTGAGTCGTTGCCTCGTCACCGTGCGGGCCGAATTATGCGTATCTGGCTCTGGGGCGTCAACCCTTTTTTTGCCAGAAAAACGCAATTTGAGTGCGTTTGACCAGATATTGGCCTCTGTTGCGCAAAAGCCCGACAATCTGGTTTTTTTTAAAGCATGACTGGCAGATAGCTGACTCTGCTCGATAAAAAACAGGCCAGCAAATGCTGGCCTGTCATGGGATTAGACGTTGAACAGGAAGTTCATGATATCGCCATCTTTGACGATGTAATCTTTCCCTTCAGCGCGCATCTTGCCCGCTTCCTTGGCGCCTTGCTCACCCTTGTAGGTAATAAAGTCTTCAAAAGCGATGGTTTGGGCGCGAATAAAGCCTTTTTCAAAGTCAGTGTGGATCTTGCCAGCCGCTTGCGGGGCAGTAGCTCCGACCGGAATAGTCCAGGCGCGCACCTCTTTCACACCGGCGGTGAAGTAGGTCTGCAGGTTGAGCAGCTGGTAGCCGGAGCGGATCACGCGGTTCAGGCCCGGCTCTTCGATACCAAGGTCAGCCATGAACTCGGCGCGATCTTCGTCGTCCAGTTCGGCGATGTCGGCTTCGATGGCACAGCAGACCACGACCACTACCGCGTTCTCGGCGGCGGCGATTTCACGCACCTTGTCCAGATAGGGGTTGTTCTCGAAGCCATCTTCCGCCACGTTGGCGATATACATGGTTGGTTTCAGGGTCAGGAAGTTGAGGTGGCTCACGGCGGCCAGCTCTTCTTTATCCAGCTTCATGCCGCGGATCATCTGGCCGTTTTCCAGTGCGACCTTGATCTTCTCAAGCACTTCTACTTCAAGCTTGGCATCCTTGTCGCCGCCTTTGGCGCGCTTGGACTGGCGGTGAATGGCGCGCTCGCAGGCGTCCAGATCCGACAGGGCCAGCTCGGTGTTGATCACTTCGATATCGTCAGCAGGGGAGACCTTGCCGGCAACGTGAATGATGTTCTCGTCGTCGAAGCAGCGCACTACGTGGCCGATCGCTTCGGTTTCACGGATGTTGGCCAGGAACTGGTTACCCAGACCTTCACCCTTGGAGGCACCGGCAACCAGACCGGCGATGTCCACAAATTCCATGGTGGTCGGTACAACGCGCTGCGGATTGATGATGGCAGCCAGCTGATCGAGGCGGGGATCCGGCATCGGCACCACACCTGTGTTCGGCTCGATGGTGCAGAACGGGAAGTTGGCGGCTTCGATACCGGCCTTGGTCAGTGCGTTGAACAGGGTGGATTTGCCTACATTGGGCAGGCCCACGATACCGCATTTAAAACCCATGGATTGTTACCTTACTTGATGGATGCTGTTGGGGGTCGCCCGCAGGCGGCCCATGTCATGCTTGTTCTGGTCGTTGCTCATGGACCGGCACAATGCCCGTACAGGGTCAAACCGACCTAACCTTTTTCAGCCTTGAAGCTGTGCAAGCGATTCATGGCCTTGGTCATATCTTGTTTGAACAGGATGTCGGTGGCGCGCAGAGACTCGTCCAGCGCGGCGTCGATCAGGTTCTGTTCACTGCTGGGGGCCTTGGTCAGGACGAAGCCAGCCACCTGCTCTTTGCTGCCGGGATGGCCGATCCCGAGACGCAGTCGGAAGAAGTTATTGTTGTTGCCCATCTTGGCGATGATGTCCTTGAGGCCATTATGGCCACCGTGACCACCACCCTGCTTGAACTTGGCGATGCCCGGCGGCAGATCCAGTTCGTCATGGGCCACCAGAATCGCTTCCGGCTCAATCTGATAAAAACGCGCCAGTGCGGCCACCGCCTTGCCAGAGAGGTTCATATAGGTGTTCGGGATGAGCAGCCGCACATCCTGCCCCTCGACCAGGATGCGGGCAGTATGGCCGAAGAACTTGGGTTCTTCACGCAGGCTGACATTGTGCCAGCGGGCCAGTTGCTCCACATACCAGGCGCCCGCGTTGTGGCGGGTCTTGGCATATTCCGGGCCGGGGTTGCCCAGTCCGACGATCAGTTTGATTTCGCTTGTCACGCTTGATGTCTTCACTCGCAGCTGCCGTGGGCACACTACCCAGGGCAATAGGACGCAATATTCTAGCCGCCGAGTGGCGATCACTCAACCAATGCGCATGTTATGGCGGGATTTGCAGCATTATTGCGGCCAATGGGTGGCTAACGGTGGGCAAACGGGCCTCTTGCATGAGGCCCGTTTCAGCTTGCCGATGGGTTGTGCCCGGTTGACTACCGTCGTTATTTGGCACGCAGCAGGGTGACGGTCTCTTCATCCAGTGCGGTCAGGGTGGGACGGGCATCGCGCACATACTCCACGAAAGAGGCTGCATCGGTGCCGCAATCCACGCCGCTGGCTTTGCAATCGAGGGGCTGGCCTGGGGCATAGACGGCGCTCAGCAGTTCGCCGTTTTGTGCCACCTTCAGCACCGGGAAGGCGGTCAGCTTGCCGTTGATGCTGGCGATATCGACCCGCTCGCTCTTCTGACGCTGGGCATTGGCCAGTGCTTGCCAGCCATCGTTGCCGTTGGCGCTGTAGGCGTTCATCACCACCCGATAGTGCTGGCTATCCACCAGATCCTGCCACTCGCCGCTTGCGGTCTTGCGCTGCAATTGGGTCAGGGTGCCCGCTTTGCCTGCGTCGGTCTCCTGGAAGGTGTAACGCAGGTGGCCGCCATAGGGGAACTTGCCGGCATGGGCGCTGGCGGGCAGGGTGGCGGTGATGGTTTCGGTCAGGAGGGCGCGTACCTCGGCGCCGGTCAGGGTCAGCACCGAGAGCTGGTTCTTGAACGGCAGCAGAGTGAGGGCGCTATCCCCCTCACGCCATTCGCCAGCAGGCAGGTCGGCGCGCACGCCGCCCACCGCAACCAGAGAAAAATCGACCGGGCCGCCGGTCAGGGCTTGCACTGCTGGGGTATTGGCCCAGTAGAACTCCCCTTCGGCAACCAGCGGCGCTACATCTGAGCCGTGGCTGTCGCTGCCGTTGTCACCGGGACGACGGGCATTTTGCAGCTGCTCGGGGATGGTGCCGATCACCGGGCCGTAGGCTTTCTCTAGCGCCGGTTTGTAGTGGCTGTCGATGATGCCGCGCAGGCGCGGATCTTCATCCACGGTCACCAGATTGGGCTGGTTGTCGACAAACTGGCTTGCCTCTTTGCTGCGGGCATCGTCGAGCGCTTGCTTGCGCGCCGCATCGGCGAAGAAGTCGCGGCTGGCCAGCAGGCTATTGTGGCCCTGGCAGTCGGTCACCTGACCCTGGCTGTCAAAGGTTATCTGTGCCAGACCGATGGCCTGGGCGTAGGAGCCCGCCTGCACCACGCAGGTTTTGCCGATGCCATCCGGATTGGTCACCAGCTTGGCGTAATCGCCGGTCTTGCCCCAGCCGATATTGCGAAAATCGCCGAGCAGGCTGTGGGAGTGGCCGCCGACGATGGCATCGAGGCCGTTTACCTTGGCCGCCAGCGCCAGATCCCGCTCGTTGCCGATGTGGGTCAGCGCCACGATCTGGTGGATCCCCTTGGCTTGCAGCATGTCGACCGTGGCCTGAGCCGAGGCGACCTCCTTGCCAAAGCGCAGCTTGCCGACGTTGGGGGCGATATTGCCCATGTCTTCCAGCACCAGACCGATGACGGCGACCAGCTGTTTGCCTTGCGGCAGGTTGTCGAGATCGGTGACCGGGCTCTTCTGGTTGCCGTCAAAGGCGTAGACCACGAAGGGCTTGAGGTTGTCAGCCTTGCTGAGGGCCGGATCGGCCTTGGTGTCGAGGTTGGCGGCCAGCACCGGGAAGTTGACCCCCTCGATGAAGCGGGCCAGCTTCTGGTTATCCAGATCGAACTCGTGGTTGCCCAGCGCCATGGCATCGAGGCCGAACTGGCTCAGCAACTCGGCGTTGGCCATCCCCTCGTTGAGCTTGAAGTAGCCACTGCCCTGCCAGGCATCGCCGCCGTGCAGCAGCAGCAAGGGCTGGTTCTTGGCCAGCGCATCGGCCTGATAGGCTTTCGCCATGGTCAGCAGGCGTGGATAACCGCCGAAGCGGGTATAGAGGGTGTCCGTCTCCCCCTGCTGGGCAAAGATCTGCCCTTTGATCTCGGCATTGACCGGATCAAACTGGGAGTGGGTGTCGTTCATGTGAGCCAGGGTCAGCACAAAGGGCGGGTTCTCTTTGACGGGCTGACAGGCGAACAGGGCGGAGGTGAGGGTCGCGAGCAGGAGGGGACGCAAGCAATTCATGGGTAAATCCTTAAGCCTGCCGGGGGCAGGGTCGTACCAGATAGCAGAAAGTTGGAAAGAGAAGGTCCAGAAAGACGAAAACCGCCTGATGGCGGTTTTCGTTATTGCTGAATCTATCAATGCTCAAACATGGCAGAGATGGACTCTTCGTTGCTGATGCGACGAATGGCTTCGGCCAGTACAGTTGACAGCGTCAGCTGCTTGACCTTGCCGACCGCTTTCATCTCCGCAGTGAGCGGGATGGAGTCGGTGATGATCAGTTCATCGATCACGGAGTTCTTGATGTTCTCGACGGCAGAGCCGGAGAAGACCGGGTGAGTGGCGTAAGCGAATACGCGCTTGGCACCGCGCTCTTTCAGGGCCTCTGCGGCTTTGCACAGGGTGCCGCCGGTGTCGATCATGTCATCAACGATGATGCAGTCGCGGCCGGCAACGTCACCGATCAGGTGCATGACCTGGGAGACGTTCGGGCGGGGACGGCGCTTGTCGATGATGGCGATGTCGGTGTCATCCAGCAGCTTGGCGATGGCGCGGGCACGCACGACGCCACCGATGTCCGGAGAGACGACGACAGGAGACTCGAGGTTCTTGGACTTCATGTCTTCCAGCAGCACCGGGCTACCGAACACGTTGTCTACCGGAACGTCGAAGAAACCTTGAATTTGCTCGGCATGCAGGTCAACGGTCAGCACGCGATCCACACCGACGCTGGAGAGGAAGTCAGCGACAACCTTGGCGGTGATGGGTACACGGGCGGAGCGGACGCGGCGGTCCTGACGGGCATAACCAAAGTAGGGGATAACGGCAGTGATACGGCCAGCTGAAGCACGACGCAGAGCATCCACCATGACGATCAATTCCATCAAATTGTCGTTGGTCGGGGCACAGGTGGATTGAATGATGAAGATATCGCCACCACGTACATTCTCATTGATCTGTACGCTGATCTCGCCGTCGCTAAAGCGACCTACGGCAGCATTGCCGAGTTTGATAAACAGGCGATCTGCGATCTTCTGGGCTAGTTCCGGCGTTGCGTTACCAGCAAACAGCTTCATGTCAGGCACGGTTTGAAACCTCGGGGTTGCATCCAGTATGTGGGGGAGTCTGAAATCAGACCCTATCGTTTTGGGGCAAACGATTTATCAAGATAACGTACAAGGTGTCTGCTGCCCAATGAATGTGATGATACCGGTAACCCGAATCCGTGGCCGAGTGCAAAACCGGCCACGTTAATCATCATCAATACCGTTCGGTAAAATTGGCTGGGGTACTAGGATTCGAACCTAGGAATGGCGAGATCAAAACCCGCTGCCTTACCGCTTGGCGATACCCCAATCATTTGAACTGTTGCAATGTGGAGAAGAGAGGTGATATGTTCTCGCCCTTGGCGACAAACCCATCAAGTCCCTTCGGCACGCAGGCCAACACTTCCCGAGCAGTCACTTCGTCTTCAAATTGAGCAAAGACGCAGGCTCCTGTGCCCGTCATTCTTGACGGCGCGTATTCTAGCAACCAGCCGAGCGCATTGGCAACCTCGGGGTGGCGCTTTTTCACCAGTGATTCGCAATCGTTTTTCCACTCGCCTTCCAGCAGGTTGTCCAGCGCCATTTTCGGCGTGGCTCTGGGCAGGTCCGGATCCTGGAATACGGCCGCAGTAGCTACATGGCAATCGGGTTTGAGTACCAGATACCAGGCATCGGGCAGTTCGACCGGTTGCAGTCGCTCGCCCACCCCTTCGGCAAAGGCCGCCTTGCCACGAACAAACACCGGTACATCAGCCCCCAACTGGACGCCGAGCGCAGCCAGTTCATCTTCACTCAAACCCGCTTGCCAGAGGTGGTTAAGCGCTACCAGCGTGGTCGCTGCATCGGACGAACCGCCGCCAATGCCGCCGCCCATGGGTAGCACTTTCTCCAGCCTGATATTCGCCCCTTGCGGGCTCGGCAGGGTTG
The DNA here is from genome assembly GCF_019048265.1 of Aeromonas sp. FDAARGOS 1405. Taxonomy (NCBI): domain Bacteria; kingdom Pseudomonadati; phylum Pseudomonadota; class Gammaproteobacteria; order Aeromonadales; family Aeromonadaceae; genus Aeromonas; species Aeromonas sp. FDAARGOS 1405. The sequence goes on along the minus strand of NZ_CP077311.1, from coordinate 189,418 downwards.
CCTGCAGCAGCCGAGCCGCCCGGATAATCAGATTCTGCTCATCCGGCACCCCGGGAATGGCCGGCGTCAGGGTGAGAGTGTCGCTATTCGGTATCACTTCAAACTCGAGCCAGTCGCTGTGGTTGAGGAAGATAAACAGGGTCTGCAGCTCGTGATAGCCATCGGGACGACGGCCATTGACGTGTAGAAACAGGTTGAGTTTGGCCGGTGCCGGCCAGCGTGTGGAAGCCATTAACGTGCAAGAGTCCATTGGTTGATCTGAAGCTTGAGGCGGCTGTTCTGGCCGGTCATGGTCAGCTGGTGCGGCAGGCGGTAGCCATCCTGATCCCGATAATCGCCATAGACGATCTGCCACTGGCCGTCGCGCACGCTGGCCAGACTGCTGTCGGGGTTGAGTTCAAACTCCGCCTGACCCGGCAGCCCCTTGATCCACTCTGGCAATCCAGCAACCGGAATATTCCAGCCGGTCAGTTGATAGATGAGTGCTTCGGCATCCTGGCTCTGGTGGCGATTGCCGTCGCTGTCGAGCAGGGTGATCTCCCCCTTGCTGCGGGATAGCTCGAGAATGCTGGTGCCGATCAGGCTGGTGAGGTTGAGGCGATAATCCTCCCCATCTTGCTGCCAGTTGAGACGGGCGCTGCCCTTTTGCTGGGGCGTGATGATTGCCATCTTGCCGGATAGCTGCCAGTGGGTCAGCTGCTCGAGACGGGTCCGCTCCTGGTTCCAGTTCACCTGGTCACGCTGGGGTTGGGTAGTGGCACAACCGCCAAGGATTAACAGACAGGCGAGGGTAAAAATACGCAGCAGCACGGCAAGGCTCCAGAGAGAGAAATTTGCCACAGTATAAGGGGCGGCCGTATTGCTTTTAAAGACTTACCCTTTCTCGTACAATTGGCAGCCTTTGCACCCAGCGTAAGAAATGATCGTCGCCCACTCATGAGTTTGCTTGCCCTCGGAATCAACCACAACACCGCCAGTGTCGCCTTGCGGGAGCGGGTCGCTTTTGGCCCGGACTGCATCGATCGCGCCTTGCGTGAGCTGGTGAACCAGCCCGGCATCAACGAGGCGGTGATCGTCTCCACCTGCAACCGTACCGAGCTTTACTGCAATCTGGATGGCGAGCAGCAGGGCGAGGTGTTGCGCTGGCTGCAGCAATTCCACGGGCTGGATGCTGCCGAGCTGGTTAGTGCCATCTATCAACACCATGACGAAGAGGCGGTACGCCACCTGATGCGGGTGGCATGCGGGCTCGATTCGCTGGTGCTGGGGGAGCCGCAGATCCTGGGGCAGATCAAGCAATCCTACGCACATGCCCAGCAGGCGGAATCGGTGAAGGGGGCGCTGGAGCGGCTGTTCCAGAAATCTTTTTCGGTGGCCAAACGGGTGCGTACCGATACCGAGATTGGCGCGAGTGCCGTGTCGGTGGCGTTTGCCGCTGTCAGCCTTGGTCGCCGTATTTTTGCCGATCTCTCCCAGACCAGGGTGTTACTGGTCGGGGCTGGAGAGACCATCGAACTGGTGGCTCGCCATTTGCGCGAGCAGAATGTCACCCGGATGATGGTGGCCAACCGCACCCTGCAGCGCGCCCAGACCCTGGCGGCCGAATTTGGCGCCCAGGTGATGACGCTCGAAGAGATCCCCGACTATCTGCACGAGGCAGATATCGTCATCAGCTCGACGGCCAGTCCTTTGCCCATCATCGGCAAGGGGATGGTGGAGCGGGCGCTCAAGGCTCGTCGTTTCAAGCCGATGTTTCTGGTGGATATCGCCGTACCGCGTGACATAGAGGCTGAAGTGGACGAGCTCTCCGACGCCTATCTCTACACGGTGGACGATTTGCAGGGGATCATCGAGCAGAATCTGGAGACCCGCAAACGAGCTGCGGCACAGGCCGAGCTGATCGTGCAGGAGGAACGAGACGAGTTTATGGGGTGGTATCGCGGCCAGCGGTCGGTTGACCTTATTCGCGATTATCGCCATCACTCCCAACAGGTGGCGGATGAAGAGCTACAGCGCGCCTTGCAGGCGCTGGCTCAGGGTGAGAGTGCCGAGCAGGCGCTCAAGGCGATGGCCCACCGCCTCACCAACAAGTTGATCCATGCACCGACCCAGGCCCTGCGCCAGGCGGCCTCCCGGGGCGACGAGAGTACGCTGTCCCGGTTGCGACAGGTACTGGGATTGTCACAAGAGTAATTGTTCGGGGCTGCCATGCTGGTGGCCCTCTCCTCCATTCGAGATAGCAAGAGTTATGAATCCGTCACTGATCAGAAAGCTGGAAGGCCTCATCGAGCGCCACGAAGAAGTTCAGGCCATGCTCGGCGAGCCGGACGTGGTCTCGGATCAGGAGCGCTATCGCGCCCTGACCCGCGAATATGCCCAGCTGGAAGATATCGTTCACGCCTTCCAGCGTTTTCGTCAGGCGCAGGATGATCTGGAAACGACCCAGATGATGCTGGAAGAGGATGATGCCGACCTGCGGGAGATGGCGCAGGAGGAGCTGCCGCTCGCCAAGGCCAATCTGGAGGTGTTGGAGCAGGAGCTGCAGGTGATGCTGCTGCCCAAGGATCCCAAGGATGACAACAACTGCTATCTGGAAATCCGGGCCGGTGCCGGCGGTGACGAAGCGGCCATCTTTGCAGGCGACCTGTTCCGCATGTATTCACGGTTTGCCGAGCGTCAGGGCTGGCGCGTCTCCATCGTCAGCTGCAATGACGGGGAGTATGGTGGTTATAAGGAGGTGATCGCCAAGATCGATGGCGAGCGCGTCTACGGCCGTCTCAAGTTTGAATCCGGTGGCCACCGGGTGCAGCGGGTGCCGGAGACCGAATCCCAGGGGCGAGTGCACACCTCCGCCTGTACCGTCGCCGTGTTGCCGGAAGTACCGGAAGCCGAGCAGATCGAGATCAATCCGGCCGACTTGAAGATCGATACCTTCCGCGCCTCCGGTGCCGGTGGTCAGCATGTCAACAAGACCGACTCGGCCATCCGCATCACCCACCTGCCGACCGGGTTGGTGGTGGAATGTCAGGACGAGCGCTCCCAGCACAAGAACCGCGCCAAGGCGATGTCAGTTCTCTCCGCCCGCTTGCAAGCGGCCGAGGATGAGCGCCACCGCGCCGCCGAGCAGAGCACTCGCCGCAATCTGGTGGGCTCCGGCGATCGCTCCGAGCGCATCCGGACCTACAACTATCCGCAGGGCCGTCTCTCCGAGCACCGCATCAATCTCACCCTGTACCGTCTCTCCGAAATTTTGGAAGGGGACTTGGACTGCGTCATCACGCCGCTGGTGCAGGAGTATCAGGCCGACCAGCTTGCCTCCTTGGCCGAGAGCAATTGATGCAAGTGCAGTACCGGCAAGCTCGCATTCAGAAGAGCGCGATTAAGGTAGGGCCGCGTTGATGCAGATCCAGCAGGCCCGCGCCCATATCATGACTGTGTTGGCGGGCGGGGAATCCCCCCGCGCCGATGCCGATGCACTGCTCTGCCATCTGCTCGATTGTCGTCGCAGCTATCTGATGACCTGGCCCGAGCGTGAGCTGGATGCCGACCAGCAGGCCATCCTGCAGGGGTGGCTGGCCCGTCGTCTCAACGGCGAGCCTATCGCTCATCTCGTTGGCGAGCGGGAGTTCTGGTCGTTGCCGTTGAAAGTGAGCCCAGCGACCCTGATCCCGCGCCCCGATACCGAGGTGCTGGTGGAACAGGCGCTGGCGAAGATCCCGCAAGGGCCCTGCGCCGTGCTGGATCTGGGTACCGGCACAGGTGCCATCGCGCTGGCGCTCAAGTCCGAGCGGCCCGAAGTTGATGTGTGGGCGGTGGATCGGATGGCAGATGCCGCGGCGCTGGCCCGCGAGAACAGCACCGCGCTGGGGTTACCCATCGAGGTGCGCGATGGCAGCTGGTTCGAACCCTTTGGTGAGCCGGATCGCGACAAGACGCCACGTTTTGCGGTGATTGTCTCCAATCCCCCCTATATCGACGGCGCCGATCCCCATCTCGAGCAGGGTGACGTGCGCTTTGAACCTCGCTCGGCGCTGGTTGCGGACGAATCGGGGCTGGCGGATATCCGCCATATTGCGACCCATGCCCCGGCCCATCTGCACTGCGAAGGGTGGCTGCTGCTGGAACATGGCTGGGATCAGGGGATGGTGGTGCGCCAGCTGTTGCTGGATCTGGGCTATCGCAGCGTAACCACGGTGCGTGATTACGGGGAGAACGAGCGGGTCACTCTGGGCATGTGCCCGACCTGCTGACTCCCTTTACTACCAGTTTGACGGGCAGGGGTGAGGCTTCTGCATCGAGGATTGACATTGAACAGCTATCTTTTGCTCAAACATCTGCATCTCACCCTGATTGGCGGGGCAGTGCTGATGTTTATGCTGCGTTTTTACTGGGTTCAGGCCGGCTCCGCTCGGGCATTCAGCGCACCCGTGCTGAAAACCAGCGGTCTGCTCAACGGACTGGTGGTGCTCTCCGGCATACTGCTCTGCGTGGTGCTGGGTCTCAACCCGCTCAATAACGGCATTCTCTGGCTCAGCGAGAAGTTGACGGGGATCCTGGTATTGGTCTTTCTGGCGGCGATGGCGCTGCGGTTGGCCAAAAGCAATCTGGTGCGCTGGTGTTCCTTTCTGGGGGCGCTCGGCTGGATCTACTTTATTGCCAAGTTGGCAGTGCTCAAACAGGCGAGTTTGTTCGGTTAAGGCATGAAAAGCATGTTACGTATAGACGAATGGACCGATTTTGAAGCCCATGAGCTGACCGAGCTGGCCCTGGCGGTCAGCGATGAAATCTATGGCTCGGCCGAGCAGGGGATCCGCGAGCTGCAGCTGCTGGATGAGTGGCTGGATGAGCAGATCGAAGAGGGGACCTGCGACGAGGTGCGCCAGCAACTGCTGCGCGGTTTCTATCAGAGCCTCGGGTTTTACGGCGACTGGCAGGATTATTTCTCGGCTGACAACTGCGACATCAATCAGGTGCTGCTGCAGCGTAAGGGAATACCCGTCAGCCTCGGTATCCTGATCATCCAGTTGGGACGCAAGATTGGTCTCGATGTGGAGGGGATCTGTTTCCCGGGTCACTTCCTGGTGAGCTTTGCTGGTGGCGAAGGGGAGGTCTATGTCGACCCCTTTACCGGCGACGAGTTGAGCCTAGCCCGTATTGAACTGCTGCTGCGCGGTGCGCTCGGCGATCTGGCCACCCTGACCCCGGACTACCTGCAGCCCTCTGGCCAGTGGGAGATCATCGAACGGCTGCTCAACGTCAGCAAGGGGGCCTTGCTGCGGGAAGATCGCATGCCCGAGGCTCTGCGCTGCAGCGAGTTACTTCTACGGATGAAGCCCGGCGATCCCCTGGAGACGCGGGATCGCGGCTTTATCTACGAGCAGCTCGATTGCCCGCGCCAGGCTGCCGACGATTTCGAATACTTTATTGAGCAATGCCCGGACGATCCGGTAGCCGATGTGCTGAAAGTGCAACTGGCTGCGCTGGATCTTAGCCCCAAGCCTCTTCATTAAGGACGCTTGAAACTGACACAGAAGAATACCAAGGCTGCTGTGTCCGGTCGCAATGGACTAACTTGGCTTCAGGCCCTTTCATTAAGGGGCTCTTGGAGTTGAAACAGAAGAATATCAAGGCCGCTGCGCCCGGCTGCAACGGACTAACTTGGCTTCAGGCCCTTTCATTAAGGATGTCTTGGAGTCGAAACAGAAGAATATCAAGGCCGCTGCGCCCGGCTGCAACGGACTAACTTGGCTTCAGGCCCTTTCATTAAGGATGTCTTGGAGTCGAAACAGAAGAATATCAAGGCCGCTGCGTCCGGTCGCAACGGATTAACTTGGCTTCAGGCCCCTTCACTAAGGAAGTCTTAGATGGAACAGAAGAATATCAAGATCAACCAGATCGATGTTGCCAATGACAAACCGTTCGTGCTGTTTGGCGGCATGAACGTGCTGGAATCCCGCGATATGGCGATGGCGGTATGCGAGAAGTATGTGGAAGTGACCAGCAAGCTGGGCATCCCGTTTGTCTTCAAGGCGAGCTGGGATAAGGCCAACCGCTCCTCCATCCACTCCTACCGTGGTCCGGGTCTGGAAGAGGGGATGAAGATTTTTCAGGAGCTGAAAGCGACCTTCGGCATGCCGGTTATTTCCGATCTGCACGAACCCCATCAGGCCAAACCGGTTGCCGAGGTGGTGGACGTTATCCAGCTGCCCGCTTTCCTGGCACGCCAGACCGATCTGGTGGAGGCGATGGCCCGCACCGGCAACGTCATCAACATCAAGAAGCCGCAGTTCCTGAGCCCAAGCCAGATGAAGAACATCACCGACAAGTTCGAGGAGTGCGGCAATGATCAGCTGATCCTCTGCGAGCGTGGCGCCAACTTTGGCTACGACAACCTGGTGGTGGACATGTTGGGTCTGGGCGTGATGAAGAAGAGTACCGGCGGCTATCCGGTGATCTTCGACGTGACCCATTCCCTGCAGTGCCGCGACCCGCTGGGTGCCGCCTCCGGTGGCCGTCGCGAGCAGGTGACCGAGCTGGCCCGCGCCGGTATGGCAGTCGGTCTAGCCGGTCTCTTTATCGAATCACACCCGGATCCGAAAATTGCCCGTTGTGATGGTCCGAGTGCTCTGCCGCTGGAGAAGCTGGAAGGCTTCCTCAAACAGATGAAGGCCATTGATGACCTGATCAAGGGTTTTGAGCCCCTCGATACCTCTGCCTGATGGGGCAAGCACTTATTACAAGGCCTCGCAATGCGAGGCCTTGTTTTTTGTGCTTACCCAGTGAAAAGCTCGTATAAAAAAACGGCCTACCGGCCGTTTTTTTTGTGCTGATACTCGCTATATCAGCGGTTCACTGCAGGACGCTGATTACAGGCTCTGGGTGAAAGTACGGGTAACCACGTCACGCTGCTGTTCCGGGGTCAGGGCGTTGAAACGCACTGCGTAGCCAGATACGCGGATGGTCAGCTGCGGGTACTTCTCCGGATTCTCGATAGCATCTTCCAGAGTTTCGCGACGCAGCACGTTGACGTTCAGGTGCTGACCACCTTCAACAGCCGGTTCGGCCTGAACAGGCAGCTCGCGGTATTCGAACTGGCCCAGGTCAGAGAGTGCTACCTCCTGATCGGCAGCAAAGGCATCGCCTTTGACACAGATGCAGCGAGCCTGTTGCTTCTCTTCGTCCAGCAGCCAGAAAGAGTTCAGCAGGGCGGTGTTGGCAGCCTGGGTGATTTGAATGCCTTTGATCATGGTATGACTCCTCAATGGGAACGCGAATCCAACTGTAAGGAAATTACCCTGATGTATTTAAGCTACCGTTAATTGCGGTGACTTAAAGGGCCCTTGCCTTACACCTTTGCTTTGATGGGGTCATATATACCATGTTGGTAATAATACCAAAATTGATCCAGATCAATAAAAATCGATAAACCGCCATTTAAATGGGATTAAATTATTGAGTTGAATCAAAAATAGGTCATTTTTCTGATTTTGTAAGATATCCAGATTATGCATCTTTTATCTTTTTAATCTAGTAATTTAACTACATCTTTTTCAGCTTTTCTGCGGTGGATTGAGGTGTTGACTACACTCAGCAGAAAGCAAGGAGAGTGTCGGGTGAATATCAGGTGGCGAAAGTGGGGATGGTTGGCCCTGTTCTGTTGTTGGGCAATCACGACTGTGGTCCGGGCCGAAACGGTACGCATTGCGGTGGGCGAATGGCCGCCCTATATCAGTGAGTCGCTGCCCAACCAGGGGTTCCTCTGTCAGGTGGTGCGCGAAGCTTTTGCCGAGCAGGGGGTCGATGTCAGCTTTCATTTCTACCCCTGGGCTGAGGCATACAGCCTGACTCTTGAAGGGCGTTATATGATTACCATGCCCTGGTTTCGCTCTCGCGAACGCGAACAGTACTTCTATCTCTCTGCATCGCTGGGCAAATTTACGACCCGTCTGCTTGCGCTGAACGGCTCGCCATTGGTCAGTATGGGTGAGCTGAAAAACGAGCCTGTCGGGGTTACCCGTGGCTATTTTTATGGTGAAGGGTTTGCTGCAAGGCAATCCGAGCTGGCGCTTGAGTGGTCCGACTCCGATGAGGAGAGCATGGAGAAACTACTTACCGGACGTATTCGTTATCTGGTTATGGATGAGCAGGTGGCCCAGGTTCTGTTTCAGCAGGCACTCTCTCGTCATCCCCAATCGCTGTCACTGACCGGCGCCGCCGACCCCATCTGGTCGCAACCGGGATACTTGCTGATGCGCAAGGCCGATCCCGATGCGCGCCGCTTGATGTTGCTGTTTAACGCAGGCCTGCACAAACTGGAGCGCTCCGGCCGGCTCGCCAAGCTCTGGAAAGTGTGAGCTACGGTTGCGTCTTGCGGGCTGCCCCCCTATCCTGAGCCCTTCGCCGTATCAAGTGAGGAGGCCGGGGTGCTGACCTGGAGTGATGTGATTGGCTCTGAGAAAGAGCAGGACTATTTCAAGAGTACGCTGGCGACCGTCAGGAGCGAGCGGGAAGCAGGCAAGGTGATTTATCCTCCTGCTGCCGATGTATTCAACGCCTTCAAATTGACCGAACTGGATCAGGTCAAGGTGGTGATCCTGGGACAGGATCCCTATCACGGCCCCAATCAGGCACATGGCCTCTGCTTCTCTGTCCTGCCCGGGGTGCGTACGCCCCCATCACTGGTCAACATCTATAAAGAGATGCAGCGCGACCTGCCAGGTTTCGTCACACCCAGTCACGGTTTTCTGGAGTCCTGGGCCAGGCAGGGGGTTCTGTTGCTCAACACAGTGCTGACGGTGCAGGCCGGTCAAGCACACTCTCATGCCCATCTTGGGTGGGAAACCTTCACCGATCGGGTCATTGAGCAGATCAATGCCAGTTGTCAGGGGGTGGTATTTCTGTTGTGGGGCTCCCATGCCCAGAAGAAAGGGCGTTTTATCGACCGGCAACGCCACCACGTGTTGACGGCACCCCATCCCAGCCCCCTTTCTGCCCACCGTGGTTTTATCGGTTGCGGCCACTTTTCCGAGACCAACCGCCTGCTGGAATTGCAGGGTAAAAGCCCGATCGAATGGCAATCTGTCTGCCAACCACTTGATTGAGTGCAAAGTTCGGGCGACAAATGACCGTATACTCAGGAAAGTAACATTTTATTTCAGCGCCAAGGAGTGCCCATGTTATCGAGTCTGCACAAGGATCACCTCAATATCGCCCGACTGCTGGATCTGCTGAAGCAGAAGCTGGCCGCCATTCGTGCCGAGCAACCCATCAGCTATTTTCTGGTGCGCGATGTCATCGATTATCTGCGGGAGGTCTCTGACAAGTATCACCACCCCAAGGAAGATCTTGTCTATGACTACTACCTGAAATACCGGGTGGTGGAGGGGGATGTCGCGAACCGCTTGCATGAAGAGCATCTCAAGTTGCTGGAGGCAGGGACCGAGCTCAAGGAGATGGTGGAGATGATCCTGATGGATGCGGTGATCCCGCTCGATCAGTTCACCGCCAAGCTGGAGCGCTTCGTGGAGCTGCAAGAGGCACACATGAACTACGAAGAGGGGGTGATCTTCCCCCATCTGCGTGACTCCCTGACCGAGGATGACTGGCGTCATCTGGAGCAAAACTGGCAGAACCGAGCTATCGGTGATCCTCTGTTTGGTGCCGAGATCAGCCAGCACTTCCAGGCGCTTGCCAAGCGCCTCTCCCTGCCTTTTGCTGCCAGCTGACTCACGCGGCTTTCGGTCATCAGTCATCTGACTGTGCAGGTGTTACCCGGCCAATGTGCCGGGTTACTTATTGTTACTCACGCCACATGATCTTGTTGTGCCATTTGTCGGGCACAGTGAGCTGCCAGCGGGCCAGCTCGCTCTTGCTGAAGACATATTCGCCGCGCAGGGCCGCTCGCGGGGAGATAGTACGGGGCAGGGTGCCCGCCAGTATGGTGTTGATAAGGGACGCTGCCTGCAACCCCTGATCGTGGCCGTCCAGTACCAGCCCGCCGATGGCCATCCCCTTGCCGACGGCAAACTCCCAGAAACAGAAGAGAGGAACCGGTGTGTTGGCGCTGGTCCACTCCAGCACCGTCTGTTCGCTCACATGCTTGCCATTATCGTCGACCAGCGTGTGGTAGAGGCCGAGGAAGATTGCCTGATAGCCATTCTTCTTGGCGTTGAGCACCGCCTCCTGCCAGAGGCTGTAATCCCCCATCAGCTGGCTGTTGACCCGGGTCTGGCCGACTCGCAATTCGGTCTGGGTCTTGAATTCATCCTCGATAGCGGTGAGGGCCACATTGCTGGAATCAAACAGTACCAGCGCCTTGTCAAGCCCTCCCATCATCTGGCTTATTTCGCTGATGTTGCGCTTGAGCAGGGGGCGTTCCAGCACCCCGGTGATCTTGGGGTGGCCGACAAAGCCCTTGAGGCGGGGGTTTTCGTTCATGCCGAGAAAAACAACGGGAGTACCCAGCGAGGCGATCTCGTTGGCCAGATAGTTGATGGCATTGTCATCCCCCAGCACCACCAGATCCGGTTTGCTCTTGAGATAAAAAGCGATAGCCCGTTGAGCGATGTCGTCGAACGCCTCCCGTGGATGGCGTTTGGTGTCCATATAGAAGTGAGAGATCTTGTGCTCCCCCTGCAACCCTTTGCGCAAACCTTCGTTGTAGCTCTGGTCCCAAAGGTATTCGGGATGGTAGCTGCTGATCACCAGAATGTTTGCGGCCCAGAGCGGCAGGGAGAGGGTGGAGAGCAGTAGCAACAGCAGGGAGGTGCGCATGGGAAGGCCCCTGTCGAGTGATAGTGTATGCATGCTCAGTATGGGCAGTGTTTGCCGTTACTGTCATCTCGAAACCGGTATGGCAGGGCGCGATTTTTTTTCGGTTGAGCGGATCGGACGCCAGCCCGCACTCTGCTTGGGATCGGGTTTTATTGAGTCTTTTTTTGGTTGGTCGTGAACTGTCCCGCTCGCTGAAAAACCTGTTCTGGATCAAGAAATGAGGCTGCGCTTTGGTGCCTAATAGACACCACATATAGGGACGCATTCGTTTTTAATCCCTATATGTTGTGTTATTAAGCTGTGTATAAGCTGTTCCCCTCCTATCTTCAGCCCAGGCTTGTCAAGCCTCGGCTGAATTTATTTGCGTCCAGGACGAGATGCCGGGAGGGGGGCCCAACAAGGGTGAGCCAGAGGCAAATGCCTGGCCTTTTAACGGGGAAAATCCATGAAACCGGTTGTGATCAAACGTGACGGATGTCGCGCACCATTCAATGCCCAGCTGATTAGCGATGCGGTCAGCCGTGCGGCGGAGGCGGTCAATCAGGCCAATCCGGCACTGGCACAGCGTATCTCAAGCGCAGTGAGTCAGGAGCTGGATGGGCGTGGTGAAGTTGATATTCACGAGATCCAGCGTCTGGTTGAAAACCACTTGATGGCCTCCGATGACAAGGCCATCGCCCGTGCCTACATCGAATACCGTCACGATCGGGATCAGGCTCGCGAGGCCCGCGGCCGTCTGGCACAGGAGATCCGTGGTCTGGTCGAGCAGACCAACGCTGCCCTGCTCAACGAGAATGCCAATAAAGACTCCAAGGTGATCCCGACCCAGCGCGACCTGCTGGCAGGTATCGTCGCCAAGCACTATGCCACCAGCCACATGCTGCCCCGTGATGTGGTTCAGGCCCATGAGAGCGGTGATCTGCACTTCCACGATCTCGACTATTCGCCCTTCTTCCCGATGTTCAACTGCATGTTGATCGATCTGAAAGGGATGCTGACCCACGGCTTCAAGATGGGCAATGCGGAGATCGATACCCCGAAATCCATCAGCACCGCCACGGCCGTGACCGCCCAGATCATCGCTCAGGTGGCGAGCCACATCTATGGCGGCACCACCATCAACCGCATCGACGAAGTGCTGGCCCCCTATGTGACCATCAGCTGGCAGAAACACCGTGAAGTGGCCGAAGAGTGGGGCATTGCCGATGTGGAAGCCTATGCCATGGCCCGCACCGAGAAAGAGTGTTACGACGCCTTCCAGTCGCTGGAGTACGAAGTCAACACCCTGCACACTGCCAACGGTCAGACGCCGTTCGTCACCTTCGGCTTTGGCCTGGGGGACAGCTGGGAGTCGCGGATGATCCAGCGCGCCATCCTCAGCAATCGTATCGCCGGCCTTGGCAAGAACAAGAAGACCGCGGTGTTCCCGAAACTGGTGTTCGCCATCAAGGATGGCCTCAACCACAAGCAGGGCGATCCCAACTACGACATCAAGCAGCTGGCGCTGGAGTGTGCCTCCAAGCGGATGTACCCGGATATTCTCAACTACGACCAGGTGGTGAAGGTGACTGGCTCCTTCAAGACTCCCATGGGTTGCCGCTCCTTCCTCGGTGCCTACGAGGAGAATGGCGAGCTCGTCCACGAAGGTCGCAACAACCTGGGGGTGGTGAGCCTCAACCTGCCGCGCATTGCCCTGAAATCCCGTGATGAAGCGGAGTTCTGGGATCGTCTGGATGCTTCCCTGCGGGTCGCCAAGAAGGCGCTGATGTACCGCATCACCCGTCTGGATGGCGTCAAGGCGCGGGTTGCTCCGATCCTCTATATGGAAGGTGCCTGCGGCGTGCGGCTGAAGGCGGACGACAACGTCAGCGAGATCTTCAAGAACGGTCGCGCCTCCATTTCCCTCGGGTATATCGGCGTTCACGAGACCATCAACGCCCTGTTTGGTGACAAGGTGCACCTGTTTGACAGCGCCGAGCTGCAACAGAAGGCCATCGCCATCATTGCCCGTCTCAGGGCGGCCATCGATGAGTGGAAAGAGGAGACTGGCTACGGCTTCAGCCTCTACTCCACCCCGAGCGAGAACCTCTGCACTCGTTTCTGCCGTATCGACGCCAAGGAGTTTGGCGTGGTATCCGGCGTGACCGACAAGGGTTACTACACCAACAGCTTCCACCTCGATGTGGAAAAGCAGGTCAACCCGTACGACAAGCTGGACTTCGAGGCGCCCTATCCGCCCATCGCCAGCGGCGGCTTCATCTGCTACGGCGAGTACCCCAATATCCAGCACAATCTGGAAGCGCTCGAAAACGTCTGGGATTACAGCTATGACAAGGTGCCTTACTACGGTACCAACACCCCCATCGACGAGTGCTACGACTGCGGCTTCACCGGCGAGTTCGAGTGCACCTCCAAGGGCTTCACCTGCCCGCGCTGCGGCAACCACGACCCGGCCAAGGTGTCGGTGACCCGCCGTGTCTGCGGCTACCTCGGCAGCCCGGATGCGCGCCCCTTCAATGCGGGCAAGCAGGAAGAGGTGAAGCGCCGCGTCAAACATATGTAAGCGCACAGGCGATGAAGAGCTGGCCCCTGACTCAAGGGGCCATTTTCATTGGAGGGCGGCAACCATGCCGCTGTCCCGTGAACGAGGCAGGAAACAAACGATGCACTACCACCAATACTACCCGGTTGATGTGATTAACGGCCCCGGCACCCGTGCCACCCTGTTTGTCTCCGGTTGCGAGCATCAGTGCCCGGGTTGCTACAACCAGAGCACCTGGCGGCTCGATGGCGGCAAGCCGTTCGATGAGGCGATGAGCGATCGCATCATTGCGGATCTCAACGACAGCCGCATCAAACGGCGTGGTCTGTCGCTCTCCGGCGGCGATCCGCTCCACCCGGCCAACGTGCCCCACGTGCTGGCGCTGGTGAAACGGGTGCGCGCCGAGTGTCCGGGCAAGGATATCTGGTGCTGGACCGGCTACCGGCTCGGCGAGCTGTCAGAGGCCCAGCGCGAGCTGGTGGCCTTGCTGGATGTGCTGGTGGATGGCAAGTTTGAAAAGGCGTTGGCAGACCCCGGCCTGCTCTGGCGTGGCAGCAGCAATCAGCAGATCCACGACCTCAACGCCTGGCGTGATGCGGGTGAGCGAATTCCCTGTCTGGTTTGCAGTTGAAGTCCGGGATGTTTATGGTTAGCCCATTCCAATCCTGACTACATTTTTGAAAAGGAGAGCCGAGATGAACAATCTGCTCAAGATCCTGTTGGCCATTTTCCTGCCCCCGGTGTGCGCGTTTATCCAGGTGGGCTTTAGCCTGCACTTTTTAATCAACATTGTGCTGACCCTGATGGGCGGTCTGCCGGGCATGGTGCATGCGCTCTGGCTGGTGGTGAGCGACAAGCGCGGCTGATTGGCTGGTTAATGAGTTTATTGATGATAAAAGGGCCAACCTCTCGGGGTTGGCCCTTTTGTTCATGTTCATACGAATACTTTTTCGTTAGGATGGGTCACTGACCAAGGGGCGCATTGAGCGTCCCGCAGTCCGGCAACAAGCACCGGCAAAGAACAAGGAGCGTTACATGAAGTGGAAAGTCGCAGTATGGTCAGGTCTGGCAGTGACACTGCTGCTGGGGTGCTCATCCCGTCAGGAGGTGGCGCACGAGCGCGCTCCGATCGCTATCCCTCTCGAGCAGTTGTCCAGCTACTGGGTTCAGGAGAAGCAGTGGTCATGGCTTGGCAACGACGAGCCAGCCCTGCCAGCCAAACCGGTCAAGGGGTATGTGGAAGTACGCTATCAAATCGACGCCAGCGGCACGCCGGTCAAGCCGGAAGTGGTGGCGGCCGAGCCCCCCGGCGAGCTGGAGCAGAGCGCGCTGGCGACCCTTTCGCGGATCCGTTACAGCCCGGCAGAGGGCAACCCGGATGCCATTCCGGTCGAGGTGACCAACCGCTTCGAGATCGAGATCAACTGATCCCCCACCACTCTGATGCCAGAGAAAGAGAGACCCCGGCCAGGCCGGGGTCACGTTTATTGCTGTTTGCAGTCGTTGTAGGCGGTCTGCCACTCGCCATCCTGATCCCGAAGCTCGACAAAGCCCTCATCCCCCTTGTTCCACCAGACGGCCTCATGTTCGTCCGTATAGCGGGCGCCGGAGGCCGAAATGGCCTGGGGCAGGGTGTAATCCTTGCCGTTCGGCAGTGATAGCTTGATAAAGTTGAGGCTCTCGTCTGAGAGGGAGAAGTAGCGCACCTGCACCTTCTTGCCCTGCTCGCACTGGTAACTGACCGGTTCGCCACCAGTGACTGAGAGGGTATTGCCCTGATTGCAGCCAGCGAGCAGGCCGAGGGCCAGCGCACCAGCGGCCATCATATGTGCTTTATTCATGATTACAGCTCCATTGGTGTCATACGGGCGTGAGCCTAACAGGTTGCCGTTATTGTGCAATCAGCGGGGCCATTCGGTGCGTCGCTGGCTGTCCGGCATACCGCGCGAGTATGAGGGGGATGCCGCTATCAGCAAGGTAGTGTCAATCAGTGCAGGCCAAGTCTGGTTTCAAACTGGCGGATCAGCGTCTCATAGGTGCCGTTGTTCTTGATCTTCTGCAATCCCTGCTCGAACTGCTTGGCCAGCGCTTCCCCTTGCGGTGTGTTGCGGGAGAAAGCGAGCCAGAAGCCATCGGTGGAGATCTTGCCAACCTTGACCACCTTGCCGGTCAGCTGCTTCTGCTGGATCTTGAGGTAGCCCGGCATACCGTTCATCAGGATGTAGTCGACCCGGCCACGTACCAGCATCTCGAGGATCTGGGCATCGGATTTGGCCTGAAAGCGGGTGATCCTGGGGTTCTCCATAAAATCGGTGGGGTAGGTGTAGCCGAGGGTGATGCCCACCCGCTTGCCCTCCAGCGAGGTAAGCTTGAGATCCCGTTGCGGGTCGCTGGCAAGAGCGAAGATGGCGAGATCCTCCTCGAACATGGGGGTATCGTGCCAATGGTACTGGTAGCGGTTCTCTTCGGTGATGGTAGCGTTGAAGCACCCCGCAAGTTTGCCGCTTTTTGCATCGTGCATGCAGCGGGCGAAGGGGAGGGTGCGAAAGACAATCTCGATCCCTTCGGCGGCGAACACCGCCTTGACCAACTCAGGCGCCAGTCCGCGGGGCTGGCCATCCTCATTGTCCTTGCCGCGCTCGCAGTAGGGAGCCCAGTCATCTTCGGCGCCAATGACAAGCGGAGCCGCCCCGAGCGGGCTGGTGGCCAGCAGCACCAGACACACCAGCCATTTTTTAAACAACGAAACCATAGGTGCACCTCATCGACAGCAGCCTTACAAGCATAGCCATACTTCTGTGCTGACTTGTGGTGACGGGAGGATGACAAGGGTGCAAAAAAACGCCCCGGCAGGCGACGGGGCGAAAGAGAGCTCATCCATGGGCTGACAACAGTGTTTACAACAGGAGATCAATAACCGAAGCGGGTCGCCTCGAAGCGGTTGAGCAACCGGTGGACGAGGTAGCAGGCCAGCAGGGTGACCACGATGGCAAACAGGATGCTGCTCACCCGGTAGAGGGCGCTGAACACCAGATCGTTGCTCGGGGTGAGGTACTGGCCAAACAGGATGCCGAGGGTGGTGAGGGCGCCAAAGCCGACCCCGGAGCCGCCTGCCTCCTTGACGTGGGCATGGCTGAACAGCATGGCGCCGAGCCACAGCAGTGGAGCGACCAGCAGCAGTTGCCCTGACCAGTCATAGAGCAGCAGTTGGCCGAGCAGGCCGAAGGTGACCCCCAGCAAGGTACCCATCGCCCGTTTACGGGCATAACTCAGCGCACCGTTCCAGTGCATGGGGAACAGCACCAGCAGGGTTGTGGCCTGGGCAGACATGGAGTCGCGCAGGTCAAACACCTGAAATACCAGAAACGACAGGGTGGCCACAGTGGCACCCAGCAGGGCTTCATGGCGCATCCGGTGCGGTGCCTTGGGGGCCGAGGCGGGCTTGGGTCTGGCCTCCACATCCGGGATCAGCATGGTCATCAGGTAGGCGATCAGCACCGACAGCAGGCTCGCCCAGATATTGTTGAGGATCAGGTCGTTGAGGTCGGTCTGCGGATAGCTGGCAAAGTGCAGCATGATGCTGAGGCTCAGCACCCCGTTGGCCCCGAACAGAAACAGGCTGCCCCGCGACATGGCGGCGAAACGGTAGAGAAACAGCAGAAAGGCGATGGGAGTCATCAGTGCCGGATGGCTGCCAAACAGCCCCCCCAGCAGCCCGACCTCCACCCCACAGACCATCGCCGCCGCGATCAGCTGGCGTGCGGCATGGCCATTCATTACAGGCACCATCCCCAGCAGCAGCACCGGCGTGACCGTATAGAAGACCCCGTAATTCCAGCCAAACAGTTTGCAGAGCAGAAAGCCCGTGGTGCAGCCAAAAGCGATGCGCAGGCACTGGCGCAGCTCGTTGCCAGTGAGGGGCCGATACCAGAGGTGAGTGGCAGCACCACCGACGAGGTGGGCTGGGGCAGTATTGGCCGACGGGTGAGTGGCGTGGTTAGTAGACATAATGGAGCAGGCTGAGCAGGTGGATCTGGCCCCGTGCCAGCATGGCGGTCAGGGCATTGTCCGGCAGCAGTTGCACCGTGGCCCGCGCCCCGGCTGGCAGATGGTCGGGGAGCTGGTCCAGCTCGAGGTGCAGCCGCATCCGCTGGGCATCCCGCACCCAGCGATCTGACTCCACCGGTGCGGCCAGTCGACCATTGGCATCAAACTGACCGGCACTCACCCCGGCATCCAGACTGCTCACCCGGGCAGGATAGAGCTGACCCGGCTCGCCATCGAAGGCGACCAGTGCGCGGGTTTGCGCGCCGACATGGCGCAGGCTTTTCTCCCGAAAATCGGCAATGACGTCCACCTGTTCCGACACCAGCGCCAGCAGCGGGCTGCCCGCGCTGGCGATACTGCCCGGCTTGAGCTGCAGGTTGGTGATGGTGCCATCCTGATCCGCGTGGACCTGGCTGTAAGAGAGGGCCAGCTGCGCTTGCGCCAGCTGGTTGCGGGCCTGGCGCAGCAACAGATTATCCTCACCGGTTACGCCACGACTGGCCTTGATCTGGGCCAGTTTGGCCTGACTGGCGCGCAGGTTGGCCTGGGCGCTGCGCAGGGCGCTGTCAGCCTCATCTTTTTGTTGCAGCGAAACCATGTGACGTTGGTAAAGCGCATCGATCCGCTCAGCCTCGCGCCACTTCTGGCTGGCCAGGGTCTCCTTGGCGTTGATCTCGGCAACGGCGGCGGTCAGGGCGGCATCCAGTTCACTGTTCTGCTGCTCTGCCTGCGCCAGCGCAAGGCGGGCCTGCTCCACTGCCAGTTCAAAAGGGGCCGGATCCAGCCTGAACAGCAGATCTCCTTTCTTGACCTGCTGGTTGTTGTGAACGGCGACCTCGATCACCTTGCCGCTCACCTGGGGGGCCAGCTTGGTGACCACCCGGGTCGCCATTGCCTGAGGGGTGAGGGGCATCAGCAGGTCAGCTATCAGAAAATAGGCAAACAGGGTGGTAAAGCCAGCCATGGACCATTTGATCCAGCGGGTAAATTGTTGATCCGGGGTCATCTTATTCTCTCTCTGTGCTGGCATCGGGAGGGCTTGTATCGCCTCCTGCCTGTCGGTCGTGGTGCTGTTCAATCTTGCTGAGGGCGTTGGCCGAGATCCGCTGCACCGTGGCTTCAAACAGCTGTAGGGTCTGCTCGTCGATTCCCCCCAGCAGCTCCCGGCGAATATTCATGATGCGGTCGGCGATCTGATCGAGCAGGGTCTGGCCGGCTGGGGTCACGCAGACGATGCGGGCCCGCTTGTCCTGACTGCAGCAGTGGCGCTCAATCAGTCCCTGCTCTTCCAGCTGGCCCAGGGTGCGCATCAGGGAGGGCAGTTCTATTTCGAGGGCTTCGGCCAGGGTCTTCTGGCTGACATGGCTCCCCATGCGGGAGAGCTTCCACAGCGCGGTCCAGCGGGGATGGGTGAGGCCAAGGGGGGCCAGCTCCAGATCGGCGGCAGTGCGCCATAGCCGGTGCATCCGCGCTATCTGCTC
This sequence comes from Aeromonas sp. FDAARGOS 1405, assembly GCF_019048265.1. Lineage (NCBI taxonomy): Bacteria > Pseudomonadati > Pseudomonadota > Gammaproteobacteria > Aeromonadales > Aeromonadaceae > Aeromonas > Aeromonas sp. FDAARGOS 1405. The sequence continues at coordinate 170,575 of NZ_CP077311.1, read as the reverse complement.
GGCGAGCGACAGCTCGCGCAACCTTTCCAGATCCGTCATCTTCTCATCCTCAATGTACTTAGCCTGCTAAGTATCATACTTGTTTAGCAGGCTAAGTAAATAGTGTGATGCGTATCATGTTTCTGGTCGGATCTTTCGCTGGTGCGAGACGGTACCATTCGAGATCCTGATATTATTCTCGGGGCTGATCCACTCGAGGCCCTCTTGCCGATTCGGATATTGCGCCGTGAATGGAGGATATCCGGCGATTATTTTCATGAAATTTTCAGCTTCAGTGAGCAGCTCTTTTTTTATCCGCTAATATTGATGGGGTTATAAAACAAGGGGGAAACGGGTTGTGGATGGATATGACAGTGGATGTGTGTATCTGGCAATTGAAGCGCTGTTGAGTGATGGGGAATATGGTGCAGAGTCACACCATGGCGTGAATCGGGAAGGCGCAATCAGAAGTACCGATATCAGTCATGATTTTGACCCCGCCAATATTCCATTGCTGTTGGCAGAATAGACCTGACCGTGTGTGATCCTTGTGAGTTCAAGCCAGTGCTCTGGTATTCGCTGGCTTGGCTCATCACTATTTCAATCTCCCCTTTTTGCATCTTTCTCCTCACCCTTTTTCATCGTGCGTGCTTCCTGCACGCCGACTCAAACCCTGATGTGGCACGCCGTGGCACTCGCGTTATGGCGATGATATTGCCCGCTGATTATCACTCACAGGAGCTGTGGCGATAAATGGTTGCAGAGCTGGTCCTCTGGCTCTGTTATTTCCCCTAAGGGGGGGAGATCATCGCATCGTTATTACTGCTGATCACCCAAATATCCGCCATTGGGCTCGCTCGTTTGATCGCCCTATTTCCTGACTTGGTCGGGTATTGTATGTCTGGTGTTCTATTGTGCAGCGCACGTTGGCGGCACCATGATGTTTAAGTTTTTAATGTTTTTATATGGCTTTGCAGTCTGGCTAACCGACAGGGGAGAGGGGGAACAATAAAGTAGCGGCCACAATCACACGCAGAGTACATAACAATGAAAAACCTCTCACCCCTACAAACCACACAAGAAAAGGCCGCCTTTATGGGCGGCCAACAAATTGCCGGTATGCCGCTCTTTATATTTCTCGGGTTGGCGACCTGTGTTCTCTTTTCCGGCTGGAACGGCTCGTTGCCGCTGGGCATGGTCGGTGCGCTGGCACTGATGTTTGTACTGGGCACCCTGCTGACCGAGCTGGGGGAGCGGATCATGCCGATCCGCGAATACCTAGGGGGTGGCACCATCCTCGCCATCTTTGGCGGCGCCGCCCTGTTCGAATATCAGCTGCTGCCGGTGCAGGCAGGGCAGGTCATCACCAACTTCATGAAGGAGGGGGGCTTTCTCAACTTCTTTATCGCCAGTCTGGTGACTGGCTCCGTGTTTGGCATGAGCGGCGCTTTGCTGAAAAATGCCGCCATGCGCTATCTGCCGGTCATTCTTGGCGGCGTGGCGTTGGCACTGCTGAGCGTTGGTCTGGTCGGCTCCCTGATGGGGTATGGCTTCAAGAATGCGGTGCTGCTGATCGGCCTGCCCATCATGGGGGGTGGCATGGGCGCCGGTGCGGTGCCGTTGGTGGAGATCCTCTCCGGCCCGATGCAGATGTCCAGTGCGGACCTCTTGTCGCGCATGGTACCGGCGGTGGTGATCGCCAATACCCTGGCCATTCTGGTGGGCTCCCTGCTGGCACGGCTCGGTCGCCGCTACCCCTCTCTGACTGGCAACGGCAAGCTGATGGTCAAGGAAAGTAGCCAGAGCATTGCTGATGAGCAGGCCGAAGCGCCGACCCTGCAGAGTCTGGGCATGGGCCTTTTCATCAGCTCCAGCATGTTTGTGCTGGGCTCCCTGCTTGGCAACTTTATCCCCATGCACCCCTTCGCCCTGATGATTTTGGCGGTCGCCTTTATCAAGGTGAGCGGCCTGCTGCCGCGTCGTTATGAGCAGGCGGCAGCCGACTGGTATCAGTTTGTGGTGAGCAACCTCACCCCCTCCCTGCTGGTGGGGATCGGCGTCGCCTACACCAGTATTCCCGAGCTGATCAGCGCCTTCTCCATCAGCTACTTCGTGCTGGTCATGGTCACCGTGATCGGTGGCGCCCTTGGCGCGGCGCTGGTGGGCCGGATGATCGGTTTCTATCCCATCGAGGCGGCCATCACCGGCGGGCTATGTATGGCCAACATGGGCGGCACCGGCGACGTAGCCGTGCTCTCGGCGGCCCAGCGGATGAAGCTGATGCCCTTTGCCCAGATCTCCTCCCGTCTTGGCGGCGCCGTGATGCTGATCCTGGCTACTGCTCTAATCTCCCTGTTCGCCTGATACCGGATTGAGGAACAAACAAAATGAACGACATCATGATGGGCACCAGCCTGCCCTATGCAGAACGCAAGCGTCAGGGGGTGCGGGGGCGTATGCCCCACAAGGAGGAGTCCCTCTCCCAGCAGCGGCGCCGGATCTACCGATTGGTCAGCGCCATGCAGAGTCCGTTTGACCAGCATCTGCTGCTGCGTCAGCTGCAGGAGGACAACCCGGTGCTGTTTTACGATCTGGTGCGCCACCACCTGCCGGAGCTGCTGCCGATCATCTACACCCCGGTGGTGGGGGAGGCGTGTCAGCGTCACAGTGACCTCTATCTGCGCAGCCACGGTCTCTATCTCTCCTGGCATGACAGGGACGATCTCGACGATATTCTCGAGTCGGTGGAGCAGGAGGTGGACGTGATCGTCATCTCCGATGGCGAGCGGGTGCTGGGGCTCGGCGATCTCGGTATCGGCGGTATGGGGATCTGTATCGGCAAGCTGGCGCTCTACTCCGCTGCTGGCGGCATCAATCCGGCCCGCACCCTGCCGCTCTGTGTCGATGTGGGCACCAACAACCCCGAGCTGCTGGAGGATGACTCCTACCTCGGCTGGCAATCCCCGCGCATCGACGGTGAGAGCTACTACCACTTCATGGACAAGGTGGTGGCCGCCATTCGCAAGCGCTGGCCGCAGGTGGTGCTGCAGTTTGAAGACTTTGCCGGCAAGCACGCCGCCAATCTGCTGACCCGTTATCGGGACGAGCTCTGCATGTTCAACGACGATATTCAGGGCACGGCGGCAGTGGCTTCTGCCTGCGTGCTGGCCGGTCTGCAGCAGGCGGGTAACGCCCTTAATGATGCCCCTGTGCTGATCGTCGGTGCCGGTTCTGCCGGTTGCGGCATCGCCGCCATGTTGGCCCAGCTTGCGGGGAGCCACGATGGCGTCTGGCTGTTTGATCAGGACGGGGTGGTCTGCGCCGATCGTCCCAACCTGACTCGCGCCCAACAGCCGTTTGCCCGCGCCGTTGAGGAGGGGAACAGTTCGCTGCTGGAGACCATCCGCCAGGTGCGTCCGGCGGTCTTGATTGGCGTGAGCGGGCAGGGTGGCCTCTTTACCCGCGAGGTGTTGCAGGCGATGGGGGAGGTGTGCGATCAGCCGGTGATCCTGCCACTCTCCAACCCGACCCGCAGTGCCGAGGCGACCCCCGAGCAGGTGTGGGCCGCCACAGATGGCCGCGCCCTGCTGGCCACCGGCAGCCCCTTTGCGCCGGTAACGGTGGCCGGCGAGCGGCGGGTAGTCTCCCAGTGCAACAACGTCTATGTCTTCCCGGGGATTGGTCTCGGGGCCTGCGCGGTCAAGGCGCGCCGCATCAGCGATGGCATGTTGCTGGCTGCGGTGCGGGCAGTCGGCGCCTATCCGCTGGTGGCGGGTCGGCTGCTACCCCCCATCGAACAGGTGGGAGAGGTGGCCCGCGCCGTCGCCAGAGCGGTGGCGCTCTGCGCCCGCGAGGAAGGATTGGCCGATTTTGTCGGCGATCCGGCTCCTTTGATTGACCAGACCTGGTGGCATCCGCACTATTGGGCTGCGTCCTGACGTTTTAAGGTATGTGCATGAAACTTCGCCACCAGTTGGTCACCCTTTCTCTCGGGCTCTCCCTGCTGCTGATCCTCATTCTGGGCAGTCTGCTGGCCCTCTTTATCCGCCATCTGCTGGAGAGCAATCTGCAGGATAAGGGGAGCGATCTGGCACGGGTGATGGCGGCGGACACCCGGGTGGTCGAGGCCCTGCGTCAGGGCCGTGACCCTACCCTGCGCGACTATGTGGAGGCGGTCTGCAACCGCACCGACGCCACCTATATGGTGGTAACCGACGAGCATGGTCGCCGCCTCAGCCACCCCAACCCCGAGCTGGTGGGGCAGAAGTTTCGCGGCGAGGATATCTGGCCCGCGCTGCAGGAGCGGCGCAGCTACTGCTCCAAGGATCGGGGCACCATGGGGCCGGCGATCCGCTGCTTCTCCCCGGTGGTGGGCGGTGACGGGCGCGTCATGGGGGCCGTGGTGGTGGGCTATCTGATGCAGCAGGTGGAGGGCATCTATATGGAGCGGGTAGCCCTGCTCATCAGCGCCATCGTTGCGGTGCTGGGGTGCGGCCTGCTGCTGGCACTCTGGGTGCAATACCTGCTGCGCAAGACTCTGCTCGATCTGGAGCCGGAGGCAATCGTGCGCCGTTTCACCCTGCAGGATCTGGTGCTTGAGCACATCACCGAAGGGGTCATCGCCCTTGATGGTCGCGGCAACATCAACATGATCAACAGCACCGCCAGCTATCAGCTGCGGCTGCCGGTTACCGGGCGCCACGCCCTGCAGGGACAGTCGCTGGCGGAGCTGGTGCCGCCCCTTGCCCCCTGTCTGGAGCAGGAGGGTGGGGAAGTGAGCTTCACCATTCAGGGGGAGTCCTTCGTTGGCCGCTGGCAGGCGGTGCAGGGCAAGGCGCCGGGGCGGCTGCTGATCTTCAGCCGTCCGGAGGTGGCCGCCAGTCTGGGGGTGCAGGTGACCCACCTGCGCCAGTATGCCGAGATGTTGCGGATGCAGAGCCACGAGTTTGCCAACAAGCTGAGCAGCCTCTCCGGCCTGTTGCAGCTGGGCCATGTGGATCAGGCGGTGGAGCTGATCCAGCAGGAGAACGAAGCGTGCCAGACCATGCTGCAGGAGCTGCTGCGGCTGATCGACAACAAGCCGGTGGCGGGGCTGATTCTCGGCAAGTTCAGCCGGGCTCGCGAGCTGGGGGTGACCCTGGAACTCGATCCCGATTCGGCGCTGGCGGAGTATCCGGCCTCGGTCTCGGCCGATCTCATTACCCTCATTGGCAACCTGCTGGACAACGGCCTGCAGGCGGCCTGGCGCAACCGCCAGCAGCGGCCGCCGCGGGTGCTGCTCTCCCTGTGCGATGTGGGGCGGCGACTGGTGATCGAAGTGGAGGATAGCGGTGAGGGGGTCGACGAGGAGCTGGCCGATCATCTGTTCGATTACGGGGTGAGTCGCCAGAGCGGCGATCACGGGGTGGGTCTGTTCCTGGTCAAGGAGACAGTGGGTCGGCACGAGGGTGTGATAGAATGGCGGCGAACCGCCGAGCAGACCACCCTGTTTGGTATCTATTTGAATAAAAACCAATTAATGTGAGCCATGGACCCAATAATCACGCTTGTTATTGAAGATGACGATCGGATCGGTGCCATCTTGTCAGAACTGGTGGCGGCGACACCCGGTTTCTCCCTGCTGGGGCGGGCCGGCACCCTGGCCCAGGCCGATGCCATGATGGCCGGTGTGGTGCCCCAACTGCTGCTGGTGGATGTCTCCCTGCCCGATGGCTCCGGCCTTGAGTGGGTGAGCCGCCTGCGCAGCCACAACCGCGAAGCCTATGTCATCATGGTGACCGCCTCGCGGGATGTGGAGACCATACAGCAGGCCCTCAATCTGGGGGTTCATGACTACGTCATCAAACCATTGCGGCTGTTTCGCATCCAGCAGAGTCTGGACGAGATCCTGCAACTGCACAGCCGCCTCTGCGAGCGGGGTCGGCTGGAGCAGGAAGATCTCGATAAGTTGCTGGGCAAGGGGGGGCGCTCCCAGATCAAAGAGATGCGCGTCACCCCCAAGGGGATCGACAGCATCACCCTGCGTCAGGTGCTGGATCTGCTGGCGGGTGAGCCGGAGAGCGTCTTCTCCACCGACACGGTGGCGCTGCGACTCTCCCTCAGCCGCACCACGGCGCGCCGCTATCTGGAATATCTGGAGTCGGAAGACCGGGTGGATGTGGATCTCAACTATGGTCAGCGGGGGCGGCCGGAGCGGCGCTACCGCTGGCGCCGGGCCGGTTGAGATGCGCACTGGCGTGCATTGCAGAAACAACAAGGGAGCCATGGGCTCCCTTGTTGTTTCCGGACGATGTTGGTTCTCAGGCGGTTTCCCGTTCGGCTATCGGCGCACGCCCCTTCAGCTGGGAGGTCATCACCCCGCCCAGGATCAGCCCGCCACCCAGCAGGTGGTAGCCATGGATCGGCTCGCCCAGACCGACGACGGCGATCAGCGCCGTACAGAGCGGCATCAGGTTCATAAAGACCGAGGTGCGCTCTGCCCCCATGCAGGCGAGGCCGCGCATCCAGCAGTAAGCCGCCAGCAGGGAGGAGGCGAGCCCGGCGAAGAGCACCAGTCCCCACCCTTCGGCTGGCACCGCCATCGAGTCGGCGCTGAGAGCTAGCGGCACCAGCAGTAGCACCGCCAGCAGGATCTGCATATAGAGGTTGAGCCAGGGGCCAAATGGCAGGTGCCAGCGGCGGATCAAGAGGCCGTAAAGGGCGTAGCTGGCGGAGCCCAGCAACATCATGCCATCCCCCGGGTTGATGCCGTTGTGGAGCAGGGCCAGTGGTTCGCCCTTGCCAAGCAGCCAGAACACCCCGAACAGGGAGATACTCATGCCGAGCAGTGCCTGTTTGCCGGGACGCTGGCCGAAGAAGAGCGCCCCTTGCAGCAGGGTGAGCAGCGGAATGAGGGAGCCGATCACCCCCATATTGGTAGCCGAGGTGCTGTGGGCGGCGTAATAGGCCAGACACTGGTAGAGCACCATACCGAGCGCCGCCAGCACCAGCAGCTTGCCGAGCCAGGGGCGAACCTCACTGCGTCGCCGCCATAGGGTGGGCAGACAGAAGGGGGTCAGTGCCAGAGCGGCGATCACCCAGCGATAGAAGGAGATAGCCGCGGGGTCGAGCACACTGGCGGCCGCCTTGGACACCACGGTATTGGTAGCCCAGATCAGCACCGCCATCAGCGGAAAGAGAAGAGGGGAAAAGATTCGCATCAGAGGCTCCTTATTAACAGGGGGCCAAGTCTACCCTTGTCTTTATATTATCAAGTAGCGTAAAACAGACAGATGACCCAGCAGAAAAGACAACTCTTTCTGATGCACCTTATTCCGGCCCACACGGGCTGCGTCTGCCCGCAACTGATGGCTGCTTTTGACCTGTGCCGGAGACCGAGCCAACAGGGCGTTGCATCACGCCTGCTCCTCTCTCTCGCTGACAAGGGGCGCTGATGGCCACTCACCACTTTCAGCCGGTAGATGTCGTTCTGCCCGCTCCCAATCCGCTCTATTTCAGTTACCAGCAGATGCTGGCCGACAGCGCGACCGTGCTGCACTCCCACCCCTGGGGCCAGCTCAACATGATCAGTCTGGGGATCATGGAGATAGAGCTGGGGGATCAGCGACTGGTGGCCCCTGCCGACTACCTTATCTGGGTACCGGCGGGTCTCGACCACACCTCCTACAACGAGCAGACCCTCGACTACACCTCCATCTACGTCAGCCACGAGCTGGCGGCCAAGCTGCCGCCTGAGCCCAGATTGCTGCTGCTCACCCCGCTGATCCGCGCCCTGCTGAGCGACTTTTGCGAGCGGCGGGTGAGCGATATGGCGGATGAGTGGGATCAGCGCCAGGCCGAGTTACTGGTGGAGCGACTGGCGCGCACTCGCTGTCAGGAGAGCTACCTGCCGATGAGTCAGGACAAGCTGCTGGCTCCCATGCTGGCGGCGTTACACAGCGATCCTGCCGATCCCCGAACTCTGGCCCAGTGGGCCGGACAACTGCATACCACAGAGCGCACCCTGGCGCGGCGCTGCCTGCGGGAGCTGGGGATGAGTTTCGGTCAGTGGCGGGCGCGGTTGCGGCTGCTCAAGGCGCTGGCCTGGCTCAAGGGGGACATGCCGATTCAGGAGCTCAGCTGGCGGCTCGGTTACGGCTCCACCTCGGCCTTTATCGCCATGTTCAACCGGGAGGTGGGCTGCTCCCCCCAGCGTTATCGCCTACAGTCAGCCCGATAACAAATTGCCGGACATGTCATATGGTGAAGCAAAACAAGAAGGGCGCCCGCAGGCGCCCTTTCTGATGACATCTGCTTGCGCTAGAAGAAGCCGAGCGGGTTGATGTCGTGACTTACCAGCAGGTTCTTGGTGTTCTGGTAGTGGTCCAGCATCATCTTGTGGGTCTCACGGCCGATCCCCGACTTTTTGTAACCGCCAAAGGCGGCGTGTGCCGGGTAGGCGTGGTAGCAGTTGACCCAGACCCGGCCAGCCTGAATGCCACGCCCCATGCGCCAGGCCAGATTGCTGTCGCGGGTCCACAGGCCTGCCCCCAACCCGTACTGGGTGTCGTTGGCAATGGCCAGAGCATCCGCCTCGTCCTTGAAGGTGGTGACCCCGAGTGCCGGCCCGAAGATCTCCTCCTGGAACACCCGCATCTTGTTCTGACCGGAGAAGATGGTGGGCTGGATGTAGAAGCCCCCCTCCAGCCCGCTCACCTTGGCCGGGCCGCCGCCGATCAGCATCTTGGCCCCTTCGCCGCGGCCGATCTCCATGTAGCCCAGGATCTTGTCGAACTGCTCGCGGGACGCCTGCGCCCCCACCTGAGTGGCGGTATCGAGGGGGTTGCCCTGAACGATGGTGCGGGCGCGGGCCAGCACCCTGTCCATGAAGTCGTCATAGATGCTGGCCTGCACCAGCGCGCGGGAGGGGCAGGTACACACTTCCCCCTGGTTGAAGAAGGTCATCAGCATCCCTTCTACCGCCTTGTCGATGTAGCTGCTCTCGTGCTGCATCACGTCGGCGAAGTAGATATTGGGGGACTTGCCCCCCAGCTCCACGGTGGAGGGAATGAGCTTGTCGGCTGCGCAGCGCAGGATATGGGCGCCCACTTCGGTCGAACCGGTAAAGGCCAGTTTCTGGATCCGATTGCTGGTGGCGAGCGCCTGACCTGCCTCGGCGCCGAAGCCGTTGACCACGTTGACTACGCCGGGGGGCAGGATGTCCTTGATGAGATCCATCATCAGCATGATGGTGACCGGGGTCTGCTCGGCGGGCTTGAGCACGCTGCAGCAACCCGCCGCCAGCACCGGGGCCAGCTTCCAGGCGGCCATCAGCAGCGGGAAGTTCCACGGGATGATCTGGCCGACCACGCCGATGGGCTCTTTGAAGTGGTAGCTGACGGTGTTCTGATCCAGCTCGGCGGCCGAGCCCTCCTGAGCGCGAATGCAGCCAGCGAAGTAGCGGAAGTGATCCACCACCAGCGGCAGGTCTGCCGCCAGGGTTTCGCGCACCGCCTTGCCGTTCTCCCAGGTTTCGGCGATGGCGAGTCGCTCGATGTTCTGCTCGATGCGATCGGCGATGCGCAGCAGCAGATTGCTGCGCTCGGTGACGCTGGTCTTGCTCCAGCTGGAGAACGCCTTGTGGGCGGCATCCAGCGCCAGCTCGATATCGGCGGCGTCGGAGCGGGCGACCTCGCAGAATACTTTGCCATCCACCGGCGAGATATTTTCAAAGTAGCGGCCGGCGCGAGGTGCCACCCACTCACCGCCAATGAAGTTGTCGTAACGGGACTTGAAGCTGACCAGGGCACCTGCCTGACCGGGAGCGGTATAAATCATCTCATCATCCTTTATGTGTGTGATCCTGACCGGACTGGCTGACAGACCGGTTGCCCGCTGATATCGCAAGGGGCGTGCCAAAGGGTCTGACCAGCAGACAGAAGGTTACAAAAACGTTATCAAATGGGGTGTGGCAGCGTATCTTGGTTAACCAATGACCACGGCTATTGCGATAAATCTGTACCGTTTCTGGACAGTGGCCGAGACAGTCGTGCTGTTTGTGAACAGGAGGCGTGATGAGTGAGTCACTTCAACCCGGTCCCGGTCCGATCCAGCGTTCCTGGCAGCGTTGCCTGCATCAGGGGCTGAGCCGCCAGCAGAGCGCCGACTTGGACTTGCTGCCCCAGGGGGAGCTATCGGCCCGTCAGGAGCAGCACAGGGCGCTGATCGCCTGCTTCCAGCGCTTCGTGCTGCCGCTGTTTGCCCAGCTGCTGGCGGGTCGCCCCTGTCGCCTGTTGTTGTGTGACGGTGAGGGGGCCATTCTGGCCGCCAGCGGTGATGAGGGGTTCGCCCGCCATGCCGAGCGTATCTTTTTGCGCAGTGGCGCCCGCTGGGGGGAGGCGAGCAAAGGTACCAACGCCATCGGTACTGCGCTGGCCGAGCAGAGCGAAGTGCAGGTGCTCGGCAATCAGCACTTCTTCGCCCAGCACAGCTTCCTTAGTTGCAGCGCTTGCCCGTTGCTCGGGCCGGATGGGCAATTGCTCGGGGTGCTCGATATCTCCACCGATGCGGCCCATCACGATGGCGATATGCTGGGCACGGTGCGGCTGCTGGCGATGACCCTCGAAAACGCACTGCTGGCGCGTCAGCCGGGCTGGCTGGTGGATCTCGATCCCCAGAGCCTCTGGTCCGCTCGCCTGTTGCTGGGAGAGGAGGGGGAACTGCTCGGCGCCAACCGGGCAGGCCGACTCTGGCTCGGTCAGCACCCTTTCGATGGCAGGCAACTGCTGCGCGAGGGGCGTGGCTTGCGGCTGGTGCCAGAAGCGGACGCGACCTCTTCCCGCGCCGTGCTGCCTGGTCACTCAAGCCCGGTGCCACATCCGCAGCAGGTGCCGCTCAAGATGCTGGAGCGCGGCATTTCGCTGCTTATCGAGGGGGAGACCGGCAGCGGCAAGGAGCATCTGGTGCGGGCTCTGCACCGAATGTCGAGTCGGCGAGAGCAGCCACTGGTGTGCGTCAACTGCGGCGCGTTACCAGCAGATCTGGTGGAAGCCGAGCTGTTTGGTTATGTGGGCGGGGCCTTCAGCGGTGCCCGCAGCCAGGGCAGTCAGGGTTATCTGCGCGCAGCCCATGGCGGCATGCTGATGCTCGATGAAATTGGCGAACTGCCGCTGCAGGCTCAAACCCGACTGTTGCGGGTATTGCAGGAGCGCAGTGTGACGCCGGTTGGCAGTCACAAGCCGGAGGCAGTGGATTTCTGGCTGGTCAGTGCCAGCCACCGGGATCTGGCGGCCATGGTGCAGAGTGGCGCATTTCGCGAAGACCTCTATTACCGGATCTGCGGCTGGCGCCAGCAGCTGATGCCGCTGCGCCGTTGGCCTGCCGCTGAGCGTCTGGAGCTGATCCGGCGGCTGCTGGCGGAGATGGACCCGACCCTGCGTCTGACCCGCGATGCGGAGCAACAGCTGCTGGCCCATCCGCTGCCCGGCAACGTGCGCCAGCTCAAGCAGGCACTGGAAGTGGCCTGTGTGCTGGCAGAGGGGTTGGGTTGGATAGAACCCGCCCACCTGCATCTGCCCAGTGTGGCCACTGAGCCCGGCGCCTTGCCGATGGGGGAGGCGACCTGCTTGCGTGAACAAACCCGGCGGCAGGTGCAGCAAACGCTGGCGGCATGCGGCGGCAACGTCAGCGAGGCCGCGCGCCAGCTGGGGATCAGCCGCACCACCCTCTACCGGACGTTGCGCGAAGCCCCTTGAGTGCTCACTCCCCCTCATCAGTCGTTTCAAGACGCACATGCCGGCTGGAGCCCTGCCCATCCAGCCGCTATGATGCGCCCTGGCCGGGGCATTGCGCCCGTTGACTCATCCGTTGAGGATTTTCTGCCATGTCACAACACATAGGGGCGCTGACCCTGCTGGTTGCTGATTACGATCAGGCCATTCGCTTTTTTACCGAGGGACTTGGCTTTGCGCTCCTGGAAGACACTCGGCTCGATGAACCGGGCAAACCGGGCAAGCGCTGGGTGCGGGTTGCCCCCAAAGGCGCCTCCGGTTCTGCACTGCTGCTGGCGAAAGCGGCCAATGCGCAGCAGCAGGCCGCCATCGGCCAGCAGGGTGGTGGCCGGGTATTTCTGTTCCTCGAGACCACTGATTTCTGGGGGGATTACCAGCGCATGCAGGCGTACGGTGTTCATTTTTGTGAACAGCCCCGTGACGAGCCTTATGGCACTGTGGTGGTGTTTGAGGATATCAGCGGCAACCGGTGGGACTTGTTGCAACGTACTGCTGCCAACTGAATCTGAAAACGTTTATCATCCCGCCTGTCATAAAGTCATAAAAGTGTCACAGAAAATTCTAATAATTGGCGCACCCATCTTCACAGAGGAGAGAGAAGGGAATGGCTAAGCGAATTCTGGTGGTCGAGGACGAAGCACCGATCCGCGAAATGCTCTGCTTCGTGTTGGAGCAGAAGGGATATGAGACGATTGAAGCGGAAGATTACGCCGATGGACTGGCGAAGGTGCGCGAACCCTACCCCGAACTCATCGTGCTCGACTGGATGATGCCGGGAGGCAGCGGCATCCAGTTTATCAAGCAGCTCAAGCAGGATGAGGTGACGCGCCAGATCCCGGTGGTGATGCTCACCGCCCGCGGTGAAGAGGAGGACAAGGTGCGTGGTCTGGAGGCCGGTGCCGACGACTATATCACCAAGCCGTTCTCGCCCAAGGAGCTGACCGCTCGCCTCCATGCTGTGATGCGCCGCGTGTCGCCCACCTCGGTAGACGAGGTGATCGAGGTGCAGGGGCTGAAACTCGATCCTGTCTCCCACCGGGTCAGTGCCGAAGAGAAGGCGCTCGACATGGGGCCGACCGAGTTCAAGCTGCTTCACTTCTTCATGACTCACCCCGAGCGGGTCTACAGCCGTGAACAGCTGCTCAATAATGTCTGGGGTACCAATGTGTACGTCGAGGACAGAACCGTGGATGTGCATATTCGTCGCCTGCGCAAGGCGATTGAAGAGACAGGGCATGATCGCTTGATCCAGACGGTGCGCGGCGCGGGCTATCGCTTCTCAACCCGTCTCTAAGAGGCACTTATGTTGCAACCATACGCCTGGCGGCGCCAGTTGTGGCGAATGGCATTCTTCTATGCGCCCTTCGTCTTGGTCGGCTGGCTGACGGAGAGTCTGGCCCTGTGTCTGTTGCTGGCTACCGTCATGCACCTGGGCTGGCACTACCGTTTCCAGAAGCGGCTGTCGGACTGGCTGTGGCACGATCGCAGCCTGGTGCCTCCCAACGGCAGCGGCAGCTGGGAGTACATCTTCAACGGCATCTACAAGCTGCAGCAGCGCCACCGGGCCCGCCGCCGCGAGCTGGCGGGTCTCATTCGCCGCTTTCGGGAAGGGGCCGAGGCACTGCCCGATGCGGCCGTGGTATTTCGCACCGACGGCAGCATCCTCTGGTGCAACCGGCTGGCGGAGCAACTGCTCGGTTTTCGCTGGCCGGAGGATGCCGGCCAGCATATCGGCAACCTCATTCGCAATCCGGCCTTTAACGCCTATCTGGGCAAGGGGGCGTATGACGAGCCCCTCGAGATGCACTCCCCGGTCAACGAGGAGAAGTTTCTCGAGTTTCGCATCATGCCCTACGCCTCCGATCAGGCGATGCTGGTGGTGCGCGATGTCACCCGCTTGCGCAGTCTGGAAAAGACCCGCAAACACTTTGTCTCCAACGTCTCCCACGAGCTGCGCACCCCGCTTACTGTGCTCAAGGGCTATCTGGAGATGACCGAGGAGCCGCCGCCGCCCGCCATGTGGGCCAAGGCGCATCGGGTGATGATGGAGCAGACCATCCGGATGGACAATCTGGTCAATCAGCTGCTCACCCTGTCGCGCATCGAGGCGGCTCCGAGCGTGGATCTTTCCCATCTGGTAGACATGCCCGCCATGTTGGGGCTGCTGGAGCAGGAGGCGCGGGCGCTCTCGGGGGATCGGGCTCACCAGATCGAATTCATGGTGCAGCCCAACCTCCTGGTGCGTGGCGATCAGGAGCAGCTGCGCAGTGCTGTCTCCAACCTGGTCTATAACGCCATTCACTACACCCCGGCGGGGCGAAAAATTACCGTGGAGTGGCGCAAGCAGGGGGCGATGGCGCTGTTTGCCGTGAGCGATGAAGGGGAGGGGATTGCCCCCGAGCATCTGGCGCGGCTGACCGAGCGGTTCTATCGGGTCGACAAGGCACGCTCGCGCCATACCGGCGGCTCAGGCTTGGGCCTTGCCATCGTCAAGCATGCCCTCAGTCATCACGACTGCCAGCTCGATATCGAGAGCCGGGTCGGCCTTGGCAGCCGTTTCAGCTTCCTCATCCCCGCTCGCATGGTGGTGTTGAAATAAGCTTTTCAAGCAATGGGTTAGCAATGAAAAGAGGGCGGCGGTGGCGGCCCTCTTTTCATTTGGTCAAAAGCCTCGCCATGTCATTAAAGTGTCACATTAAATCCATAAATTTGTCACTGCCAGGTCAGATACTGGCGCCGTCTTAAGAACGGACCTTCTGTAACTTTGGAGAGATTGGATGAAACTCAACAAACTGGCTGGTGTAATCGGATTCACCGCAGCAACCCTGTTTTCTGTCAGCGCCCTGGCTGCCGGTGTGGATAAAGACCTGCCGGATTACACACCGACCAGCGGCATTTCGGGCAACCTGTCCTCTGTAGGCTCTGACACCCTGGCCAACATGATGACCCTGTGGGCCGAAGAATTTAAGCGCTTGTACCCCAACGTCAACGTGCAGATCCAGGCCGCCGGTTCTTCTACCGCCCCGACTGCCCTGACCGAAGGTGTTGCCCAGTTCGGCCCGATGAGCCGTGCCATGAAGGCCGGTGAAGAGGAAGCATTCGAGAAGCGTTACGGCTACAAGCCGACTGCCATCCGCGTTGCAGTCGATGCCCTGGCTGTGTTCGTCAACAAGGACAACCCCATCAAGGGGCTGACCATGCCGCAGATCGACGCCATCTTCTCCAGCACCCTCAAGTGCGGCGAAGCCAAGGCTGCCACCAAGTGGTCTGATCTGGGCCTGGACGGCAACTGGTCCAGCAAGGATCTGCAACTGTTCGGTCGCAACTCCGTATCCGGTACCTACGGTTACTTCAAGGAGCACGCCCTGTGTAACGGCGACTTCAAGAGCGGCGTGAACGAGCAGCCGGGTTCTGCCTCCGTGGTGCAGTCTGTCTCTGCCTCCCTGAACGGCATCGGCTACTCCGGTATCGGTTATGTCACCTCCGGCGTGCGTGCGGTACCGCTCTCCAAAGATGGCAAGACCTTCATCGAAGCGACCTCCGATAACGCCATCACCGGCAAGTATCCGCTGTCACGCTTCCTGTACGTTTACGTGAACAAGCATCCGAACAAGCCGCTCTCCCCGATGGAGCAAGAGTTCGTCAAGATGATGCTCTCCAAAGCAGGCCAGAACATCGTTGCCAAAGATGGCTACGTGCCGGTGCCGGCCAAGGTGGTACAGGCTGACCTGAAAAAGCTGGGTATCATGTAACTGCCTGCAGTCAGCATGCCCTGATAAAACGAGCCCCAAGCGGGCTCGTTTTGTTTTTGGCGGCTGTCAGTTTTGTTAATAGCGCAGGATGGATATTTTTCCGCCAGCCGGGGGCTGGCTCCCTTGCGCAGCAGGGCGGCATTTCCGAGAATAGGGCAACGTTATGGCAAAGGATCCCTTCATGATTGCGTCCCTCACCAAGTTTGGCATGGTAGCCCTCTGTAGTTCCCTGCTGGTCGCCTGCGCCCAGTCGCCGACCGGCCGCAGCCAGATGCTGCTCTACTCTCCCCAGCAGATGAACCAGCTGGGCGCCGACTCCTTCGAGCAGATGAAAAAGCAGGAGAAGGTGAGCAAGGATGCCAAACTCAACGCCTATGTCTCCTGTGTCGCCAAGGCGGTGACCGCCCAGGTGCCGGCCAGCTATGGCATCACCAACTGGGAAGTGGTGGTGTTTGACTCCAAACAGGTCAACGCCTTCGCCCTGCCCGGCGGCAAGATCGGGGTCTACAGCGGCCTGCTCAAGGTGGCCAAGAATCAGGATCAGCTGGCGACCGTCATCGGCCACGAGCTGACTCACGTGCTGGCCCAGCACTCCAACGAGCGACTCTCGCGCAGCCAGCTGGCGGGGATTGGTCTGGCGGCTGCGGACATCGCCATGGGCACCAGCGAGTATCGCGGCGCCACCATGGCTGCCCTTGGCCTCGGGGTCGAGGTGGGGGTGATGTTGCCCTATGGCCGTACTCAGGAGAGCGAAGCGGATCGGCTCGGACTTGAGCTGATGGCGCGCGCCGGGTTCAATCCGGCCGAGGCGATCCCCCTGTGGCAAAACATGAGTGCCGCCGCCGGTGGCAACACTCCGCCGCAACTGCTCTCCACCCACCCGAGCAACGAGAACCGGATCGCCGAGTTGCAGGCGCAACAGGCGCAAGTGCTGCCGCTCTATGAGCAGGCCCGCGCCAACGGTCTGGTGCCCCAATGCAAGGCATAAGCCTGCGCATGGCGCGCAGCGATGATGCCGCCGCCATGACGGTGATGCAGCGAGCCAGCTGGCTCGCTGCCTATGGCCAGGTGCTCGGTGCCGACCTGCTGGAGCAGCTGGACGTCACCGCTCATCTGCAGATTTGGCAGAGTCGTCTGGCCGAGCCGGGCCCAAGGCCCATGCTGCTTTGTCTCGATGAGGTGGTGATTGGCCTGCTCTACTGGCAACCACAGCAGGAAGCGGGGCAGAGCAGCGCCCTTATCCGCGCCTTTTACCTCCATCCCGACCATTGGCGACAAGGCTATGGCAAACGGCTGTGGCAGGCGGTGGCGATGCAGATGCGCCGCGCCGGTTGCCATAGCGTCAAATTGTGGCTGCTCGATGGCAACCACATCGGCGAGGGGTTCTACCTGCGCCGCGGCTTTGTCTTTGATGGCGAGGAGCGCACCCTGATAAGCCTCGGGCAGCCCTGCCTGCAGCGACAAATGAGCCGTTTGCTCTGATCACTCTCCCGTTTTTCGCCTTCGGTCACTTTATTTTTTTTGCGAATTAATACAATGTCCCCCTTGGAACAGAGTTGGATAAACACGGGCTGACAAGGGAGTGCTGGCATGTATTACGGCTTTGATATCGGTGGCACCAAGATCGCTTTTGCGGTCTATGACGGTGCATTGAACCTCTGCCACGAGGAGCGCATGAGCACCCCGGGCAACGATTACGAGGGGTTGCAGCAGCTGATCCGCTCCCGGGTCGAGCAGGCGGATGCCCGCTTCGGCGCACGGGGCTCGGTCGGTATCGGTTTTCCCGGTGTCATCAATAGCCACGATCACAGCATAGTGGCGGCCAATCTGCCCTCCATCAATGGTCGCCATCTGGGCGCAGATTTGGCCGAACTGCTGGAGCGGCCGGTCAAGGTAGATAACGACGCCAACTGCTTCCTCTGGTCCGAAGTGCATCAAGGGGCAGCCGACGGCGCAGGCAGTGCGCTCGGCGTCACCATAGGCACCGGTATCGGCGGCGCCGTCTATCTGGCGGGCAAGCTTATTCAGGGGCGCAACTGGCTGGCTGGCGAGATTGGTCACTACCCCTTGCCCGCGACCATGCTGATGAAGTATCCCGAGTTGCCCCGTCCCCGTTGCGGCTGTGGCCGTCTGGTCTGTTTTGAAACCTATGCCTCCGGCACCGGTCTGGAGCGTCTCTATCACCATTTCCATGGCCAACGTGCCACGGGTCACCAGATTGTGGGACGCTTCGAGGCCTATGAACCCCATGCGGTCGAGACGGTCGACTGCTGGTTGGAGATCATGGCCGCCGGGCTTGCCACCGCCATTTCGGTGATTGATCCCGAGGTGGTGGTGTTGGGGGGCGGCCTGAGCGGCCTGCCCGCCCTCTATGAACAGCTGCCGCTTCGTCTGCCCGGTCACTTGCTGCCCGGGGTCGCCCTGCCCGAGATCCGCCAGGCCCGCTTCGGCGGTGCCGGTGGTGTGCGCGGCGCAGCCTTGCTCAATCTATGAGATCAGATGTGGGGTCTGATCTCCCCGAAAAAGGAGTCCTCATGACCCGTCTTGAAATCTGTATCGACAACCTGGAATCCCTCTTCACCGCCCAGCAATCCGGGGCGGATCGCATCGAGCTCTGCTCTGCGCTGGGTCTGGGCGGCCTGACCCCCTCCTACGGTTTTATGCAGCAGGCGGCCCGCCATGCCACAGTGCCGGTTTATGCCATGATCCGCCCGCGCGCCGGGGATTTTTGCTTCAACGACGGCGAGTTCGAGATGATGCTGCAAGATATCGCGGCGGCCCGCTCTGCCGGTCTGCAAGGGGTAGTGGTCGGTTTGCTGGATGAGGAGGGGCGGGTGCCTGCCGCCAAACTCAAACAGCTGGTGGATGCAGCAGGGCCGTTGGGGGCCACTTTCCATCGCGCCATCGACCTCTCTTCCGACTGGCGCCTCGATCTGGAGACCATAGTCGCGGCCGGTTGCGAGCGCATTCTGAGCTCGGGCCATGCGCCGACCGCGTTGGCTGGGTTGGAAACCCTGCAAGAGATGCAGCAGGCGCTGGCGGGGCGTGCCAGCCTGATGCCGGGGGCCGGGGTCAATGCCGACAATGTGCGTACCATCATCGAGTTCACCGGAGTGAGCGAAGTGCATATGTCCGGCATGGGCTGGCGCGGTGGCATGGTGCCGCACGGAGTGAATATGGGCACTTCGGATGATGGTCGGGTCAATATCACCGATGGCGCCAAGGTGGCTGCGGTCAGAGTCTTGCTGGATCGCGGTTAAGCAGATCGCCGCCGTTGGGCGACGTTCATCCGCATCTTGTGTGAAGTTCCTCCCACTGACGGGGAAATCAGGGGCGCCCCCGGCAGCACCCCGGCCAAAAGTCTGATATTATCCCGCCTCTTTACTACATGGATCTGGAGCAACATCTCAATGTCCCAATACGACTCTATCGAACAGAAGGCCAGCTATGGCATCGGCCGCAACATGGGTGATCAGCTGGCGCAGCAAGCCTTCGCCGGTCTGGATATCCCGGCCCTGCAACAAGGTCTGGCAGATGCCCTGAATGGTCTGGAGTTCGCGGTCAGCCGTGACGATATCAATGATGCCTTCCAGGTGATCACTGCGCGTATGCAAGAAGAGCAGGAAGCCGCCGCCAAGGCCGCCGCTGCTGACGGCGAAGCCTTCCTGGCTGACAACGCCAAGCGCGCTGAAGTGAAGGTGACCGACTCCGGTCTGCAGTACGAAGTGCTGGTAGAAGGCAACGGTGCCGTTCCGGTAGCCGGTCAGTCCGTGCGTGTGCACTACCACGGTACCTTCACCCACGGTGGCGTATTCGACAGCTCCGTCGCTCGCGGCCAGCCGGCTGAATTCCCGGTGACCGGCGTGATCGCTGGCTGGGTTGAAGCGCTGCAGCTGATGCCGGTTGGTTCCAAGTGGAAGCTCTACATCCCCCACGATCTGGCTTACGGTGCCCGTGGCGCGGGCTCCATCCCGCCTTACTCTGCACTGGTATTTGAAGTCGAGCTGCTGGACATCCTGTGATC
The DNA here is from genome assembly GCF_019048265.1 of Aeromonas sp. FDAARGOS 1405. Classification (NCBI taxonomy): domain Bacteria; kingdom Pseudomonadati; phylum Pseudomonadota; class Gammaproteobacteria; order Aeromonadales; family Aeromonadaceae; genus Aeromonas; species Aeromonas sp. FDAARGOS 1405. Next base: position 151,052 of record NZ_CP077311.1, on the reverse strand, counting down.
CTGCTGGCTTGATGCAAACGGCGACCCTCGGGTCGCCGTTTGTTTTTGGGCTATGTGATAGACAGCATTTGTCGCGACCAGCGGGCTGGAGAGCAGAAAAGGGCGGCACTTTTGCGCTTTTTACTGGTTTTTTCAGAAACGGGAACAGGCATACTGCGACTCATTAGAGAGGATAAGGAGAACCCGATGAGCAAGAAGATGAAGAAAGTAGCGGGGCTTGCTCTGTTGCTGCTGAGTATTCCGGCCAGTGCTGATGCCATGCGCTGCAAGAACGCCCTGATCACCGAGGGTGACAGTACCGCCGAGATGCTGCTCAAGTGCGGTGAGCCGATGTTGCGTGAAGAGCTCAACCGCAACGAGGAGAACCAGTTTGGCAACATGGTGCAGGTCAAATATGGTGAACGCTGGACCTACAACTTCGGCAAGAACGAGTTCATGCGCTTTGTGACGGTGCGCAACGGCATCATTACCGATATCGAAAACGGCCCGCGCGGCCAGTAGCCGGCGGGCAAAGCATGGATGCACAACAGACAGTAGGGCAAGACCCTTTGACTCACATGTCCGGCAAGGGGTTGCGGTGACCAAGTTGTCTGACCGCCAGATTGATCTGGCGAGCCAGTCTTAGCCGCTGGCGGCAGGTCAGGCCATGGAGGCTGATCCTGCCCGCGTTGAATTCAAATGTCCCCAGCGACTCGATGGCAAAATAGCCTCGATGAAAGCTCTTGATGTAGCGAGCGATCTGCCGTGGGGATAACTGCTTGAATACCTTCATCACACGGTTCCCTGATTGCCTGGACAGGGCACACTATGGTGTCGGTCGATGACACTGATATGACGGTTTATAAAGATTTGCATGAATCCTTATTTTGCCAGTGAGCTCGGCAAATTGACGGCATCATCGAAAAAGTTGTGCCATGACAAACCACCGCACCGATATACTGCGGGCTTGAATGGAACAAATAAAAGGGCCTGTGCGTGGAATGGGTTGATGTGGTGGACGAGGATAACCGGGTGATTGGCGTGGCCGAGCGAGCCAAGGTGCGGCGGGAGAATCTCTGCCATCGCGCCAGCTATATTCTGGTGCTCGACGACGCGGATCGGATCCTGGTGCAGCGACGCACCCTCAGCAAGGATTTCTGCCCCGGCATGCTGGATGCCTGCGCTGGTGGCGTGGTCACCACCGGTGAGGAGATGGAGCGCTCCGCCCGCCGCGAGCTGGCCGAGGAGCTGGGGATTATAGATGTTCCTCTGCAGGGCTTTGGCAGCTTTTATGCGGAAGGGGAGGGCTACCGGGTCTGGGGTGGCCTCTTCAGTTGCCGTTATCAGGGGCCGCTGCAGTTGCAGGCCGAAGAGGTGAGCGCGGTGCACTGGATGAGCCTGGCCGAGATCGCCGAGCGTGCCAGCGAATTTACCCCCGACTCCCTGCTCGCCATCGCCACCTGGCAGGCGAGGCGCTGAACAATTTCATATATCCTCTTCTTCAGAGACAAGACGGGCAGCCTGATGGCTGCCCGTTTGCCTTTGTGCATTTACTTGGCCTGCTACACCAGTTTTAGGCGCCGGTTGGAGCGACCGCACGGGCTTGGCGTCGTGAGCCAGTGCCCCTGCCAGTCGGTGACGAGGCGCAGCAATGGATACTCCAGGTCAAGCCTGGTCAGCACCAGCTGGCCGGTCTCGTCGCCGCTCACCGGCTCGCCGCTGGCGGGATCGATGATCTCGATGATGCAACTCTCGCTCACAATAAATCCCTCTCCTGGTCGGCTCTCGTAAGCCACTACCCCCACATCCTGCCACACCAGACAGTTGAGGGCCGCAATGCCGTGAATGGCGCGCAGCGGCGCGGTTTCCGGGTGAGTGGCTTCACACAGCAGTGCGCGGCGCAGCGAGTCGGTCGGGATGTCGGCCGCTTCGGCCGCTTCCAGCAGATCGAGCAGGGTCACCAGCGGACCGACATAGCCGGTGGGTTGATAGCGCAGCAGCGCCTCCAGCTGGCGCTGGGTATCGTGGGGCCCGCAGGGCACCACGGGGGCGCCCAGCTGGCGGGCGCCGTTATCGAAAATAAAGGCGGTGGGGCCGGCATGATAGTCGTGGCCATTGAGTATTACCTCACCTGGCTTGAAGCCGGCGGCAAACAGTGCTCGAGCGGCCCCCCACCAGTCTGCTCCCGCATACTCGGGGATGGCCAGCTGGCCCGGACAGGAGAAGACCCGCAACGCCTGACTGGCGGGGCGGCCGGTGAGTCCGGCGAACGGAGGGTGAGCCTGCTGGGCGGCAAACAGCTCTTTGCTGTCGAGCAGTGGCAGGGTGGCCAGCTCTGCCAGATCCTCGAGGCGGCACTGGCGATAGACGCTGGAGTAACCGGCGCAATATTGACTGACATGGGTAAGCTGATGATTGAGCTGCTCCAGCTGCTGTTGTTCGCGCAAGGCGGGGGGGCGAATTTCCAGTCCATCGTAATAGTGCTGCATGGGGCCTCCTGGCGCCGTGAAACCAGCTCAAGAGTAGTCTGCCCAAGGGGAAAATGCCTGCCGCTATCCATGGTCAGGCTCAGAGCCGCTGTTAGGCGGCATCGTCACTCTGGGATAAACTGGCGACTTCCCATCACGACTCAGGACGAGAAATCATGATTGCTGTAGGACAACCCCTGCCTGCGGGCGAATTTACCTTTATCACCGCCGAGGGCAAGCAGCTGCGGGATGGCCAGACGCTGTTTGCCGGTAAAAAAGTGGTGCTGTTTGCGGTACCCGGCGCCTTTACTCCTACCTGCTCCAATGCCCATCTGCCCGGCTATGTGGTGTTGGCCGATCAGTTTATGGCCAAAGGGGTGGATGCCATCTGTTGCCTCTCGGTCAACGATGCTTTCGTGATGCGGGCCTGGCAGACGGCCCAGAATGCCGAGGCGATCACCATGCTGGCGGATGGCGATGGCAGCTGGACCCGGGCGCTGGATCTGGCCAAGGATACCGGCGCCTTTGGCGGCATCCGTGCCCAGCGCTTTGCGTTGATCGCCAACGATGGTGTGGTCGAGCAGCTGTTTGTGGAGGCGCCAGGCAAGTTTGAGGTCTCCGATGCCGCGAGCCTGCTGGCTGCACTGTGAAATGTTAATCACGGTTTGATTTCCCCTTGAAATGGGAGGTGGCACAGCTACACTGGCGCCACTTTCCCATGGTGCCTGCCCGTTTGGGCTGGCGCTTCGTTGCAGATCACAAGAGATGAAGATCCTATGACCCTGGCTTTTGTTGCCCTGATTGCCGGACTGGCGCTGCTGGTCTGGAGTGCAGACAAGTTTGTCGATGGCGCTGCCGCCACCGCCCGTTATGCGGGGATGCCGCCGCTGCTGATCGGCATGGTGATCATCGGTTTTGGTACCTCGGCCCCGGAGATGGTGGTCTCGGCACTGGCTGCGTCCCAGGGCAATCCCGGGTTGGCGCTCGGTAATGCCTATGGCTCCAACATCACCAATATCGCACTGATCCTGGGTCTGACGGCACTGATCAGCCCTATCGCGGTAGCTTCTCAGGTAGTGCGCAAGGAGATCCCCATTCTGCTTGGTATTACCCTGCTCTCCGGCGCCCTGCTGATCGATGGTCATCTGGGCCGGATGGATGCGGTCATTCTGGGGGCCGTCTTCGTTGCTCTGATGGGCTGGTCCATCTGGGCTGGCATGAATGGCAAGGGAGATGCGCTGGATACCGAGACCGCCGAGGATATCGAGAGCGAGGGGATGTCCCTCAAGAGCGCCATCTTCTGGCTGGTGGTCGGGCTGGTGCTGCTGATCGGCGCTTCCCGTCTGCTGGTCTGGGGGGCGGTGACCATCGCTCAGGCGCTTGGCATCAGCGATCTGGTGATTGGTCTCACCATAGTCGCGGTGGGAACCTCCCTGCCGGAGCTGGCCTCTTCGCTTATCGCCATTCGCAAGAACGAGCATGATCTGGCCCTTGGCAACGTGCTGGGCTCCAACCTGTTCAACACCCTGGCGGTGGTGGGGATCGCGGCGGGCATCCACCCGCTCGATGTGGCGCCGGAAGTGCTCACCCGTGACTGGAGCATCATGATGGGGCTGACCCTGCTGCTGCTGGTGATGTGTCTGGGCCGCAAGGGGCAGGGCCGCATCAACCGGCTGGAGGGGGGCGTGCTGCTCACCTGCTTCGTCGCCTACACCGGCTGGCTGCTGACCAGTCAGTTTATCTGATAGGTGTTGGTGAAATGAGAGAGGGGGAAGCGCACGCTTCCCCCTCTTGTTTTTGCCTAGTGAACCTGTTGGCGAGCGAGCGGTGTGCTCAGGCTACTGCCACCAGCTTCTGCCCCTTCTGGCTGCTGTCCAGAATGAGGATGCTGGCCTTGGGGAAGAAGTTGAAGGTGGAGGCCGAGGCCCAGGTGTAGGCGCCCATCACCTTGCCAACCACCAACTCGCCGATAGCCAGATCCGGCAGCATGATGCCATCGCGGATCACATCCACGCTGTCGCAGGTGGGGCCGGAGAGCACCGAGTTGTGCTGCTCGCCACTGGCATAAGGCGTGCTCACCGGATAGGTGACGTGGTCATAGAGCTGGCCGTTGTAGCTGCCGTAGAGACCGTCATCCAGGTAGTACCAGATCTTGTCACCGCGGTGGGCCTTGCCCATCACGCTGGCGACCGAAGTCATGGCCGGCGCGCTGATAAAGCGGCCCGGTTCGGCAATCTTCTGCACGGTAGCGGGCAGCTTGGCCAGTGCTTCGCGGATCGGCGCGCAGAAACCGTCGATATCGAACTCGCCCCCTTCATAATCCACCGGGAAACCGCCACCGATATCCAGCACCCAGGGCTTGAGCCCGAGCGCCCAAGCCTGCTCCATGATCTCGCGGCAGGCGTCGATGGCCTGCACATGGCGACGAGCGTGGGGTACCTGGGAGCCGACGTGGAACGACAGCCCCATCACCTTGATCCCCTTGGCGTGGGCCAGTTGCAGCAGCGGCAGCGCCTGCTCCGGAGTGCAGCCGAACTTTTTGGAGAGATCGACCTTGGTCTCGGGGTTCGGGAAGCTGACCCGCAGCAGCAGTTTCACTTCGTCCTTGTAGGGAATGAACTTTTCCAGCTCCAGCGGGTTGTCATAGACAAACACAGTGCAGCCGAACTCCAGCGCGTAACGGATATCGCTGTCGCGCTTGATGGGATGGGTATGAATGCAACGTCCCGGGCGAACCCCCTGACTGCGCACCAGATCGACTTCGCCATTGGTGGCCAGATCGAAACAGGCCCCCTCTTCCTTCAAGACAGAGACCACCGCCTCATGGGGCAGGGGTTTGAGTGCATAGTGCAATCGTACATCGGGCAGGGCTGCGGCCAGGGCCCGATACTGTTTGCGGACGGCTGCCTTGTCGAGCAGCAGCAGGGGGGAGCCGAATTGTTCAACCAGCTGACGGTAATCTTGTGCGACCACATCTTTTGCAACCAGGGTCTCGTTCATTCTCTTTTGGTCATCCTTAGGGGGCGTGATATGCCCAAGCCATATGCGATTGAACCGGCGACGGCCGGGTCAGGCGAGCGGTCCGGTGGGACCAACCGAACACAGTGCATAAATTGATGGCAAAGTGCTTGGTTATGCAGCGGATTATCGGCTTATTGATTCTGTGTGCAAGCATTTTGATTGGATATGTCGGCAAGATTTTCTTGGCGAAACGAGAGGGATCACTGTTCTCTATCCGCCATTTTTCCCGTTTGGGCCACATTTGATCCGTGCGAGCCTAACTTGTTGATAGTTAACTAACATTTAACATTCTTGCCGCGGTTCTGGTGGTCACTAAAAAAATATAAATGGGGGCGGCCAAGTGCGAGACAGCTCACATTTTTTGGATTAACATGCCGACTTCCTAATCCAAACTAGTTCGGATGAAGGTAGCAGGAGAGCGATGGGCAACCATCCACCGAAGAAGTGAATCTTTCAGGTACCGGGCAACCGGTGTGGACTGCTACTGGACGATACTCTGGAGAGACCCGTTAAATCGGGCGCCGAAGGAGCAAGGCACCATGACTACCCGCAAGGGCTGGCTGGCGCCGGAAACTCTCAGGCAAAAGGACAGAGGGGATGGGATGGTTGTACCTGGGCTTGGCCCGCATCCGATCGCCTCTGGCCGATCGCGACACCTATGGGAAGATCATCCTTCTCCTCCTTAATTTCTGTTTCTTAAGGAGGATGCATGTCATCAATTCAATCGGCGTTAACCGCCATCGATAGCTTTATCTGGGGTCCACCCCTGCTGATCCTGCTGGTCGGGACCGGTATCTATCTCACCCTGCGTCTGGGTCTGCTTCAGGTGGTGCGCTTGCCGCTCGCTCTGCGGCTGGTCTTTGGCCGCGATCAGGGGCAGGGCAAGCAGGGGGATGTCTCCAGCTTCGGCGCCCTCTGTACCGCTCTCTCTGCCACCATCGGTACCGGCAACATCGTCGGGGTGGCCACCGCCATCAAGCTCGGCGGCCCCGGTGCCCTGTTCTGGATGTGGATGGCTGCCCTCTTCGGCATGGCCACCAAGTACGCCGAGTGTCTGCTGGCGGTGAAATATCGCGAGCAGGATGCCAACGGCCAGATGGCGGGTGGCCCCATGTACTATCTGGAGAAGGGGCTCGGCTCCAAGCCGCTGGCCAAGCTGTTTGCCCTGTTCGGCATCGGCGTGGCCTTCTTCGGGATCGGTACCTTCCCGCAGGTCAATGCCATCTCAGACGCCATGAGCCTCTCCTTCTCGGTGCCCCGTGAAGCGACCGCCGTGGTGCTGACCCTGATCGTGGCGCTGGTGACCCTGGGGGGGATCAAATCCATCTCCAGCGTATCGAGCAAGGTGGTGCCCTTCATGGCCATCTTCTACATCGTCGCCTGTCTGGGCGTGTTGGTGAACAACGCCAGCGCCCTGCCCGATGCCGTCATGCTGGTTATCGAGAGTGCCTTCACCGGCCATGCGGCGACCGGCGGCTTCGTCGGCGCCAGCATCATGCTGGCCATTCAGTCCGGGGTAGCGCGCGGGGTCTTCTCCAACGAGTCAGGGTTGGGCTCTGCACCCATCGCGGCGGCGGCGGCCAAGACCGATTCGTGCGTGGAGCAGGGGCTGGTCTCCATGACAGGTACCTTCATCGACACCATCATTATCTGCTCCATGACCGGCCTGACCCTGGTGGTCACAGGCGTGTGGAGCGGCGATGCAAGCGGCGCGGCCATGACCAGTCTGGCCTTTGCCCAGGGGCTTGATGCCCATGTCGGCCAGTATCTGGTGAGCATTGGCCTGCTGTTCTTCGCCTTTACCACCATCCTTGGCTGGAACTACTACGGCGAGCGCTGCACCGAGTACCTGTTCGGGGTGAAGGCAATCAAGCCCTATCGTCTGGTCTATCTGGCGCTGGTGGCGAGCGGCGCCTTCCTCCATCTGGACATGATTTGGCTGCTGGCCGATATCGTTAACGGCCTGATGGCGGTGCCCAACCTCATCGGCCTGATTGGCCTGCGCCATGTGGTGATCGCCGAGACCCGCGCCTACTTTAGCCGGGATCTGGATAGCGAAGCCGAGCCGGAGCCGCAGACGGCCTGAACGCCTCAGCCCGTTTCACGCTCCCCTTGAAAAGAACAAGCCACGACTCCGGTCGTGGCTTTTTTGTGCGCCGTGTCTCTGGATGGGGACTTTCTCCCTCTCCCTTCGGGATAAGGTCAGGACGAGGGGGATAGCCCCTCGCTCAGCAGGCTATCCAGACGTGCTCGCACTTTCTCTACCAGTGCCTGATCGCTACCGTGCCAATCGATGCAGCTTGCCAGCGTGGTGGAGGTTCCCGCCATAAAACGCAGCTCGCCGCCCGCCAGCTCGTAGAAGCGGCTCGCCATCTTGGTTCCCTCATCCACATCACCCGCCACCAGCAGCATGGCTTGCGCCAGCACGGCGCCCTGGTGATCCTGCCCCGGCGCCAGCCAGCGCTGGGCAGTGCCGGTGATCTTGCGTCCCCCGATCACCAGATTGTACTGACCATCGCAAAAGGATCCGGGCACGAAGTCATAGCTTCCCTCAAGGCCGTACTCCGCCAACAGGGTCAGCAGCGGCGCCCCCAGCAGCCGGTAGTAGTGGGCGAGATCTGTGGTGGTGCGGGGCAGCAGCAGGGATAGGTTGAGGATCCCCGCCCCGTGGGGCACGGCGGTGCCGCCGCTGTCGCGCACATGTACCGGCCAGCCTTCAGCTGCAAGTTGCTGGCAGGCGGCTTCGTAATGGGGGAGGCGAGTATCCTTGCGAGTGACAATCAGGCATTGGGGGGCCTGCCAGAGGTGAGCGCGGGGCTGACCGTCATGGGCGCAGTCGCGCAGCCAGTGCTGCTCTTGTGCCAGTATCTGTGCGGGTGAAGCGGTATCGGGAAGGGGGGAGAGCAGGCGATAGGGCATGGCGGCATCCTCAAAAAAGGCTGCCCAGCACACTACCCGTGGCGACTGGCAAGGTAAAGCCCCGCAGTGCGGGGCTGTTTGCTATCGGTAGGCGACGTCTCAGGAGTGACGCGCTTCGCGCTTGGGCAGCAGCAGGTTGAGCACGATGGCGGTAATGCCACCGGTGGCGACGCCGTAGGAGAGCACGCTCTTGGTCAGCTCCGGCAGGTGTTGCAGCACTTCCGGCACCTGCGCGACCCCCAGCCCCATGGCCAGCGACACCGCCAGGATCATCAGAGCGCGGCGATCCAGCTCCTCGCGAGCAATGATGCGCACGCCAGCGGCGGCGATGGTGCCGAACATCACGATAGTGGCGCCCCCCAGCACGGGCTCGGGGATCTGTTGCACCAGACTGGCGACAGCCGGGAACAGGCCGAGCAGGGCCAGCATGGCGGCGATAAAGAGCCCGACGTGACGGCTGGCGACGCCGGTCAGCTGAATGACGCCGTTATTCTGGGCGAAGGTGGACATGGGGAAGGTGGAGAAAACTGCCGCCAGCATGGAGTTGGCACCATCAGCCAGCACACCGCCTTTGATCCGCTCCATATAGACAGGCCCTTCCAGTGGCTCGCCGGAGATATCCGAGGTGGCGGTCATGTCGCCGATCGCTTCGAGCGCCGTCACCACGAAGATGATGGCGAGCGGCACGAACAACTGCCAGTCAAAGCCGAGACCGTAGTGGAGCGGAATGGGCACCATCACCAGCGGGCCGTCGAAGGTGGGGGCGCTCACTTTGCCCAACAGCAGGGCCACGGCATAGCCCGCCAGCATGGCGATCATGATGGCGGAGAGGCGCAACCAGGGGTTGCGACTGCGTTGCAGCAACACGATAAGGCCGAGCACCAGCAGGGAGAGGAAGAGGTTGGTGTGACTGGCGAAGCTGCCATCAGAGAGGGCTGCATAGCCGCCGCCCATGCTGATCAGGCCCACTTTGATCAGGGTCAGGCCGATCAGCAGCACCACTATGCCGGTGACCAGCGGGGTGATGATCCGTTTCACCAGATGGAGGAAGCGGCTCATCACCACGATAGTGAGTGCGGCAACCATCATGGTGCCGAACAATGTGCCCAACAGATCCTCGGTGGGCATGGCCGCCTGTTTGAGGGCGAGACCGGAAGCGATGATGGGGCCGAGGAAGTTGAAGCTGGTACCTTGCACCGAGAGCAGGCCGGAACCGATGGGGCCGAAGCGGCGGGTTTGAATGAAGGAGGCGATGCCGGACATGACCAGCGACATGGAGACGATATAACGGGTGTCGGCGGCAGGGAGGCCGAGGGCATTGGCGATAATCAGGGGCGGGGTAATGATGGCGACAAACATGGCGAGCATATGCTGCAGGGCGGCGAACAGCGTCTGGGGCAGAGGCGGGACATCCTCTATGCCATAGACCAGTTCGCTATGGGCTCGCCTGGGTGGATGTGCCTCTCGATTGGCGCGTGTGACAGCAGCCTGTTCCATAAGTACCTCAAATTGTGTGGGGAGGGGGAGAAAATTGGGCGCTATTGTAGTGATTGAAATGAGGCTGACCAGCGCTAATTATGCAAAAAAAGGTTTATTTTTTGATGGGTTGAAACGTTTGCGCGCTGCGATTATCATCTGTCGGTTTGTGTGACCGACCTCTCCTTTTTATTCTCCCCGCTAATGACAATTTTACCACTTTGTAGGTGTAGAATGAGCCCTCAGTATTCATCGTGGAGACTCTGGATGCTCAAGTTGTCAGAGTTCTGGAGTGCGAGGGTTCACTCCGAAGATTTTACTCGTACTCGCATGGGGTTTATGACGGTGCGGTTGCGCCTGCTGACCTGCTTGCTGATGCTCGGATTGCCCGCCTGGGCAGTGGTGGATTGGTTGACCTTGCCCGCCGTTCATTTCGAGCAGCTGTTTCAGGCCAGGATCTTCTGCACCCTGGCGCTCTCGCCACTTATTCCGCTCTCGTACCTCATCCACTTCAAGCGGGAACGGATGAAGCTGGCCCTTGGCTATCTGATGGCCGTGATGATGCTCTTCTCCCTCTTCTGCCTGAACAGCTTTGGCGCCGGACAGGAGTTGCAGGCGGGCTATGCGGCTTTTCCCTATTTGTTGATCACCCTGTTTGCCATCTTCCCCATCCCACTCTCCCTCGGCTTGCAACTGGCAGGCGTGGTGCTGGTGACCATGCTGCTGGGTCACTGGCTGCTGGTGGGCCAGAGCATCTGGAGTCAGGCCACCCTGAATCAGGTGTGGGTGCTCGGCATGTTTACCATGGCCAGTTGCTGGGTGCAGTGCGGCCAACTCAACATGCTGCTGCGGCTATATCGGGAATCGACCACTGATGAGCTGACCGGCATGATGAACCGCCGCCTGCTGATGAAGCAGCTGGAGCAGGCCCGAATCCGGCTGCAACTCAAGAAGAAGCCCTTTGCGGTGATGCTGCTGGATCTCGATCGCTTCAAGCGGATCAACGATATCTACGGCCATCTGGCGGGGGATGCGGTGCTCAAGGAGGTGGCGACCACCCTGGGGGAGCAGCTGGAGCCTGACATGGTGCTGGGGCGTTATGGCGGCGAAGAGTTTGCCATCCTGATGCACAACTGCGCCGATCCGGCGCTGGCGAGCAAAATGGCCGAGCGGCTGCGCATTGCCGTCGAGGCGCGGCTGGTGAAGAGCCCCACCTCGGACGAATTGCTGGAGGTGACGGTGAGTATCGGGATTGCCATGGCTCGTTCCAATGACACCATCGATATTCTGATCAACCGTGCCGACGAGTGCCTCTATCAGGCCAAGATGGCGGGACGCAACTGCGTGGTGGTCGAGGGGCAGAACCGCGCAAAAACAGATGCCGCCTGAGGGCGGCATCCTGTTGGCAATGAGCTGGCGAGATCAGGCCAGCTTGTACTTGCCGGAGAGCTGCTGGGCCAGCAGCTTGAACATGTTGAAGACTGCCATGGTCTTGCCGGTCGGGGTGCCGTCTTCGGCCAGGAAATACTCCCCCTTGAACACCAGAATATCCCCCTTCTGCTCCACCGAATCGGCGCGCATACCGTGGATGAAGTCTTCATGCTCTTTGATGATCTTGTTGGCCATCTCAAGCAGGGCCGTCTCGGTGATCAGCTCTTTCTGTGGTTGCATGCTCGTCTCCTTAAACGACTACTGGACAGGGAAATCGTGGATCCCTGCCTCTGATTGAAGAGGAGGCTAGCATACTGCAAACGGGGATTTTCTGTCATTGATATGACCCCGCTTTGTCGCGTATTAGCCCATCACCAGATTCTTCAGCCAGCGGCGCTGGCGAATGCGACGCTGCACCAGCACCATCTTGCTGATCTCCTCCAGCAGCACCACCGCTACTACCCAGGAGAGGGGCCAGCCGAGCAGAGAGACCGCCACCCACGCCAGCGGCAAGCCGATACACCACATGCCGACAATGTCGATGAAGATGGTGTAGTTAACGTCGCCGCCCGAGCGCAGCACCCCGATGATCCCCACCATGTTGAACACCTTGAGCAGCATGCCAAAGCACATGATGCCGAGCACCTGACCCGCCTCGGCCATCAGCTCGGGAGGCAGGTTGCCGACCCACTGCAGCAGGTTGGTCTGCAGCAGCCAGACGGAGATCCCCACCAGCAGGGCGCCGATGGGGGCGAGCAGCAGGAAGAGCTGGGAGTGCTGCCAGGCGACCTCGTACTCTTCGGCGCCAAGCCGGTGACCGAGCAGAGTTGAGCAGGCCACCGCCAGTCCGAAGAAGAGGGAGATAAGGATGCTCTCCAGGGTGCCGAGTGTGGTCATGATGGCCAGCGAATCGGTGCCAAGATGGGCATAGAGAAAGCCGTAAATCAGCATGCCGAAGGCCCAGAGGCCGTCGTGGAACAGCAGCGGTAGGGCGATCAGGGTAAAGCGCACCACCTCCTTGCGCTTGAAGGCGGCCAGCCAGTCTGGTGCGCGCGGGATCAGGCGCGCTTCATAACGCTTTACGTAGAGCAGCAGCAGGGCTGTCTGCAGCAGCCGGGAAATGGTGGTGCCCCAGGCCGAACCGGCCACCCCCATTGCCTCGAAGCCGAAGTGACCGAAGATGAGGGCGTAGTTGAGGATGACGTTGGCGATGATGGCGATAATGCCGATCCGGGTCGGCGCGGCGGCATTGCCCACCGAGCGCAGGGCTGATTCCAGCGGCACCACGATGGCGGTACAGAGGATGGTGGCGCCGGTGATCATCAAGAATTGATCCGCCAGTGCCCGCAGCGCCGGATCCTGACTGGCAAAGCCGAGCACGCTGCCCGGTGATAACACATAGATGAAGGCAAAGGGCAGGGTGACCAGCAAGGCGCCCACTATGGCCAGCGCCAGGGAGCGGCGTACCCCGGCCATCTCCCCGCGCCCGAAGTATTGTGCTGCCAATACCGAGACCCCGCCCGCGAGGCCCGCTATCACCAGCAGATTGAAGAAGAAGACCCGGTTACCCAAGCCGACCGCCGCCACAGCTGTGGTACCAAGCTGGCTCACCATCATGATATCGATGAGGCCGAGCAGGGAGAACATCATGGATTGCAGCGAGACGGGCAGGGCCAGTCGCCACAATCGGGTCATGAACTCGCGATCGGTGGTTTGTTTTAAAATCGCTTGCCAATAATTCATAGTTGTTAACCGGGTATGAGAAAAGCAAGGGTTGTCATGGTTATGATAAGGGGGTGTAGAGCAGTTACCACTGTGAGTAGATCTCGATTTTCTTGTGTAAAACTATCCTTTTGAGGTGTTATGCCATTTGCCAGAGAGTGTCTGGAGATAGCGCCAGCCTGTGAAGAGCAGATGTTGGGACGTGAAGGGCTGCCGCTGCTCGGCGAGGCAGGGATCTTCCTGACCGGCCTCTCCCGGGTGCGGGATCACTACCTGATCCGCCGCAATCGCCCCGAGTTTCACATCCTGATGGTGAGTCACGATGAGGGGGGGGCGCTGCTCACCGACGAGGGGGAGCAAGCCATTCCGTCCGGGTCGCTGATTTTCCTGCCCGCCGCCGTACCCGGCGGTCTCAAGCTGATTGGCGAAAACTGGCAGATCAGCTGGATTTTGCTCGATGACGTGCCGCGCTGGCAGCACCTGCATCGCCTGGGTCACCGTATCTGGCAAGGGGATGGCGGCGATCAGCTCTATCATCTGCTCAGCCTGATGCAGGGGGAGGGGGTTCGCTCTTCGCTGCAACCTCAACTGCTCAGCCTGTTGCTGGCGCTGCTGGAGCGCACCCTGCAAGGGGAGGTGCGCGGTACCCCTGAACTCAGGTTGCAGGCACTGTTTCGCCGGGTGGAGGCGCGCCTGGACGAACCCTGGAGTGTCGCCCTGCTGGCCCGGCAAATGGCCTGCTCGGTGCCCCATCTGCATCGCCTCTGCCAGCAAGCGTTCGGTATGGGGCCGATGGCGAGGGTGACCGAGCTCAGAATGAACAAGGCGCGCCAGCTGCTGCTCTATACCAACTGGCCACTTGGCGAGCTGGCGGCCCGGGTCGGTTACAGCGATGGGGCCAACTTTGCCAACCGATTTCGTCGTCTGACTGGTCAGACCCCCGGCGCCTTTCGTCGACTGGGTCGCAAACCTTTTGCAGCGGATGTGCAAACTCTTTGAAATTAATGAGACAAGCCCCTAGGATCGGCGGGTCCCTGCGTCTAGCTAACCGTTTAGGTACCAAGATCCATGTTTGAAGATAATAACCAGAAACGTCCTCTCTACATTCCCTACGCCGGTCCCGCCCTGCTGGAGACCCCTTTGCTCAACAAGGGCAGCGCCTTCACCAGCGAAGAGCGCAGCAACTTCAACCTCGAAGGTCTGTTGCCCCAGAATATCGAGACCATCGAAGAGCAGGCCGAGCGCGCCTATCGCCAGTTCATGGCGTTTGGCAACGACATGGACAAGCACATCTATCTGCGCAACATCCAGGATACCAACGAGACGCTCTTCTACCGTCTGCTGCACAACCACCTGACCGAGATGCTGCCCATCATCTACACCCCGACGGTGGGCAAGGCGTGCGAAGAGTTTTCCAACATCTATCGCCGCGCCCGTGGCCTGTTTATCTCCTATCCGGACAAGGACAGGATCGATGACATGCTGCAAAACGCCACCAAGCAGAACGTCAAGGTGATCGTGGTGACCGATGGCGAGCGGATCCTGGGTCTGGGTGACCAGGGTATCGGCGGCATGGGCATTCCCATCGGCAAGCTCTCCCTCTACACCGCCTGTGGCGGTATCTCGCCCGCCTACTGCCTGCCGGTGGTGCTGGATGTCGGCACCAACAACCAGCAACTGCTCAATGACCCCTTCTATATGGGGTGGCGCAATCCGCGTATCTCGGGAGATGAGTACGCCGAGTTTGTCGATGCCTTCATTCAGGCGGTCAAGCGCCGCTGGCCCGATATCCTGCTGCAGTTTGAGGATTTCGCCCAGAACAACGCCATGCCACTGCTCAACCGCTACAAGAACGAGCTCTGCTGCTTCAACGACGACATTCAGGGTACGGCTGCCGTGACCCTGGGCAGCCTGATCGCCGCCTGCAAAGCCTCCGGTGCCAAGCTCTCCGAGAAGCGGGTTGCCTTCCTCGGTGCGGGCAGCGCCGGTTGCGGTATCGCCGAGCAGATCGTGGCACAGATGAAGGCCGAGGGGCTGACCGATGCCCAGGCCCGCAGCCGTGTCTTTATGGTGGACCGCTTTGGTCTTATCACCGACAAGATCCCCAACCAGCTCGACTTCCAGCGCCGTCTCTCCCAACCGGTGGAGCGGATCAAAGACTGGCCGGTGGGGGACAATATCTCCCTGCTGGAGGTGATGGAGCATGGTCGCCCGGACATCCTGATCGGGGTCTCCGGCCAGCCGGGGCTGTTTACCGAAGAGGTGGTCAAGACCATGCACAAGCACTGTGCCCGTCCCATCATCTTCCCGCTTTCCAACCCCACCTCCCGGGTCGAGGCGACGCCGGCAGACCTCATCCGCTGGACCGACGGTCAGGCGCTGGTGGCCACCGGCAGTCCGTTTGCACCGGTGGAGTACAAGGGCAAGCGCTACGTCATCGCCCAGTGTAACAACTCCTTCATCTTCCCGGGGATCGGCCTTGGCGTCATCGCCTCCGGCGCCACCCGGGTGACTGACGCCATGTTGATGTCGGCCAGCCGCGCGCTGGCGGAGTGCTCGCCGCTGGTGAAAGGGGAGGAGGGCTCCCTGCTGCCGGACCTGGCGGATATCCATCAGGTCTCCCGCTACATCGCCAAGATGGTGGCCAAGACCGCCATGCTGCAGGGCAAGGCGGTGCAGACCCCGGACGAGGTGATCGATCAGGCCATCGAAGCCAACTTCTGGCATCCGGAGTATCGCCGCTACCGCCGCACCTCCTTCTGATTGGGGAGAAGGGAATGCCACGGCAAAGCAAAAGGGATGCGAAAGCATCCCTTTTTACTGCACGTCTGACATGGTTATCGCCTCAAGATCAACTACTCGCTGGCGCCCTGTACGCCGGTGACGCGCACCTCGACCCGGCGATCCGGCCCAAGGCAGTCTATGAGGGCGGTTCTGGCTTTGATGTCGTCACACTGGTTGCCGGTGACCGGATTGCTCTCGCCATTGCCCTGAATGCTTACCTTGTCGGCAGGCAGCCCTTTGTTGATCAGAAAGTCGGCAACGGTTTGGGCCCGAGCTTCTGACAACCTCTGATTGCTGGCATCCGAGCCGATACGGTCGGTATATCCCATCACGACGGCACTGCCATCCTTGGGTTGTACATCGACGATCTGCTGGTAGAGAGCGTCCAGCGCGCTCATCCCCTCCGGTTTGAGGTCCGCTTTGCCAAAGGCGAACAACACATCGGAACTGAGGTTGAAGGTCTGATCTACCATCTCCGGTTCGGCCGGTGGCGGGGGGACCACGACCGGTGCGGGCGTGGGAGCCGGCTCTGTCGGCTGGCTGCGATTGGGATGGATCACTACTTCCAGGGTTGCTGTGCTGATGTCGCTGACCCAGCGCTGGGTGCCGCTGTTTGCCTTGTCATTGTCAGGATCATCGCCGACCCTTACCAGATAACGATACCTGGCCTGGAGATCGACCCAGTCATGGAGCCGGGCCGTCACTCCCAGGCCTGCCAGCGGTGCCAGGTTGTCGTCCCCGCCATTGATCGATTCAACGTGATAGATATAGCCACCACCCTCGGCAAACACCGAGAACATCTCGCTGAGCGGCAAACGACCAATCACAGACAGGGTAGCTCCCTTGCTGTTGAAGTCATGGCCGCTGATATCCCAGTCACCTGTGGAGAGGTAACCAATTTCGGCGCCCAGGTTCTCCGTGAAGTTGTAGCCGCCAAACAGGGAGAGCGCAGTCGCATCCTTGCTGACATCCTGGCTGAAATCATTCAGATTGTGGGCAATAGCCCAGCCACCGCCTACCCCGGCATACCAGTCGTGAACCGGCTCTGCTTGTGCGCCTGTGCTCGCCAATGCCAGTGCAATCCACACAGGTTTTACTCTTATGTTCATCGCGTATCCTCGTCGATGTTTGGTGTAGTGGGGTTGCCTGCTGGTCAAACCCCACACTTATGTATAGGTGACGGGCTGTTTTTAACCACCAAAGAGGTATGGGGGCACGCCGTGAACAATGGCGCGAGGCAGGAAGAGGAAGGGGGCAAAGGAGAGCTAAAAGGTAGGCGAAATGAGCGTCAAGAAAAAGGAGGCCAGGTGGCCTCCTCGTTATGTCGGACTGCAGGATTACTGTTTGACTTCCTGTACGCCGGTGACGCGTACTTCTACACGGCGATCCGGCGCCAGGCAGGAGATCAGCTGAGCCTTGCCCTTGACGCTGTTGCACTGGGTGCCGGTGACCGGATTGGCTTCACCGCGACCTTCGATAGCAACTTTGCCAGCCGGCAGACCTTTGCCAACCAGGAAGTCGGCTACGGTACGGGCACGCGCTTCGGAGAGTTTCAGGTTGTAGGCGTCAGAGCCGATACGGTCGGTGTAACCGACGACCACGGCGCTGCCATCTTTCGGCTGAACATCAACGATCTGCTGATACAGGGTGTTGAGCGCTGCGACACCTTCTGGCTTGAGGGTGGATTTGCCAAAGGCAAACAGCACGTCAGAGCTCAGGGCGAAGTTCTTGTCGACCAGTACCGGCTCGGGAACCGGCTCAGGCGCAGGGGCGGCAACCGGGGCAACATAAGAGGTGCGGTTCGGGTGCATCACCAGCTCCAGGGTCGCGACGCTCATGTCGCTCTCCCAGGTTTTCTGCTCGTCACCCAGATTCCACAGATAGCGGTAGCGAGCCTGCACATCGATAAGGTCGGAGAGCTTGGCAGTCAGACCCAGGCCCGCCAGCGGCGCAGTGCCGTTGTCGCTGTTGCCATTGCCGTTGACGTGATTGAAGTAGGCACCACCTTCAGCAAACACCGAGAAGATATCGCCCAGCGGCAGGCGGGCGATACCGGAGAGGGTGGCACCCTGGGTTTTGAAATCGGCACCGTCAACGCCCGCTTTGCCGGCGTAGAGGTAGCCCAGTTCAGCTGCGTAGTAGTCGTTGAAGTTGTAACCGCCGAACAGGCTCAGCGCAGTGGCATCTTTGTCAGTGTCTTTGCCAAAATCATCCAGACCGTGGGCATAAGCCCAACCTGCACCAACACCGGTGTACCAGTCATCGGCAGCCTGAGCTGTGGTGCCTGCGGCGGCCAGCGCCAGTGCAATCAGGGTAGGAGCCATTTTGAGTTTCATCGGTTTATCCTCGTTGTGTTAGCCCATGTCGGGCAATGCACTTGTTTTTATTGCTGCGAAAAATCGCCAGCAAAGTGGATAGCGAAGGCTTTGGACTCTCATGATGCATTGGCGTCATGGACAACAGACCGGACAAGAAGCGCTTTTTAGTGCTTATCCAATACCTTACAGGCGCAACTACTTTATGCTTTCGAGACGGGGCAGGCAAGGGCAGGGAGGTGGGAGTGAGGGATGCAAGCGAGAACTATACAAACAAAAAGGGATGCCGCAGCATCCCTTTTTTTCGCACTATCTGAACGAGGTCAGATTATTGCTGAACTTCTTGTACGCCGGATACGCGAACTTCTACGCGACGATCCGGAGCCAGGCAGGAGATCAGCTGAGCTTTAGCGGTTACGCCGTTGCACTTGGTGCCGGTAACCGGGTTAGCT
This sequence comes from Aeromonas sp. FDAARGOS 1405, assembly GCF_019048265.1. Taxonomy (NCBI): domain Bacteria; kingdom Pseudomonadati; phylum Pseudomonadota; class Gammaproteobacteria; order Aeromonadales; family Aeromonadaceae; genus Aeromonas; species Aeromonas sp. FDAARGOS 1405. The sequence goes on along the minus strand of NZ_CP077311.1, from coordinate 132,485 downwards.
TCGCCACGACCTTCGATGGCAACTTTGCTGGCAGCCATACCTTTGCTCACCAGGAAGTTGGCAACGGTGCGGGCACGGGCTTCAGACAGCTTCTGGTTGTAAGCGTCAGAACCGATACGGTCGGTGTAACCAACTACAACAGCGTTGCCATCTTTCGGCTGGAACTCAACGATTTGCTGATACAGACCGTTCAGGGCTGCAACGCCTTCCGGCTTCAGGGTATCTTTGCCGAAGGCAAACAGCACGTCTGAGTTCAGGGCGAAGTTCTTCTCTACCACTTGCGGAGCAGGAGCAGGGGCTTCTTCAACAACCGGAGCAGCTACCGGAGCTACGTAGGAAGTACGGAACGGGTGGTATACCGCTTCCAGAGTAGCGATGCTCTGGTTGGCTTTGTAACGCTCACCGTTGGCGTGCAGGTCAGCCACGTCCCACATGTAGCGGTAGCGAGCTTGCAGATCCAGCGCGTCATTTACCTTGTAAGTCACACCAGCACCGGCCAGCGGGGAAACTTTAGTGTCGCTGGTGCCCAGACCATCGGTGTGACCCCAGTAGGCGCCGCCTTCAGCGAACAGGGAGAAGTCGTTGCCAACCGGCAGACGGGCGATACCGGACAGGGTGGCACCCTGGCTCTCGTAACGGTTGCCGTCGGTGTTACCACGACCAGTGTACTGGTAGCCCAGTTCGGTACCGAAGTTCTCGGTGAAGTTGTAACCCATGAAGGCGTTGGCAGCAGCTGCGTCTTCCTGGCCTACATTGGTGCTTTCCAGCTTGTTCAGGCCGTTGAAGTGAGTAGCACCGACACCGGCACCGAAGTAGATGTCGTCAGCGGCGTGAGCAGCGGTAGCACCCAGAGCAGCCATGGCGATGGCGATCATGGAAGGAGCCATTTTCATCATAAAAAAATCCTCGTTGAGATCGCACGTTATTCACGTGCTTCACACTTTGTAATTTATGTAAGCTGCAGGCTCCGCCGTACGGCTGGCGTCGAGTCTGGCAGATGACCCGGTATAACCGGGTTGCACACTCTCCTGGTGTGTCGAGTGCACTGGCATGGCACGCAAAGCGTGATAAACCGCTGCCAGGCAACTGATGTCATTCCGATGACGAGGCGCACTCTATGCCGATTTTAAAACATGATCAAGCTCACAAATGAGCCTTATGGCAAATTGTGTCGTGACCTTAACTGGCTGTTTATCCAGATTAATTAGTGATCCAGATAGGCCCTGTGCAGTTTCTTTTCCAGCTTCATATAGGCCTGAACCCAGTCGGAGTGCGGGTTGGCAGGATGTGCTCTGGCAGTAAACACCTCAAGGTACTCTGCTTCCGTTGCACTTTTAAGCAGGGGAGTAAACGTCATCAGGTAGTGGCGGGCCAGATAGGGATCCAGGGGCCAGATGTTGAGTATGGCCCGTGCCACAGGCTGAACCGCAGCTGAACAGATGAAATGGCGGTGTCCCGCCTCCAGCCAGTCGGTCATCTCGCACATGCCCGATTCGGCTACCAGACCACCATCACCCGGGGTGGTTGCCAGAGCAATAGACTGGCCATTTACCGTGATGAGTTCTTCATTGTTATGCAGGGTGCCATCGTGGCTGCGCAAAGACAGGTTCTGCGACTCCTGTTCAAGAAACAGGCTGCAACTCTCCGGCAGGGCGGCCAGCAGCTCGCTGACGTGGCTTGGCATCAAGGCCGGAAGCCAGAATGCTTCGGCGCGATATTGTGCGCCTTGAGTGAGCTGTTGTTGCAATTGGGCTGGGTCAGAAACCGGGTGCAGGCGAGAGATAATGCCGGGAAACGCCATACTTATTCCTCTTAATGGGTAGCTGGCGGATTATACGAGTTATTCTGGTGGCAACAATAAAGGTTTCTTTTCGAGACTGTTTACCTGAGACAGCTGAGCGATTACCATCCCCCGTTGAAGATAAGGGTTGTCGCCGAAAGGCGCTCATAAAGATAGAGGCTCGACCATAACGAGTCCGACCAAAACTGATACACTTGACTACGAGTCGTCGCGAAAAATAAAGACGGATTTAATCCGTCAAACGGAGTATGGAACATTATGAATTCAAATATCGTCACTGTTGGCAAGAAGATCCGTCAGATCCGTGAAGCGGTCGGTCTGAGCCGTCCGAAGTTTGCAGATTTGCTCGGTGTTCCCCCCACAACCCTGAAAAACTATGAGCTGGGTTATCGTGAAGTGGGTGGCGCCTTCCTGGTTGCCCTTGCTCACCACCCGGATCTGCACAAGTTTACCCTCTGGCTGTTGGCGGACAAAAAAGTCGCAGAAATCGGCCAGATCGGACCGGATGACCTCGCCAAGGGCTGATCATCGATATGAATAGAAATGCCGCCTTCGGGCGGTATTTTTTTGCTCGCCAATAAGAGCCCTGAGCCCCACTTTTTTCTTATCTGTGCTCTATCTAGGGCTTTTGCTCAAAACATCTTGGCAAACCGCCATAAACTTCAGAAAATTCCGACCCTAAAAACCCGGTTCATCTCGCATGATGCGAAATAAGTGAGACAAGCATGAGTCAACCCCCCCCCAAGGTCCGCGATGGCTTTACCAGTAAATTCGGTGTCCTTGCCGCTACTCTTGGTTCAGCCGTCGGCCTCGGCAATATCTGGAAATTCCCCTATCTGACCGGTGAAAACGGTGGTGCCGGCTTTCTGCTGGTCTATGTGATTGCGACCCTGCTGGTCGGTCTGCCGGTGATGATCTCCGAGATCATGCTGGGCCGCAAAAGCAAAACCGATGCGGTCACTACCCTGAACAAGCTCGCTCCGAAAGGGCAACCCTGGTGGCTGATTGCGGTAATGGGGGTGCTGGCGGCTTTCCTGATCATGTCTTTCTACTCGGAAGTCGCGGCCTGGGTGTTTGCCTATATCTTCAAGGCGATCGATGGCTCAATTCTCTCCACTGATCCCAAAGTGACCGGCGCTGCGTTTGGCTCGCTGATCAGCAACCCGCTGCAGAGCCTGCTGTGGCAGTGGCTGGTACTGGCCTTGATGGGCGGCATCCTGCTGATGGGGGTCTCCAAGGGGATCGAAGCTGTCACCAAAAAGCTGATGCCGGTACTCTTTATCCTGCTGCTGGTGATCGGTATCCGCAGTCTGACGCTGCCGGGAGCGAGCGAAGGTCTTTCTTTCCTCTTCTCACCCGATTTTTCCAAGATCACCGGCGCCGTGGTGCTGACCGCCATGGGACTTGCCTTCTTCAAGCTCTCCATCGGCATGGGCTGCATGATGACTTACGGCAGCTACTTCCGTGATGACCAGAACATTCCGGTCACCGCGTTCCGGGTTATGTGTGCCGACCTGTTTGTCTCCATGCTGGCCGGTATCGCCATCTTCCCGGCGGTGTTTGCCTTCGGGTTCGAGCCGACCGCCGGTCCTGCTCTGCTGTTCATCACCATTCCGGCGGTCTTTGCCAGCATTCCGTTTGGCCATGTTTTCATGGTGCTCTTCTTCGTGCTGTCGGCCATCGCGGCCACCGGTGCCATGCTCTCTATTCTGGAAGTGCCGGTTTCGGTGCTTTCCGAGCGCTTCAAGATGAGCCGCGCCAAGGCGACCCTGATCAACCTGCTGGTGCTGGGTGCGGTGGGGTCTACCTGTGCGCTCTCCAACAGTGCCATGGCGGATGTGCAGATTGCGGGCAAGACCTTCTTCGATCTGTTCGACTACCTATCCTCCAACATCCTGATGCCGCTTGGCGGTATCTTCCTCTGCCTGTTTGTTGGCTGGGTATGGGGCGAGGAGAAGATGCGCGATGCTCTGACCAATGGCGGCGAGCTGGTTCTGCCCATCCTCAAGCCACTGTTTTTTATCATCCGCTACGTATCACCGCTGCTGATCCTGATCGTGATGCTCAAGGGGCTTGGGCTGTTCTAAATCGAAGGTTTTGCCATAGCAAAAGAGCGCCACAAGGCGCTCTTTTTGTTGGTGCGATGGGCGTGGGGATCACAGTAATCCAAGGCGGCCCAGTTCATCCTTGAGCTGATCGAGGTTGCGCTCGACACAGGCTTCCCCCTCGTTGATGGCATCGCTGGCGCGATGAAAATCCATGATGGAGAAGCTGCCAAGCCGTGGGCAGAGCTGGATCTCCGGCGGATCACCGGCCATCCGGGCGCGGGTGATGCGCTCCTGCATTATGTTGATGGAGCCACTCATCACGCTCCACAGACCCGGGGTGGCTGGCGCGGATTCACCGCGGTTGAGCCACTGGCTGAGCAGTCCGCCGCTGCCGGGTTGATCCGGCTCGTCGGTCCAGGGCTGATGCATGTCGGTGTTGAGGTTGACCGCAATCACCACCTCGGCCCCCATGGCACGGGCCAGCGAGATGGGCACCGGATTGACCACAGCGCCATCGACCAGCCAGCGGTCGTTGATCCGGGTCGGGGTGAGGATCCCCGGCATGCCGCAGGAGGCGCGCACCGACTGGCGCAGCGGGCCCTGTTGCAGCCAGATCTCGCGGCCTGTATCGAGCTCGGTGGCGATGCAGGCGAAGGGGATGGGCAGGTTCTCGAGATCGGGGTCCCCTAGATGGCTGGCCGCAAGACCAAACACCTTTTCGCCGCGAAACAGACCGCCGGAGAGGGCCGGGTCGAGCAGGCTGACCACCTGCAGGCGGGTAAAGCCGCGCACCCAGGTTTCCAGCCGATCCAGTTCACCAGCGGCATAGGCGGCACCGACAAAGCTGCCGATGGAGCAGCCAGCGATCAAATCCGGTTTGATGCCGAGACGTTCAAGGGCGCGGATGACGCCGATATGGGCCCATCCTCTGGCGGCGCCGCTCCCGAGAGCGAGTCCTACGCGGGGTTTACGTGGCACGACTTTCCTCCAAAAAGGGGTTTGAGCGACCAGCTTACTCCGAGAGTCGGGATGCGTCACCCCACCATCGCTCACTGCGGTTGCGTCCATTGGCCTTGGCCTGATAGAGCGCCACATCGGCGCGCCGCACCGCTTCGTGCAGAGGAATATCTGGCTGATAAGGGAGATACCCTAGGCTGATCGTAACCTTTAATCCGGGCACGATGGCCTCCCAGTTGTGTTCGGCTACGGCTTCTCGCAGCTGTTCTGCCAGCTCCTCTATCCGCACCTCATCGCTGTTGGCAACCAGCAGCAAAAACTCTTCTCCACCCCAGCGGAGCAAGCGGTCTTGCTGGCCAAGTTGCTGTTGGCAAAGCTGCACCAGCCTGATCAGCACCATATCACCCACGGCATGGCCGAAATGATCGTTGACTCGCTTGAAGTGGTCGGCATCGAACATCAGTATCCCTGCCCGCAGTTGTGCCAGCTCGCCTCCTTGTTTCAGTTGCTCCAGATAGTGGCGATTGAAGGTACCGGTAAGGGCATCGTGGCAGGAGAGGTAGTTGAGTCGTTGGTTGAGACGGCGAGCTTTCAGGTTGGCAAGTGCGGCCAGCAGCAGAAACGCAATAGCCAGAAGAGTTGGCGCAGACTGGCAGAGTATTGCCCGGAACAGCGGCAGCAGCCTCACCTGGTGTACCAGCCGCAAAGGGGTATCGGGGATAGCCAGCGTTAGCTGCCATGCCCCCTGTCGCCAAAGGTATTGGCCGGTTGACAACGGTTCTGGTGGCGGTACGAGCTCGTGCGCACTGCTGGCCAACACCTGATGGTACTGATTGAGCAGCAGATACTGCCCCAGCTCCGGGGTCAGCTTGTCGAGTTGTTGCTGCAGACGTGCGAGCAGCACATCCATACTGATCATCCCTACCAGCGTCCCCTCTTTGTAGAGTGGCTGGGACATGGTGACCATGGGGCCGCGGCCAATAAAGTCATCATAAGGGCGTGAGAGGACGGTTTTCTTGTCCGGGTTGCTGCTGGTCAGAGTGTCTTGCCAAAAGCGTTTTTGGTAGATACTCGGGTAGAAATGAAACCTGCTGGAGGGCTGCCAGGGGTAGAGATAGATAAAGTTATCCACACCGGTAAAGTAGACCCAGGCGATCTCTTCCCCCAGGCGTTGGCTGGCGGTGGAGAGAAGCGGTGACAGACTCAGTGCCAAGTGAATGCGAGCTTCCCGCTCGCTGCCCGGTGGTGGTAGCGGACCGGTACCAGTGAGATTGCCCACCAAACCTTTGGGCAGGTCGGCAGGAATGTTGTCGAGCGCGAGCCCCTTGCCCGGAAGTTGTTGAATATGGCGATAAAGCTGGCGGGTCAGCACGGAGTGAGGGTCGCTGCGCAGCCGCTCTTCGGCCTGCCCGCGCATCGCTTCCAGAAAAATTTCGCTCTGTCGGAACTGCTCTCGTAGATAAATAGCACTGTTGAGGGTATCGCTCTGATAAAGATTCTCTATCTGTTTCAGACTGTGCTGCAGGGTCACTCCGACCAGCAGTATGGCCAGAGTCAGCAGTAGCCAGGTCAGGTGCGCAAGGCGGCGAAGATCGAACACATTGGGCATCGAGAGTCATCTGAATTGGCGAAGAAAGGGCGTTAGTGTAAGCGAAGCGCGGTGAAAATGACCAGAATCCTGCACAGCGCGCTGATCTTGCCACGCTCCGGTTACGTTTTGTCACATTTATACATAGTCACGGCATAGTCTGGGGCTAAAATGGCCCCCAATCAGATTTACCCCTCTTAACACTTCATGGATTGTTTGATGAAAATGCGTATCTGGATTGGCCTCGGCCTGCTCTCTCTGATAGCGGCCATCTGGTGGGCGGTTGGCCACTTGCAACCGGCAACCAAAGCCCCTTCCCGCGAGATCAATATTCGTACCCAGACCGTCAAGCAGAGTCTGGCCGAGCCAACTCTCAAGCTGGTAGGCAAGCTGGCGGCCAACAACTCGGTGGTGATCACACCCGAGGTAACCGGACGCCTGATCAAGATTGCGGTACAGTCGGGTCAACAGGTCAACAAGGGCGATACGCTGGTCGCTCTGGATGCGGGCAAGCAACAGGCTGAATTGGCCGAACAGAGTGCCAGTCTGCGCGACGAGAATCGCAAGCTGGCCGAGATGCGCAAGCTGGTCGCTCGTGGTGCCGTCACCCAGTCGGTGCTGGAGGGGCAGGAGGCCATCGTCGATCAGGTGCAGGCGCGGGTCGATGCCGCCCGTTACGAACTATCCCTTCGTACTCTCATCGCCCCCTTTGCCGGCACGGTAAGCCTGATTGATTTGAGCGAAGGGGCGCTGGTCAATAGCGGCGATACCCTGCTGCACCTCGATGATATCGATACCCTGCGCCTCGATCTGGCGGTGCCGGAGCGTTACCTCGCCCTGCTGCGCCCCGGCATGGCGGTGACGGCGACCAGCACAGCCTGGCCGGAGCAACGCTTTAACGGCACCCTCACCACTCTCGATAGCCGCATCTCCAACGAGACCCAGAACATCAAGGCGCGGGTTGAACTGCCCAACCACAACGGTCAACTGCGCCCGGGCATGCTGCTCAATGTGGAGCTCTCGCTCCCCTCCCGCCAGCTCACCATTATTCCCGCCCAGTCGGTGGAGTACGCCGGCGAGCAGCGCTTCGTCTATCGCCTCGAGGCCGATGGCCGGGTCAAGCGGGTGCCGGTGGTGCTTGGCGAGACCGAGGGGGAGACCGTCTGGGTCACCGAAGGGCTGAAAGTAGGCGATCGCATCGTGGTCGAGGGGCTGGTCAATCTGCGTGATGGCGCCAAGGTCCACGATCTGGCGGAGGTAAATGGCTGATGTGGCTCTCCGATATCTCAGTACGCCGCCCGCTGGTAGCGGTGGTGCTCAGCGCCCTGCTCAGCGTGTTCGGTCTGGTCGCCTTCAGCAAATTGACGGTGCGGGAGATGCCCGATGTGCAGATCCCGTCGGTCTCCATCACCACCACCTATGAGGGGGCCGCCCCGGCAGTGATGGAGAGCCAGGTCACCAAGCCCATCGAGGATCAGCTCTCCGGCATCAGCGGTATCAAGAACATCAACTCGGTGACCCGCAAGGGGCGCTCGATGATCACGGTGGAGTTCAAGCTTGGCTGGAACATGGTGGAGGGGGTCTCCGATGTGCGTGACGCCCTGACCCGTGCCAAGAGCAAGCTGCCGGAGGATGCCGACGACCCGCTGGTGACCAAGGATAGCGGCAGCGGTGATGTGGCGGTCTGGCTCAACTTCAGCAGCAGCCAGATGGACCGCACCGCCATGACCGACTACGCCAACCGGGTGCTGGTCGACCCCTTGAGTCTGGTGGATGGGGTGAGCGAAGTAGCGCTATCCGGCGATCTCACCCAGGTGATGTATGTGCGGCTGCGCCCGGCCGACATGGCTGCGCGCGGCGTCACGGTGGCGGATGTGCAGGATGCCCTCAAGCGTGAGAATATCGAGCTGCCGGGCGGCGAGATCCGCAACAACTCCATGACCATGTCGGTGCAGATTGCCCGGCTCTACCACACGGCTGAAGATTTCCAGCAGTTGCAGGTGCGTACCGCCGCCAACGGTCAGAGTGTCTATCTGGCCGACATTGCCGATGTGGAGGTGGGAGCCAAGAACGAAGACAGTGCCTACCAGCGCAATGGCCGCGAGAGTCTGGGTATCGGCATCGTCGCCCAGTCCACCGCCAACCCGCTGGCGGTGGCACAGGGGGTGGAGAAGAAGTTGGTGGAGATGCAGCGCTTCCTGCCGGAGGGGGCCAAGCTGGAGGTTGACTACGACTCCACCATCTTTATCAAGCAGGCCATCGACGAGGTATATGAAACATTGGCCATCTGCGCCGTGCTGGTGGTGGCGGTGCTCTATCTGTTCCTCGGGCAGGGGCGCACCACCCTCATTCCTGCCATCACGGTACCAGTGTCACTTATCTCCGCCTTTATCGGCGCCTGGTATCTCGGTTTTTCCATCAACCTCATCACCTTGCTGGCGCTGATCCTCGCCATCGGTCTGGTGGTGGATGATGCCATCGTGGTGGTGGAGAACATTCACCACCATCTGCAGCGGGGTGAATCACCCCTGCTGGCGGCTTGGCACGGCACCCGCGAGGTGGGGTTTGCGGTCATCGCCACCACGGCGGTGCTGGTAATGGTCTTTATCCCCATCGCTTTTATGGATGGCATGGTGGGCAGGCTCTTTACCGAGTTTGCGATGTTGCTTTCGCTGGCGGTGCTCTGCTCCTCGTTGGTGGCACTCACTCTCACTCCGGCCATGGGCTCCTGGCTGATGCGCCCGCTTGACAAGCCGAATCGGCTGACGGCGGCCCTCGATCGCACTCTGGGCCGGGTGGAAGGGCACTATCGCCACCTGCTGTCGTGGGTGCTGCGTCGCTCGCGTTGGATACCGCTGGCGCTGCTGCTCTGTCTTGGCGGTATCGGTGCTCTGTTCACCCAGCTGCCGAGCAGCCTCACCCCGACCGAGGATCGCGGCGTGGTCTTCGTCTTCGTCAAGGGGGCTGAGGGGACCAGCATCGAGCGGATGAAACGCAACATGCAGCAGGTGGAATCGACCATCATGCCGATGCTGGGCCAGGGGGTAGTCAAGGCGATGAGCTTCAGTACACCCGCCTTTGGCCGCGGCGGCGATCAGACCGGCATGGTGATCATCCAGCTCACCGACTGGGCCGAGCGTGATGTGACCGCCACCGAGTTTTCCCGCTCGCTCGGCGCCAAGCTGTCGGTTATTCCCGATGTGATGATCCGCACCTTCCAGCCAGGCTTTCGTGGCGGCTCTACCGCTGCGGTGCAGTTCGTGCTGCAGGGCAACGACTATGCCGAGCTCTACCAGCTGGGGCTGGAGCTGCAAAAAGCGGCGCAGGCGAGCGGCCTGATGATAAGCCCGGATCTCGACTACGCCGAGAAGACTCCTGAGCTGCAGGTGACCGTCTCGCGCGACAGCGCCAGCCAGCTCGGCATTCCGGTTTCCACCGTCGCCAGCACCTTGCAGGCGATGTTGGGCGGGGTGAGCAAGACCACCTATGTGGACAGGGGCGAGGAGTATGACGTCTACCTGCGCGCTAACCAGAAGGAGTTCAACGGCATCTCGGATCTCGGTCGCATCTACCTGAAGGCAGCCAATGGCGAGATGGTGAGCCTCTCGACGCTGGCGACGGTCAAGCAGGTGGCGACCGCCAACCGCCTCAACCACTACCAGCGCCAGAAGGCGGTGACCCTGACCGCCGACGTGGCACCGGATCATACCCTTGGCGAGGCGCTCGACTTCCTCGACGGCTGGGCCAACGAGCATCTGCCGAGCGGCATGACGGTCGATTATGCCGGTGACTCCAAGGATTACCGCGACAATCAGGGGGAGATGGCTATGGTCTTCGGCCTCGCCCTGCTGGTGGTCTATCTGGTGCTGGTGGCCCAGTTCGAGAGCACCCTCACCCCGACCGTGGTGATGATGACGGTGCCGCTCGGCATCTTCGGCGGCTTGCTTGGCCTCTGGCTGACGGAGCAGGAGATGAGTATCTACAGCCAGATCGGCATGATCATGCTGATCGGCATGGTGACCAAGAACGGCATCCTCATCGTCGAGTTCATCAACCAGCTGCGCCAGCGCGGGGAAGGGTTCGAGGAGGCGATTATTGCAGGCTCGGTGCGCCGCCTGCGGCCCATCCTGATGACTTCGCTCACCGCCATTATCGGTGCGGTGCCGTTGATGCTCTCCATGGGGGCGGGCTACGAGAGCCGGATGGCGGTGGGTACCGTGGTTTTCTTCGGTCTGTCGCTGGCGACCCTAGTTACCTTGCTGGTGGTGCCCGCTATCTACCACCTGATCGCCCGTCACGCCGGCATGACCGGGCAGCGGGATCAGCAAGTGGATGAGGCGCTGGCCGCCAGGGGGGACACTTCTGTGCCATAACGGCTGTGTCCGGTGCCTGCTTTGACCGGGGCACCGGAATACATCACGCAAACGCGCAGAGCTTGATAGCCGGCTCTGCTGTTGTAGCCTTCGAGGGGATAGTGACATGATTGAATCGGCACTATCCTACTCACCACCTTTTTCTCCTCTATTTCTGCGGCTTGAGGCCATTTTTACCTGATTGGCACTTTTATTGCTTTCGGTCTGTCAGCGTCAATGAATTGTCTGGGGACGAAAATGGAAATAAGTGCAAGCAGCCTGATGCAAGAGATGCAGGCTCTCAAGGTAGAGGCCGGTGCAACCCCGCTGTCACAGCCTGGCCGTCAGGTGACCTCCGATTTTGGCCTGCTGTTGCAGCAGGCGCTCGGTAACGTCAACGAGTTGCAGGGCGCAGCCAATGATCTGCGCACCCGTTTCGATATGGGCGACAAGTCGGTGGATCTGGCCGAGGTGATGATCGCGGGCCAAAAATCCTCCATCGCCTTTGAGGCGACGGTGCAAGTGCGCAACAAGATGGTTGATGCCTACAAAACCATCATGAATATGCCGGTCTGAGCGATGACCGTGCATCATGACATGTCAGCAATAAGGACATAAATCGTGGCTACTGACCAAAATGGCGATCTGCTGATAAACGATGAGGGCACCGCCGCCCTCGATGCCAACGAGCAGAAGAGCTCGGCACTGGGATTCTTGTCCAATACCGATGTACTGCGCCAGATCACTCTGATCCTGGGGCTTGCCATCTGCCTGGCCATCGCCGTCTTCATCCTGCTGTGGGGCAAGGAGCCGGATATGCGCCCTCTTGGCACCTATACCACTCAGGAGCTGGTCAAGACCCTCGACTTTCTCGATCAGCAGAAGATCCCCTATGAGGTCGATGGCAAGAGCGTGCTGGTCAGTGCCGAGAACTTTGCCAGTATCCGGTTGGCACTGACCCGGGCCGGCCTCACCAATGCGGCCGATGTAGCCAATGGTGGAGAGGATATTCTGCTCAAGGACTCCAGTTTCGGTGTCAGCCAGAGGATGGAGGCCGAGCGCCTCAAGTTGAGTCGCGAGCGCCAGTTGGCGAGCGCCATTGAACAGTTCCAGAATGTGGCCAAGGCCCAGGTGCTGCTGGCCATCCCCAAAGATAACGTCTTTGCCCGCAACGAGCGCAAGCCCAGTGCTACCGTGGTACTCAACCTGAAAGGGGCGGCACTGGGGCAGGGGGAGGTGGACTCCATCGTCGATATGGTGGCCTCTGCGGTACATGGCCTGGAGCCGACTCGTGTCACCGTCACCGACCAGAATGGCCGCCTGCTTAATTCCGGCTCCCAGGATCCCGTCTCTGCCCAGACGCGCAAGGAATTTGCGATGCAGCAGAAGCAGGAGCTGGAGTACAAGCAAAAAATTGACGCCATTCTGATCCCGGTGCTTGGCGCCGACAATTATACGGCGGAAGTGGATCTCTCCCTCGACTTCTCCCAGCAGGAGCAGACCCGCAAAACCTACAACCCGGATCTGCCTGCAGTGCGCTCCGAGATGACGTTGGAAGAGAACAGCTCCGGCGGCAGCAATGGCGGTGTGCCGGGGGCTCTCAGCAACCAGCCCCCTGCCGCGTCCAATATCCCTGAACAGGCCACTGGCGGTGATGGGGCCAGCGTTGCTGCCTCGGGGCGTTCTCGCAAAGAGGCGACCCGCAACTTCGAACTGGATACCACCGTCAGCCATACCCGGCGCCAGATGGGGGGCATTCGCCGCATGACCGTCTCGGTCGCGGTGGATTACAAGGCGGTGCCCGGTGCCGACGGGGCTGTGACCCGCGAAGCGCGCAGTCAGGCGGAACTCGATACCCTGCGCCGTTTGCTGAGCGGTGGCCTTGGCTTTGATGTGACCCGTGGTGATACCCTCGAGGTGGTCGCCATTCCGTTCAATCGCCCCGAGCTTGATACCGTCGCCGAGGTGCCGCTCTACGATCAGCCCTGGTTCTGGCGTGCGGTACGGATTGCGGCATCTGTACTGGTGATTATTGTCTTGATCGTCACCGTGGTTCGCCCCATGCTCAAGCGGCTGCTCTATCCGGATGCCAAGCCGGAAGGGGAAGTGGACTTTGACAACCACACCGTATTGGGGGGTGACGACGAGCTCAGCTTGCTGGCAGCCCAGGTTGAGGGAGAGCAGGTATTCGGGGTGCGCGATGGTCAGCTGAAACTGCCGGATCTGCATCGTGACGAAGATTTGCTCAAGGCGGTGCGTGCCCTGGTGGCGAACGAACCGGATCTGGCCGCTCAGGTCATTAAAGAGTGGGTAACCAAAGATGCCTGAAGAAAGTAAAAACCAGGTAACCGGCAACGATATCACCGATAGCCAGCGTCAGTTGCTGGATCAGATGTCCGGTATGGAGATGGCGGCGGTATTGATGTTGAGCCTTAACGAAGAGGATGCCGCCCAGATCTTCCGCCATCTCGAACCCAAGCAGGTACAGCGGCTCGGTATGTCGATGGCATCCATGTCTGATTTCAGCCACGATCGGGTAGCGGCGGTGCACCGTCAATTCATCGACGATATCCAGAAGTACACCAACATAGGTATCGGCAGCGAAGATTTCGTGCGCAAGGCACTGGTAGCCGCGCTTGGCGAGGACAAGGCGAGCAACCTGGTGGACCAGATCATTCTTGGTTCCGGTGCCCGCGGCCTCGATTCGCTCAAGTGGATGGATGCCCGTCAAGTGGCCAGCATCATCCAGAACGAACACCCGCAGATCCAGACCATAGTGCTCTCCTATCTGGAGCCGGAGCAGTCTGCCGAGATCCTGAGCCAGTTCCCGGAGCAGGTGCGTCTGGATCTGGTGATGCGGATCGCCAACCTCGAAGAGGTGCAACCGGCAGCATTGCAAGAGTTGAACGACATCATGGAGAAACAGTTCGCCGGTGCGGCGGGTGCCCAGGCGGCCAAGATGGGTGGCCTGAAAGCGGCTGCCAACATCATGAACTACCTGGATACCAACATCGAAGGCCAGCTGATGGACTCGATCCGCGAGTCGGACGAAGAGATGAGCCAGCAAATCCAGGATTTGATGTTCGTGTTCGAAAATCTCATCGATGTGGACGACCGCGGTATCCAGACTTTGCTGCGGGAAGTGCCGGGGGATCTGCTGCAGCGCGCCCTCAAGGGCTCCGACGATCAGATGCGCGAGAAGATTTTCAAGAACATGTCGAAACGAGCGGCCGAAATGCTGGCAGACGATCTGGAGGCCATGGGGCCAATCCGGGTCTCCGAGGTGGAGGCTGCCCAGAAGGAGATCCTCTCCATCGCCCGCCGTCTGGCCGATGCAGGCGAAATCATGCTGGGCTCCGGCGGTGGCGAGGAGTTCCTCTAGACCATGACCAACTCATGGAACCTGTCTGCCAGCCCAGTATGCGGTCATGGCAAGGAGCGGCGCGAATAGATGAACAACAAGCTGCGTGGCTATGTACGGCCTGAAGGGGAAGAGACCCGGGTAGAGACCTGGGGCTGGCCCGAAATGGATGTGGCGGTCGAGACCGAGACCAATGCTCTCGGTCTTGCCCCTGACTGGTATCAACAGGAAGAGGAGGTGGTGGAACCGGAGCCTGAACAGGAGCCGACTCCCAGCATCACCGCCGAAGAGCTCGAAGCGATCCGTCAGGCGGCTTGGGAAGAAGGGATGGCTGAGGGGCGCGAGGCTGGCTATGCCAAAGGGCTCGAAGAGGGCAAGCTGGAAGGACTGCAACAGGGGCACTCGGCCGGTCTCGAGCAGGGGCGGGAAGAGGGACTGGCCATGGGGCGCGATCTGGTTGAGCAGGAGATCGCTCACTGGCAGGGGCTCGCCGCCCGCCTCGCCAATCCCCTGATTGAGCTGGATCAGGCGGTAGAGCAGCAACTGGTCGCGCTGGTGATGCAACTTTCCCGCGCGCTCATTCGCCATGAAGCCGAGACCTCTCCCCGCATCCTGCTGGAGGCACTCAAGGAGGGGCTGGCATTGCTGCCCGCCGCCGAGCAGGGGGTGACTCTGATGCTGCATCCCGATGACATCACGCGAGTCGAGCAGGCATTTGGCGCCGACGAGTGCGCCAGACGCCACTGGCGATTGCAGAGTGATCCCACCCTCTCCCCTGGCGATCTGCAACTGGCTACTGAACTCTCCAGCATCGATTTGACCCTCTCCGGGCGCATCGATCAGTTGCTGCGCAACTTCTTGCGGGACAACGCGTCGCAGAACCCGGCTTCGCAGGATCCACGCCCATAACCGATGCCTGACGATGTCGTCCGGTTGCACTTTTTAGTTCCCAGGAGGCCAGATGAGCGGCTCGCTACTGAACCGGTTGCAAGGGTACAAGGTACGCGACAGCGCCCCCAAACCGCCGGTTGCCGGCAAATTGACCAGGGTGGTGGGGCTCACCCTCGAAGCCATCGGTTGCCGTGCCGCCATCGGAGCCTTGTGTCGCATCGACACTCTCGAGGGAACTCTGGAGGCTGAAGTAGTGGGGTTCTCGGGCGATCGCCTCTATCTGATGCCGAGCGAACAGCTCAAGGGGGTGATCCCCGGTGCCCGGGTGGTGCCCGTCACCGAAGAGCATGGCATACCGGTTGGCATGAACCTGCTTGGCCGGGTCATCGACGGTATCGGCCAGCCGCTCGATGGCCTCGGCCCCATTCTCTCCTCCCGGACTGTGCAGTTTGCTCAGCATCGCATCAACCCGCTCTCTCGCCGCCCGATCCATCAGCCGATGGATGTAGGGGTGCGTGCCATCAATGCCGTGCTGACGGTGGGTCAGGGCCAGCGAATGGGGCTGTTTGCCGGTTCTGGTGTCGGTAAATCGGTGCTGCTTGGCATGATGACCCGCGGCTCGGTGGCGGATGTGGTAGTGGTCGGCCTCATCGGTGAACGGGGCCGGGAGGTGAAAGAGTTTATCGAAGATATTCTGGGGGAGGAGGGGCGTGCCCGCTCCGTGGTGGTGGCGGCCCCTGCCGATGCCTCGCCGCTGATGCGGCTAAAGGGATGTGAAACGGCGCTGGCCATCGCTGAATATTTTCGCGATCAGGGGCTCAATGTGTTGCTGCTGATGGACTCACTGACCCGTTATGCCCAAGCCCAGCGTGAAATCGCCCTGGCGGTGGGGGAGCCGCCGGCCACCAAGGGATATCCACCCTCGGTCTTTGCCAAATTACCTGCGCTGGTGGAGCGAGCGGGAAACGGCAGTGACGGCCAGGGCTCCATCACCGCCTTCTTCACCGTACTGACCGAGGGGGATGATCTGCAGGACCCCATTGCTGATGCGGCGCGGGCGATTCTCGATGGCCACATTGTGTTGTCGCGCGAACTGGCCGACGCAGGCCACTATCCGGCTATTGATATCGAAAAGTCCATCAGCAGGGTCATGCCCATGGTCACTTCGCCGGAACATATGGAGTTGGCGCGGACCCTCAAGCAGTTTTACTCCCTCTATCAGCAGAACCGGGATCTCATCACTATCGGTGCCTACAGCCAGGGTTCTGATCCGCGTATCGACCGAGCCATCATTCAAAAACCCTATCTGGATCAGTTCTTGCAACAGGGGATGCGTGAGGTCATTCATTACGATGATGGCCTGCAAGCCTTGCAGATGGTGGCGATGCCCTTGATGCGTTGATGACGGTTGGGAAGAGAGGGTGAGGCTATGAGTAAAGGGTTGCTATTGTTGGCTGAGCGGCTGGCTGAGGCCGAGCAGCAGTGTGCTCTGGCTCTGGTAAAAGCGCAGCAGGACCTCAAGCTGTTTATGGATCAGCAAAATGCTCTCAACCAGTACCGCCAAATCTATCACCAGCAGTGGACCGATCGAGGATTGCAGGGGATCTCGCCCCAGCAAAACAGCCAGTATCACGCCTTTATCAACAAGCTCGAGCAGGCTGCTACCCAGCAATACGAAGGGGTGCAGCAGGTACGTCAGGCTCTGGAGCAACGTCGTGAAGAGTGGCTGGCTGCTCAGCAGCGGCGCAAGGCGGTAGAGCTGTTGCTGGAGAAGCAGGCAAGCCGCGAGCAGCAGAAAGCCCAGCGTCAGGAGCAGAAAATGCTGGATGAGTACGCCATGTTGCGGCGTTTTCATCAAGCTGGCCTGTAACTTGCTTTGATCTGGACATTGTCGGCGGCTATCTCGTTGGGGCCGCCAGA
Source organism: Aeromonas sp. FDAARGOS 1405 (assembly GCF_019048265.1). Lineage (NCBI taxonomy): Bacteria > Pseudomonadati > Pseudomonadota > Gammaproteobacteria > Aeromonadales > Aeromonadaceae > Aeromonas > Aeromonas sp. FDAARGOS 1405. The sequence goes on along the minus strand of NZ_CP077311.1, from coordinate 115,567 downwards.
ATTCAGGGATGCCATCATGATGCAGACAGTGCTGACACAAACGCCTTCGGTTCCGACTAACGGATTGGATAAAGCGCCTCTGAACGGCGCTTCCGAGAGCAATGGCATTGATATGGTGGGGAGCGAGAGCAAGGGGGATTTCGCCTCGCTGATTGCAAAGGTCCAGGGCAGTGAACAGGGTGTGGCTGATAGCAATCAGAGCGTTAAGACTCTTCAGTCTGCCAAATCTTTGGCGACCGAGAGTGCCTCTCCCCACGAGGAGCCCAGCAAGGAGCAGGATCCTGACGCCGACAACAAGGTGGAGGAGGTTCCCGCTACCGACTTTCTGCTGCGTCTGCAAGACTCCCTCAAGCTTGATACCTCGCTAGTGACACCCCAGCTGGTGGTGGCAGCCCAACAGAGCGCCACTGCGCTAGACGGCAATCCGTTGCCGCAAGAGGGTGAGCAGGAGAGCATTGGGCTTGATGAAAGCGCGCTGGCCCCTGCCGCTTCCAGGATTGTCCGCCAGCTTGCTGGTCAGACCGGGGCGCAATCGCCGTTGGCCACGACCGCCACATTGACCCCGGACACCACAGTATCGCCCTCTGCGGCGCGAGTGGTGGCGCAGGGCGACGCATCATCCTCCGTCGTTCTCTCCCATGCGGCCTTCTCCTCTGAGGAGGAAGCTGTTGCCCCCCCATCGGATCAGCAGTCTGGGGAGAAAGTCTCTGCCAAGGGAGAACCGCTCGGGGCGGATGGCAAGCCAACCAAGCCCCTTACGGGGGCAGAGCGAATGACTCAGCTGGCCAAGGTGCTGCCGGTCGATGAGTCGGCCAGTACTACCAAGTCTGTTGAGTCACTCGTAGCGAAAGAGGGGGACGACAGCAAATCCGGCTCCTCAGCCAATGGTGTGGTGACCGGCAAGGGACCAACGGCGCAAGTCGTGACACAGGGGACTGTACTCAAGACATTCAGCGAGGGGCTCAAGCAACCTGATGCGGGCACCGTAACCACAATCGCTGAGAGCCTTGGCATGGCTGGCAAGGGGGCTGAGAAGCGTGCCGCCGAGGTGAGTCAGCAGACAGCCACTACCACAGTAGCCAATCAAGGTTCGGCACCGGTGATGATGACGCAAAGTGCCGCGGCTCAGGGGAGTGTGACGGTAAATGCGACGACTCAGACCGATAGCACTGCCGCTCCCGTGATGGTGGCGCCGCAGCAGGTGTTGGCCCAGGCCGAATCTCAGGGGCCACAAGCACCGCTGTCGAGCATTTCAGCCGGCATCAAGCAGATGGAAGTGACCGGCACCGACGAGGTGCGCAAAGCGATTCAGCAGGAGCTGAAACCGAAGGTCGGTGAGGCGGAGAAGAGTCTTGTTGCTACAACATCGAACAGTGAGAGCAGCCAGAGCCAGACTGTGCAGCATGGCCAGAACAGTCAGCCCCAGCCACAGGTGGCCGAAAGCCGGGCGCCCGCCACTGAGGCTACGTTGCGCCGTGAACCGCAGAATTTACCCCATCTGAAACTGGCCAGTCAGGAAGCGCCTGCCGAATTGCACCAGAAGGTCAACGTGATGCTGGCCGAAAAACTGCAACAGGCGGAAATTCAGCTTGACCCCCTCGGTCTTGGCAAGATGAAGATCCAAATCCAGATTGGAGCGGACAGTCAGGCTAACGTCCATTTCGTTGTTCAGCATGGACAGACTCGCGAGATGCTGGAGCAGGCGATGCCTCGTCTGCGTGAAATGCTGGCAGGGCAGGGGATCCAGCTTGGCCAGACGCAGGTTCAACAGCAGTCGCAGCAACAGCAACAGCAACAGCAGGGTCAGCCCACTTTTGGCGGGCAGGGGCAGCAGGGCCAGGGTGGCGGTCAGTCACATGCCGGTAACAGGCTGGTTGAGGGAGAACTCACCACAGCCAACCTCAGTTTGCTGGTGGAATCGACAAGCGGCTCTGGAATAGATTTCTATGCTTGATGCAATCCCGAGTAAGTTTATGATATCGAACAAGTTTGAGACTAGGGTGGACAAGGGATGGCTGACGATAACGAATTGACGCTAAAAGACCCGGCTGCGGGCAAGAAAAAGAAGCTGATCATTATCATTGCCCTGGCGGTTATTTTGCTGGGCGGTGGTGGAGCTGGTGCCTGGTTTATGCTCTCCGGCTCGGATGCGCCCCCTGCAGAAGCGGCGGAGGGAGCCGATGCCCAACCCAAGGTGGAAGCACCCCAGCCATCCCTTTATGTCGGGATGCCACGCCCCTTTGTCTTCAACGTCGCGGGTGCCCAGCGGGATCGGTTGGTGCAGATCAAGATCCAGTTGATGGTGCGCGGCACCGCCGACGAGACGTTGGCCAAACAGAATATTCCCCTGATTGAAGGTACCTTGCTGCGGGTGTTCAGTGCGGCCAGTGCCGAACAGCTGATGACCTTTGAAGGCAAGGAGAAGCTGCGCAAAGATTCACTGGAAGAGTGCCGTCGGGTGCTCAAGGACCTGGTCTCTTCCCCCGTTATCGAACAAGTGCTGTTTACCGGCTTTGTAATGCAGTAGGTGAAGCGTGAGCGATCTGTTAAGTCAGGACGAAATTGATGCCCTCTTGCACGGTGTCGATGATGTCGAAGAGGAAGAGATAGGCGGCGCCGGAGATCCCGGTGTTGCCCAGTTTGACTTCTCCTCCCAGGACCGCATCGTCCGTGGCCGGATGCCAACCCTGGAGCTGGTGAACGAACGTTTTGCCCGCCACATGCGGATCAGCCTGTTCAACATGATGCGCCGTACCGCCGAGGTCTCCATCAACGGCGTACAGATGCTGAAGTTTGGCGAGTATGTTCACACTCTGTTCGTGCCGACCAGCCTCAACATGGTGCGTTTCCGACCATTGAAAGGAACCGCACTCATCACCATGGAGGCGCGGCTGGTTTTCATCCTGGTGGAGAACTTCTTTGGTGGTGACGGTCGCTACCACGCCAAGATTGAGGGACGTGAATTCACGCCGACCGAGCGCCGGATCATCCAGATGTTGCTCAAACTGGTGTTTGAGGATTACAAGGATGCCTGGGCGCCGGTGATGGACGTAGGGTTTGAGTATCTCGACTCTGAAGTGAACCCGGCGATGGCCAACATCGTCAGCCCGACTGAAGTGATCGTGGTGAGCTCCTTTCACATCGAACTTGATGGTGGTGGCGGTGATTTCCACGTGGCTATGCCTTACTCCATGCTGGAGCCGATCCGTGAACTGCTTGATGCCGGTGTGCAGAGTGACAAGGGTGATACAGACGTGCGCTGGAGCAAGGCGCTGCGCGACGAGATCATGGATGTAAAAGTCGAGTTGAGGGCCAAACTGCTGGAGACCGAGCTTACACTGCGTGAGCTGATGGAGCTGCAGCCGGGAGATATTATTCCGGTCGACATGCCTGAACATCTGCTGGTTTATGTGGAAGATTTGCCCACCTTCCACGCCAAGATGGGGCGGACGAAGGAGAATGTGGCACTCAAGATCACCGACAAGCTCAAGCGCCCGGAAGGGGTCAAGACCGAGATGCATCTGGTGACCCGGGGCGGTGTACGTATCGATGGTGAGGCCGAGCTGGAAGAGCTTGAGCGCAGTATCGAAGAACAACAGCGTTAATCGACGGTTTGCGGTTATGGACTGTCACGAAGCGGTATAAGGAAACAAGATGAGCGGAACAGAGGAAGAGGATCTGATGGCTGATGCCTGGGCGGCAGCACTGGAGGAGCAGGTGACGGCGGAAGCCAAACCGGCTCCGCTGGAAGAGCTCAAGGACGATGCCCCTATCAGTGCCGAGGAGCGGCGCAAGCTTGACACCATTCTGGATATTCCGGTCACCATCTCGATGGAGGTCGGTCGCAGTCAGATCAGCATTCGTAATCTGCTGCAGCTCAACCAGGGCTCGGTGGTGGAGCTGGATCGGGTGGCAGGCGAGCCGCTGGACGTGCTGGTCAACGGTACCCTGATCGCCCACGGCGAGGTGGTGGTGGTAAACGACAAGTTCGGTATTCGCCTGACTGATGTCATCAGCCAGATTGAACGGATTAAGAAACTCAAATGATGCGTCTGCTGCTGTTGTTGCTGCCACTGCCGGTATTTGCCGAGGTGGGGGGGGCAGCAAATGCTCCCAGCCTGAGCTCTTGGCTGATCTCCAGCCTGATGGTGATCGGGCTTATTTTGGTGCTGGGTTTTTTGCTCAAGAAGAGCAAGATTGCCAACGCCATGGGGGGCGGACAGATGAGAGTGATCGCCACGCTGCCAGTGGGATACAAGGAGAAGTTGCTGGTGGTCAAGGTGGGTGAGCAGCAGTTGCTGCTAGGGGTGACGCCACAGCAGGTCAACTTTCTCTATCGGCTGGAGGAGCCGCTGGACGAGCAGCAGCCGCAGGCATTTTCCCAGCAGCTGGGTAAATTGATGGGCAAACATGAAAAAAACTAACGGCTTGTTGTGGCAAACCGGATGGCTGGCTTGCCTGTTGATCCCGCTGTTTTACGCCTGGCCTGCGTTGGCGCAGGATGGTATGTCGGCAGTGACAGTCAAGACCATGGGAGATGGCTCTCAGGAGTACAGCCTGACCCTGCAAGTGCTGGCGTTGATGACCGCGCTCTCCTTCTTGCCGGCCATGGTCATAATGATGACCTCGTTTACCCGCATCATCATAGTGTTGGGTATCTTGCGTCAGGCGATCGGTCTGCAACAGAGCCCCTCCAACCAGGTGTTGATCGGTATTGCCTTATTCATGTCGTTTTTCATCATGTCGCCGGTGCTGGATCGTATCAATGATGAGGCGCTGCAGCCCTATCTGTCCGAAACCATTCAGGCCAAGGAGGCGCTGGAACGGGCTGAATTGCCCATCCACCAGTTCATGCTGGCTCAGACCCGGATAAAGGATCTCAATACCTTCATGGAGATCGCCAACGTACAGGTAGAGAAGCCTGCCGATGTGCCGCTGCGTGTGCTGATCCCGGCCTTTGTTACCAGCGAACTGAAAACAGCCTTCCAGATTGGCTTTATGCTGTTCTTGCCGTTTCTGGTCATCGATCTGGTGGTCGCCAGCATCCTGATGGCGATGGGGATGATGATGCTCTCGCCGATGATCGTCTCGCTGCCTTTCAAGCTGATGCTATTTGTGATGGTGGATGGCTGGAACCTGATCCTGGGATCGTTGGCTAACAGTTTCGGACTGGGTGCCGGTTAACCGGTCGCGAGCAAGGAGCCAGAACATGAGTCCCGAAACCTTTGTCGACGTCTTTCGTGAGGCGCTCTGGCTGGTCAATATCATGGTAAGTGCCGTTATCTTGCCCAGTTTGGCTATAGGTCTGGTTGTCGCCATCTTTCAGGCCGCTACCTCAATCAACGAACAGACCCTGAGCTTTCTGCCACGTCTCATCGTGACACTGCTTGCGCTGGGTGCCGGTGCTCACTGGGGAATGCAGAGTCTGATGGACTTCTTCATCCTGATGGTTAATCAAATTCCCGAGGTGGTGGGGTGACCTATACCACCGCTCTGATCATGGAGTGGTTGTCTGCCATTCTCTGGCCACTGGCCAGAATAAGCAGCCTTTTCATGGTTATGGCGGTATTTGGCAGCCGGCTGGTCGCAGCACGGATCAGGTTGGGGCTGGCGGTAGCCGTGACGTTTCTGGTTGCTCCTCTGCTTCCTCCCATGCCTCCTGTGGAGCTCTTCTCTGCCGGCAGTTTTCTGGTCTTGGGCCAGCAACTGCTCATCGGTATTGCGCTGGGGTTGATGACCCAGTTTCTGATGGAGAGCTTCGTGATGGCGGGGCAGGTGATCGCCATGCAAACCAGCCTGGGTTTTGCCACCCTGGTGGATCCGATGAATGGCCAGTCGGCCCCCGTGGTGGGGCAGTTTTATCTGATGCTGGCGACCCTGGTATTTCTGGCGCTCGATGGTCATCTGGTGATGCTGCGCCTGGTGATCCTCAGTTTTGAGACGCTCCCCATCTCCGATAGCGGTTTGTCTGTCTCTTCGATGCAAACACTGAGCGCATTCCTGGGGGTCATGTATCAGGCCTCGCTGGTGATGGCTCTCTCTGCCATCGTGGCTTTGCTGCTTATCAACTTCGCTTTTGGCGTGATGACCCGGGCTGCCCCCCAGCTCAATATTTTCAGTATCGGTTTTGCCGTCAGCATGATGTCGGGTTTGCTTATCCTCTGGCTCACTATCGGCGGCTTCCTCGGCCATTTCGACACCTTGTGGGAGCGGGTGCAGGAGGTCAGTTGCGAGCTGATCGACACCCAATGTTTCGGAGGTGTCAATGGCTGATACCGACCAGGAACGTACCGAACAACCCACGGGCAAACGACTGCAACAAGCCCGTGAAAAAGGGCAGATTGCACGTTCAAAAGAGCTGGGAACTGCCAGCGTACTGTTGTCAGCCGTCTTTGGCCTGCTGTTGATCAAGGGTTACCTGGCGAGCGCCATGCTCAAGGTGGTGACTATGGGCTTCACGCTAAACAGAGAGCAGGCTTTCGATCCCAATGCCATGGTAGCCATGGTGCCGGCGCTGCTGGGGGAACTGGTGTTTCCGCTCGGACTGCTCTTCGCTCTGGTCGCCATCGCGGCTTTTATCGGCAATATCCTGATGGGGGGAATGAACTTCTCCACTGAGGCAATGATGCCGAAATTCAGCAAGATGAGCCCCATCAGCGGGTTCAAGCGAATGTTTGGAGTGCAGTCACTGATCGAGCTGGTCAAGTCCATCGCCAAGGTGGTGTTCATTACTCTGTTTGCCTGGTGGATGCTCTCAAGCCAGTTTAATCATCTGCTTAACCTCTCCATGGAGGGCTTTCCCGGCGGTATCATAGATGCCCTTGACCTTTTTTTGTGGATGCTGATCATCCTTTGCTGTGCCTTGTTGCCCATTGTGGCCATCGATGTACCGTTCCAGCAATGGAACCATATGCGTCAGCTCAAGATGACCAAGCAGGAGGTGAAGGACGAGTTCAAGGATAGCGAGGGTAAACCCGAGGTAAAGGGCAAGATCCGCCAGTTGCAGATGCAGATGGCGATGCGCCGGATGATGGGGGATGTACCCAAGGCCGATGTGGTGATCACCAACCCGACCCACTACTCGGTGGCGCTCAAGTATGATGCGGGCAAACCCGGTGCCGCACCCAAGGTCGTGGCCAAGGGCACTGATGAAATTGCAATGAAGATCAGGGAGATAGCCAGAGAATACGAGATACCCATCATGCCGTCACCGGCCTTGACCCGGGCTATCTACCACTCTACCGAGTTGGGCCGCGAGATTCCGGAAGGGCTGTTTGCGGCGGTTGCTCAGGTTCTGGCCTATGTCTTCCAGCTCAAGAAATTCCGCCGTGGCCAGGGGCGCCGTCCTCAGCCGCTGGCCAAGGATCTCCCCATTCCGACCGAATATCGCAAATGACAAAGTTCTGACGTTGTAAAAATAAATTCATTGTATTTCAATGTGTTGTATTGTTGGCTTAATGTTTGCTTTAATCTGGCACCAGCAGGTTGACATTGAGAAGAGCGATGGATTTCAAGGCAGTATTGGGCCAGTTAAAGCAGTCTCGGGGAGTGTTGAGCAAAGGCCTTGGTACCCCTCTGCTGGTATTGGCTGCGCTCGGCATGGTGGTGTTACCCATCCCCCCGCTGATGCTAGATGTGCTCTTCTCTTTCAACATTGCACTCTCTATCGTGGTGCTGCTGGTATCTGTTTATACTCGGCGCCCCCTCGAATTTGCTGCCTTCCCGACCGTATTGCTGCTCGCCACCTTGCTGCGGCTGGCGTTGAACGTGGCCTCGACCCGGGTGGTGCTGCTGGAAGGTCACAATGGCAGTGCAGCGGCAGGCCATGTGATCGAGGCATTCGGTAACGTGGTGATCGGCGGCAACTATGCGGTCGGTATCATCGTCTTTACCATCCTGATGATCATCAACTTTGTAGTTATCACCAAGGGTGCCGGGCGGATCGCGGAAGTGAGTGCCCGTTTTACCCTGGATGCGATGCCGGGTAAACAGATGGCTATCGATGCCGATTTGAATGCCGGTCTCATCAATCAGGAAGAGGCGAAGAAGCGTCGCCTTGATGTAACCCAGGAAGCCGATTTCTATGGCTCCATGGATGGTGCCTCCAAGTTCGTCAAAGGTGATGCGATAGCAGGCATCATGATCCTCTTCATCAACATCATCGGCGGTTTCATCATCGGGATGATGCAGCATCATCTTACCTTCAGCGAGTCTGCCGAGATCTATACCCTGCTGGCGATCGGTGACGGTCTGGTGGCGCAGATCCCCTCCCTGCTGCTCTCCATCGCCGCTGCCATCATAGTGACCCGTCAGAATACCGATCAGGATATGGGCACAGCGGTATTAGGCCAACTGTTCGATAACCCCAAGGCCTTGATCATCTCTGCCGGTATCCTGCTGATGATGGGGTTGGTGCCGGGGATGCCGCACTTCGCCTTCCTGAGTCTGGGGGCGCTCGCTGCCGCCGGAGCCTGGTGGCTGCTGCGCCGCGAGAAACTGGCGGTAGCCAAAGCAGCCAGTGGCGAGTTGATGCCGACCAGTGCAGATCAGCCATCGCATGAGCAGAAAGAGTTGAGCTGGGACGATGTGATGCCGGTAGACATCATCGGGTTGGAAGTGGGTTACCAGCTAATCCCGCTGGTGGATCGCAATCAGGGGGGCGAACTGCTCAACCGGATCAAAGGGGTGCGCAAGAAACTCTCGCAAGAGCTGGGCTTTCTGGTGCCTGCTGTCCACATTCGCGACAACCTGGATTTGGCACCCAACCAATATCGCATCACCTTGATGGGAGTCAGTACCGGCGAGGCCAACGTCTACCATGATAAAGAGATGGCCATCAACCCGGGGCAGGTATTCGGCCAGATCCAGGGGATTGCCACTCGGGATCCTGCGTTTGGACTTGAAGCAGTGTGGGTAGCCAAGGAGCAGGTGTCACAGGCGCAGACCCTGGGGTATACAGTGGTGGATACTGCGACCGTAGTTGCCACCCATTTGAGCCAGATCTTGACCAACCATGCGTCACTGTTGCTCGGCCATGACGAGGTACAGCAGTTGCTCGACATGATTGGCAAACATCAGAGCAAACTGGTCGAAGGGCTTGTGCCTGAAGTGATCAGCATGGGTAACCTTGTGAAGGTATTGCAGAATTTGCTCAATGAAGGGGTGCCAATTCGCGATATGCGCACTATCCTGCAGACCCTGGTGGAATACGCGCCGCGCAGCCCGGATCCGGAAGTGCTCACCGCGGCTTGCCGGATTGCCCTGCGTCGCCTGATTGTTCAGGAGATTGCCGGCCCTGATCCCGAGCTACCGGTGATTACATTGGCACCTGAATTGGAACGTATATTGCATCAGTCTTTGCAAGCGGGTGGTGGTGATGGCGCCGGTATTGAGCCGGGTCTGGCGGAGCGAATGCAGCGTTCACTGGTGGAAGCCACTCAACGACAAGAATTGGAAGGCCAACCGGCTGTGCTTCTGACATCGGGGATCCTGCGCAATACCCTGGCGAAATTTGTCAAGAATGCCATTCCTGGATTACGTGTGCTGTCCTATCAGGAAGTGCCGGACGACAAGCAGATTCGCATCGTCAGTGCGGTAGGGCAGAACTAGTTAGCGGAGACGACGGGTGAAGATTAAGCGGTTTTTTGCCAAGGACATGCGAACGGCTCTGGCCGAGGTCAAGGAGACGCTCGGGCCCGATGCCGTCATAATGTCCAACAAGAAGGTTACCGGGGGGGTAGAGATAGTCGCCGCTGTTGATTATCAATCCCAGGTTCCGGGCCCCAAAGATGCGCCGGTTCGCCGTCAGCTGAACGATGAGAGCGTCAATATTTCGTCTGCTGCTCGGCAGATGACCCGTCCCGAGCCCGCAAAGGTTCAGGAACAGAACGAACATTATGCTGATACCCTGGCCGCCCTCCTCGCGCGTCAGCAGAAACTGAAGCCTGGCAATGGGGCTCCCATGGGCAACACCCAATCGGCTGGTCTGGCTGCTGCCAATGCAGTGCCCAGAACGCTGGCCGAGCAGGGACAGTGGGGCACAGTCCCGGAACCTGCCAAACCCAAGGCGCGTGTCGTATCCGGCCAACGGGCCCATCAACCTGCCCAGCGGGATCAGGAGATGGAGGGGATGCGCAAGGAGATGGCCAGCATCCGTAAACTGCTGGAGCACCAGATCTCCGGTCTGATGTGGCAGGAGGTTGAACGACGCGAGCCGATGCGTGCCCTGCTCATCAAAGAGCTCAAGAAGATGGGCTTTGACGATGCCTTTTCCGATCAACTGGCTGGGCTGATCCCTGAAGACATGCCTATCCATCAGGCGATGGCCCAGTTGGCTGAAGTGTTGACGGCTCAGCTCAAGATCAGTGAAGACGAAATTTTACGTCAGGGGGGCGCGGTTGCTCTGCTGGGGCCAACAGGGGTGGGCAAGACGACCACCATTGCCAAATTGGCAGCCCGTTTTGCCATGAAGTATGGCGCCGAGCAGGTGGCCCTTATCACCACTGACAACTACCGGATCGGGGCTCATGAGCAATTACAGACTTATGGCCGGATCATGGGCTGTCCGGTACGTCAGGTGCGTGATGCCGAAGAGCTGGCCAATGCCCTCTATCAGTTCCGTCACCGCCGGCTGGTATTGATCGATACGGCAGGCGTGGGGCAACGGGATATCCGGCTGACCGAGCAGCTCGATACCCTGGTCAAAAATGCCAAGGTGAGGATCCGCAGCTATCTGGTGATGTCGGCAACTTCCCAGCGTCGGGTAATGCAGGAAGCGGTTGACCATTTCCGGCGCATTCCCTTGAGCGGCTGCATACTTACAAAGTTGGATGAGAGTCTGAATCTGGGCGAAGTAATTAACGTGTGTATCCAGAATGCCTTGCCTATCAGTTACATCACTGATGGGCAGCGGGTTCCGGAAGATATTCAGGTTGCCAATGCGGCGCAGCTCGTCGGAGCTGCCATGGGCTCGCTGGAGCGAGAAACAGAGGAGCCCTATTTCTGGGGCACAGGCTTTGGCGAGGCCGAAGATTCGGAGTTTTATGAGTAACATGTATATGGATCAGGCGAGTGGTCTGCGCAAAATGCGTCAAAACAATCGAGTAAAAGTGATCGCCGTTTCCGGTGGTAAAGGTGGCGTAGGCAAGACCAACGTGACCCTGAACGTGGCGGGAGCCATGGCGGCCCAAGGCAAACGGGTGATGGTGCTGGATGCTGACCTTGGTCTGGCAAATGTTGACGTCATGCTGGGGTTGCGGGTTCATCGCAATCTCTCTCACGTGCTGGCAGGCGAGTGCACGATCGACGACATTATCGTTGAGGGACCGTACGGCATGATGATTGTGCCTGCAACCTCGGGGACCCAGTCTATGGTCGAGCTTTCGCCGGTACAACATGCCGGACTGATCCGCGCCTTCAGCGAGATGAAGACCCAGGTTGATATTCTGATGGTGGATACGGCGGCGGGGATCTCGGACATGGTGCTGAGTTTCACCCGCGCCGCGCAGGACATCATGGTGGTGGTGTGTGACGAGCCTACCTCTATTACCGATGCCTATGCCCTTATCAAGATCCTTTCCAAAGAGCACGGTGTATTTCGCTTCAAGGTAGTGGCAAACATGGTACGCAGCCTGCGCGAAGGGCAGGAGCTTTTTGCCAAGCTGACCCGGGTAACGGATCGTTTCCTCGATACGTCACTGGAACTGGTTGCCTGCGTGCCTTATGACACCAATTTACGCGCAGCAGTACGCAAGCAGAAACTGATTGTCGAGGCGTTTCCCAAGTCGCCGGCGGCTTTGGCTTTCCGCGCATTGGCCAACAAAGCGGCTAGCTGGCCGGTACCCAACCAGCCTGGCGGTCATCTGGAGTTTTTCCTGGAGAATCTGTTACAGACTCAGGCCACCACACAGGAAGGTTCCCGTGAATAAAGCCCAAGCGTACTTGCGTCATCAGGATTCCTATCTGCTGGTAGAGCGCCATGCTCCACTGGTCAAGCGGATTGCCCAGCATTTGCTGGCTCGCCTGCCAAGCAGTGTCTTGCTGGATGACCTGATCCAGGCAGGTATGATTGGGCTTCTCGAAGCGTCGCGGAACTTTGATGGTAGCAAGGGGGCCAGTTTCGAGACCTATGCCGGGATTCGTATCCGTGGTGCCATGCTGGATGAGATCCGGCGTGGTGACTGGGTGCCTCGTTCCGTGCATCGAAACAGCCGAGCGATTGCAGAAGCGATCGAAAATGTTGAGCAAGCCAATGGACGGGATGCTCGTGATACGGAAGTCGCAGCGCAAATGGGAGTCTCTCTCGCTGATTATCATGTCATGTTGCAGGATGTCTCCTGCGGCAAGATCATCGGTATCGAGGATTTGGGGGTCAGTGAGGATGTGATCGGTAACCCTGATGAAGCACCGTCAGGCTCCGGGTTTGATGAACTGGCCGCAGAACGATTTCAAATTCAACTGTCGGAGCAAATCGGTCGCTTACCAGAGAGAGAAGCTCTGGTTCTCTCTCTTTACTACGATGAAGAGCTGAATTTACGTGAAATTGGTGAGGTTTTGAATGTGAGTGAGTCTCGCGTGAGTCAGATACATAGCCAAGCAATGCACAGACTGCGCGCTCGTTTGAGAGATTGGCATCTATAAGTGTTTGTACTGGCTACACTGAGATGAAACTCTAAGGCATAATCCGCATGACACAACCCATTTTTAGCATCATGTAAGTGAGCCACTCAGGTGGCTATTGAGGAGGGAATTTTGGACAAGAACATGAAAATCCTCATTGTTGACGATTTTTCAACGATGCGCCGGATTATCAAGAACTTGCTGCGCGACCTTGGGTTCAACAATACCCATGAAGCGGATGATGGCAACACAGCACTGCCGATGCTGAAAAATGGTGATTTCCAGTTTGTGGTTACTGACTGGAACATGCCAGGCATGCAAGGTATCGACCTGCTGAAAGCCATTCGTGTCGATGAGAAGCTCAAGCATCTGCCGGTGCTGATGGTGACGGCGGAAGCCAAACGTGAGCAGATCATTGAAGCCGCGCAAGCCGGCGTTAACGGTTATATCGTCAAGCCTTTCACTGCAGCAACGCTCAAAGAAAAACTCGACAAAATTTTTGAACGCCTTGGCTAAGGAGCAGCAGGGATGATGGCCAAAACGAGAGCAATGATTTCGCTCGACCAGGCAAGGATGCTTGTTGCTCATCTGGAGCAAGGTGAATTCGAGCTGGCCGATGAACTGCTTGCCAATGTATGTGCCCCCAACGCAGCCGATCTGTTTGATAAAGTTGGTCAGCTGACCCGACAACTGCATAACTCACTTCAAGAATTTCGTCTCGACCCCCGAATTCCCGATTTGGCCACCCATGACATTCCCGATGCGCGGGAGCGCCTCAATTATGTCATCGATATGACCGATAAGGCTGCTAATCGCACCATGGATGCTGTTGAGGCTAGTCTGCCGATAGCTGATCGCCTGAATGATAATATCCAGTTGGTGATGCCGAACTGGAATGCACTGATGTCCAGGGATATGAGCGTGGGACAGTTTAAGTCCTTATGCCATCAACTCGATGATTTCATTAAGGCTTCTGAATCAGATGCCGATAAGTTACGACAACTGCTGACAGAAATACTGATGGCACAAGACTTCCAGGATTTGACAGGACAGATGATCCGCAAGGTCATCAAGCTGGTTCAGGAAGTCGAAACAAAATTAATAGAAATGCTGACTATGTTTGGTGAGGCTGCAGCTGAGCATGCAACTCGAACTCTCCCTGCGAACGGGATTGAAGCCGAAGGCCCAATCATGAATCCAGAGGCGCGTGCCGATGTAGTCAATGGTCAGGATGATGTGGACGATCTGCTGTCTAGCTTGGGATTCTAATGGAGTGACGCATGGCCTTCGAAGTTGATGAAGACATACTGCAAGACTTTCTGGTCGAAGCATCCGAAATATTGGAACAGTTGTCTGAGCAACTGGTCGACTTGGAAAAGCGGCCTGACGACAAGAATCTGTTAAATGCCATCTTTCGCGGTTTCCACACTGTAAAAGGCGGCGCCGGTTTCCTGTCTTTGGGTGAGTTGGTTGACGTATGTCACGGTGCCGAAAACGTATTTGATATCTTGCGTAACGGCAAGCGAACAGTGACTGCCGAGCTTATGGATGTAATCCTGCAAGCGCTGGACGCCATAAACGTGATGTTCGCCCAAGTACAAAACCGTGAAGCGCCAAGTCCTGCGTCTGATGATTTGCTCCATGACCTCCACGAGTTGTGCAAGCCTGAAGGAGAAGAGCAACTTCGAACCGCGACCAGCGGTGCTAATGGCATGGAGCCGGAGGCTGTTACTTCTGTTGTTGAGGTTGTCTCTGACCCCGAGGTCGTTGAACCGATAAACCAAGCAAGCGATCCTGCAGCTGTTAACGGGGGCGGCTCCATCGACGAGATTTCAGCTGATGAATTCGAGCGTCTGCTGGATGAGTTGCATGGCGTGGGGGGCACACCAACCAAGAGTGCGGCAGGATCATCTGTTGCTGGCCAATCTGGCGATATCACCGATGATGAGTTTGAGGCCTTGCTGGATCAACTCCATGGTCAGGGACAGCACATGGGGGCGCCAGAGGCGAATCCTCTGAAGTCGGTGCAAAAAGAGGTGGACGAGCTTATCGATGATGATGAGTTTGAGCGCCTGCTTGATGAATTGCATGGTCGTGGTCAAGGGCCTCAGAGTACGCTGGCACCTGCCGCACCTGCCGCACCTGCCGCACCTGCCGCACCTGCCGCACCTGCCGCACCTGCCGCGGTGACTCCGTCCAAACCGGCCACTCCTGTAGCCAAACCAGCACCGGCTGCTCCCGCAAAATCTGCCGAAGCAGCCAAGGCACCAGCGTCTGCCGCCAAGGCGGCGCCTGCGCCAGTAGAAAATAGTGCCGTGCAAAGCGATACGACGGTGCGGGTGGATACCAAGACTCTCGATGTCATCATGAACATGGTAGGTGAGTTGGTACTGGTCCGTAACCGGTTGGTGAGCCTGGGTATTGCCAGCAATGATGAAGAGATGTCAAAGGCGGTTGCCAATCTGGATGTGGTAACGGCTGACCTGCAAGGTGCGGTTATGAAAACCCGCATGCAGCCAATCAAGAAGGTATTTGGTCGTTTCCCACGCGTGGTGCGTGATCTGGCCAGAACCCTCAAGAAAGAGATTGAGCTGGTGATGGTGGGGGAAGAGACCGATCTTGATAAAAACCTGGTAGAGGCGCTCGCCGATCCTCTGGTTCACCTTGTTCGCAACTCCTGCGATCATGGGGTCGAAATGCCTGATGTGCGGGAGAAAGCGGGCAAACCGCGGCAAGGGACGATCACCCTTAGTGCCTCCCAGCAAGGTGACCATATTCTGCTTTGCATTGAGGATGATGGAGCAGGGATGGATCCTGAGAAACTCAAGTCCATCGCAATCAGTCGCGGTGTTCTGGATGCAGATACTGCTGCTCGCATGAGCGACAACGATGCCTATAACCTGATTTTTGCCCCGGGCTTTTCAACCAAGGCCGAGATCTCCGATATCTCTGGCCGTGGTGTCGGGATGGATGTGGTTAAAACCAGCATTGTCAGCCTCAATGGGTCGGTGCATATAGATTCCACTTGGGGGAAAGGTACCCGTCTCGAAATCAAGGTTCCGTTGACGCTAGCCATTCTGCCGACTCTGATGGTTGAAGTGGGTGAGCAGACCTTCGCACTTCCCCTTGGTTGTGTGAACGAGATTTTCCATCTGGACCTGAAAAAAGCCAACATGGTTGATGGTCAGCTCACCATCATTGTGCGCGAGAAGGCGATACCGCTCTTCTATCTGCACAAATGGTTGATTCGTGGCGCCAACAAACGTTCACGTCAGGATACCGGACATGTGGTAATAGTGCAGATTGGCACTCAGCAAATCGGATTTGTGGTAGACAGCCTGATTGGTCAGGAAGAGGTGGTCATCAAGCCTCTTGATAACCTGCTTCAAGGTACCCCAGGCATGGCTGGGGCGACGATTACCAGTGATGGCGGAATTGCTCTTATTTTGGATGTGCCGAGTCTGCTCAAAGCATATGCGCGTAGACATTAATAGCTCAGGCCCAAGGAGTTAGAAAAACAACAATGGCAGTCAAGGTATTAGTTGTCGACGATTCGAGCTTCTTTCGCCGTCGGGTGAGCGAGATCATTAATCAGGATCCCATGCTGACGGTGATTGATACGGCCCAGAATGGACGTGAAGCAGTGGACAAGGTGATGTCGCTGCGTCCTGATGTGATCACCATGGACATCGAGATGCCCGTGATGGATGGCATCAGTGCGGTGCGGGAGATCATGGCCAAGTGCCCAACCCCCATTCTGATGTTTTCATCCCTGACTCATGAAGGCGCCAAGGCGACACTGGACGCGCTGGACGCCGGTGCTCTCGACTTCTTGCCCAAGAAATTTGAAGACATTGCCAGAGACAAGGACGAAGCAGTCAGACTGTTGCAACAGCGGGTGAAGGAGATCTCCCGCAAGCGCTTCCTGATGACATCCGCTGCCCGTCCCAAAGCACCTGAACCGGTTATTCGTGCTCCGCTGGGAAGCACTGCGCCCAGAACTCCTGATCGTCAGCCTGACCTGCAACGCACTGTGCCAAGTGCTTCCTTCAAGCGCAGTGGCAAGAGTTATCAGTTGGTGGCAATCGGCACTTCTACCGGCGGACCAGTTGCTTTGCAAAATGTACTGACCAAGTTGCCGGGGGATTTTCCCCATCCCATCCTGCTTATCCAGCATATGCCAGCCACTTTTACCGCCGCGTTTGCTGCCCGTCTCAACGGGTTATGTCAGATTGGCGTCAAGGAAGCGGAAGATGGCGATGTGCTTAAACCAGGGCATGCCTATCTTGCTCCAGGTGGCAAACAGATGCTGCTGGAAGGTCGTGGTGCAGGGGCCCGCATTCGCATCGTGGATGGCAACGACAAGGTAAATTACAAGCCTTGTGTGGACATCACTTTTGCCTCTGCGGCCAAAACCTATGCCGACAAGGTATTGGCGATTGTGCTGACCGGTATGGGGGCTGATGGCCGTGATGGCGCCAGACTGCTGAAAGAGCAGGGATCAACCATCTGGGCTCAGGATGAGGCTTCCTGCGTGGTATATGGTATGCCCCAAGCGGTAGCCAAAGCGGGGATTGCCAGCGAATCACTCCCTCTGGACAAGGTGGCCCAGCGTATTCTGGTTGAGTTGGGGCGCTAATCATGGGCTTGCTCGGTCTGCTCCTGGCATTGGGGGCGATTGCCATTGCCCAACTGTGGCATGGCGGCTCCCTGTTGACGTTGGTGGACGGCCCCGCTTTTCTGATCGTGCTGGGTGGTACCGTTGGTGCCGTCACGTTGCAGACTCCAGCCCAGTACATCCTGCTGGCGTTGCGCCAGCTGTTATGGATTTTTACCCCTCCCCGCCAGGATCTCGCCACACAGGCCGAACGGTTGCAGTCATGGGCCGTCTTTGCGCGCCAGCAAGGGCTGCTGGCCCTTGAAAATCAGGCCGAGCAGGAGGAAGACAACTTTACCCGTCAAGGGCTCGGCATGATTGTCGATGGGGTATCCACAGAGGATATCCGGATGCTGCTGGAAGCGGACATCGATATCGAGCAGGAGCGCAATGAACATGCCGCCAGAGTATTTGAAGCCATGGGGGGGTACAGTCCGACCATCGGGATCATCGGTGCCGTGCTGGGCCTGATCCAGGCCATGTTTCATCTCGAAGACCCGTCAGCACTGGGGGCGGGGATAGCTGTGGCATTTGTGGCAACCATCTATGGAGTGGGGTTTGCCAACCTCATCTACCTGCCTATCGCCAATCGGTTACGCGCATTTCACTATCACTATGCACTCTTTCAGGAGATGACCCTGGAAGGGCTGCTGGCTATCGCCCATGGTGAAAACGGCTTGCAGGTTGAACGCCGGCTCAGGGCCTATTTGAAAGGAGAGTAGCCATGCGCAAGCGCTATCGGTTGCACTTGCAGGGTCGCGAGCATCTTGACCGTTGGCTGGTCTCCTATGCCGATTATATGACGCTGATCTTTGCCTTGTTCGTAGTGCTCTACTCTGTTGCGCTGGTGAACAAGGACAAGTATCGCGCGGTGATTGATGGTATGAGCCAGGCGTTCAGTGTCATGCAGTCTGGCGGCAATAGCTTGCTTGAAGGGCAGGGTAATTCCCTGCTGGATAACGCGGTATCTGCCTCTCCATCGTTGCTGGAAAGCCCAGCATCCTCCTCTCCTTCACTTGCACCCATTTCTGGTGTGCCAGTGCTGCAAGATGGCGCGACACTTGCAAAACTCGATATGCAGTTGCAACAGAGCATGGGCTCGCTGGTGGATGCCGGTATCGTCAAACTGACGCAAGACGAGAACTGGCTGACGGTTGAACTCAGTTCCGGCTTGTTGTTTAGCAGCGGCAGTGCCTTTTTGGGGCCAAACGCCGCACCGGTCATTAATACTCTTTCAAGTATTCTCAAACCGGTCGATAACTATGTAAGGGTTCGGGGTTATACCGATAACCAACAGATAAATAATGAAATTTATCGTTCTAACTGGGCGCTTTCTGCTGCTCGGGCCGAGGCGGTCCTCAATGGCTTGATTGCCGATGGGATCGCCCCCCAGCGTCTGGCGTTCGAGGCATATGGCGAGTTTTCCCCTTTTGCTGACAACGGCAGCGAGCAGGGCAGACTGCAGAATCGCAAGGTTGTGGTCGCTATCTCCAAATTTGCCTGGGTGCCGCCGGCACCTGTGGTTGCAACGCCTACGGTAGTTGCTGAACCGGTTCCTGCTGTACAACAGGCGGTGGATGCAGGAGAGATAAAGGTGATCACCTTGCCCGGTGGTGGCATACGCATAACAACAAGGCAGGACTGATACAGTGATTGTTTGGACGGTTGCCAACCAGAAAGGTGGTGTGGGTAAAACCACCACAGTGGTCTCGCTTGCGGGGATCCTGGCCCAGCGTGGCCAGCGGGTGCTGTTGATTGATACCGACCCCCATGCTTCGCTGACTGCATATCTTGATTTTGATTCAGATCGCCTGGATGGAACCCTCTATGAGTTGTTTCAAGCAGTCAAACCGACAGCCGAGCTTGTCAATAAACTGACGCTCAAGACCAAATTCGAAAATATCAACTTACTGCCAGCATCTATTACCTTGGCGACCCTTGATCGGGTGATGGGCAATCGTGAGGGGATGGGACTGGTACTGAAACGGGCACTGCTGCGCATTCAGGATCAATATGATTACGTGCTGATCGATTGCCCGCCAGTGCTGGGGGTGATGATGGTCAACGCGCTGGCTGCCTGCGATCGCATTCTGGTGCCTGTCCAGACCGAATTTCTGGCCCTCAAGGGGTTGGAGCGGATGATGAAAACATTTGAGATCATGCAGCGTTCCAAGCGTGACAAGTTCCGTTATACCGTGATCCCGACCATGTTCGACAAGCGCACCCGTGCCTCTCTGATGACCTTGAAGTCGATTAAGGATCAATATGGAGATTCAGTATGGAATGCGGTGATCCCTATTGATACCAAGTTTCGGGATGCCAGCTTGCTGCATATCCCCCCGTCTATCTATTCTCCCGGGAGTCGTGGAACCTATGCATATGAAACGCTGCTCAACCATCTGGATGCCCTTGAGCGGCAACGGGTTCATGAGGTGACGGCATGAGAGATACCATTCAAGTACGGGCGATGGATGACTATTTCCACTCCCTGCTGCTCGATGAGCCGATGGTCATGGATGAGGTGGAAGAGGTTCAATCTGCCCCTGTTTTACAGTTGCAACGTCAGCCCCAAAGCGTCCCCGAGGTGGTCGCCGCACCTTACCTCGAAAGCGATCCACGGCTTGCCCAGCTAGGTGAGCTATTGGCTCAGGTGGGACAAGTCCAGTTTGAGAATGATGCCTTCACCCAGGAAGTGACTCTCACCGCACCGCTGGAGATTGTGGCAGAGGAATCACTGCTGCCGGTGGAGCCAGAGTGGCCTGCGGAGGTGCTGCTCCCCGAGGTTGCGGAGCCCCATACTACTATCCTGACCGAAACAGCGCTGGAGGTTGCTCCGGTAGAGGCCAGTGAACCGGTTGCCTGGGAAAATATCGATACCGGTAAAGAGTTTCAGGCCCTCTTTTTTGAAGTTGCGGGTGTGACGTTTGCGGTGCCGCTGACCGAGCTGGGTGGTATCCATCAGCTTGGCGAGATCACCTCCCTGTTTGGCCAGCCTGGCTGGTACAAGGGGATCATGACCTCCCGCGAGCAGAAGATGAATGTGGTCGATACAGCCCAATGGGTCATGCCGGGTCAGCATTTGGAGATGGATGATTACAAGTATCTGATTATGCTGGGTGAATCCCCTTGGGGGCTGGCTTGTCATCATCTCAAAGGAACTGAATTGTTACACCGTGACCAGGTGAAATGGCGCCATCAGGAGGGTAAGCGCCCCTGGTTGGCGGGCATGGTCAAAGAAAAAATGTGTGCCCTGTTACACGTTCGCGAACTGCTCCTGTTGCTGGAGCGTGGGGTTAACATAGAAGGTCGCTGATAACTTCTGCAATCGAGCTGTTTTATTGCTAGTTTTAGCAGTAGACGTTTTCATAAAAGGAATAAAAACATGACAGAAAAGCGCAATATCGCACAGAATCTGGCCGAAGATGAAGTGCTGCAATGGGTAACCTTCCAACTGGAAAACGAAACCTACGGCATCAATGTGATGCAGGTTCAGGAGGTGTTGCGCTACACCGAAATTGCACCGGTGCCGGGTGCGCCTGAGTACGTACTGGGGATCATCAACCTGCGTGGCAATGTGGTGACTGTCATCGATACCCGTTCCCGTTTCGGTCTGCCTTCCGGTGATGTGAGCGAAAATTCCCGTATTGTTATCATCGAGGCCGAGAAGCAGGTGATTGGCATTATGGTCGATAGTGTGGCGGAAGTGGTTTATTTGAAATCTTCCGAAATCGATGCGGCTCCGGCCGTGGGAACCGAAGAGAGTGCCAAGTTCATTCAGGGAGTCAGCAACCGTGACGGTCAACTGCTGATCCTGGTTGACTTGAACAAGCTGCTCTCCGATGAAGAGTGGGAAGATATCGGTTCCCTCTGACAAATAAGGTGATGTTTTGATAATCGAGATGGTTGCCTTGGGGGTGTCCCTGATTGCCTTGGTGTTTGCCTCTTATAACTGGTTCAAGAGCAAGCGTAGCAAGCAGGAGTCCGAGGCCAGTGTGGCAACGCTGCAAGGTCAGTTGGAAAGCTTGCGCAAACAGATGATGGAGCTTCATAGCGGCTCCATTGGCATGGGACAGCGGTTACAGTCGGTAGAAGGCGCGATGCAGCAGGTCAATGAACGCCAGCAAGAACTGACCATGCAAGATCCCGAACGCAGGCTCTACAGTCGAGCGGCTAAGATGGTCGAACTGGGCGCCGATCTTGATGAAGTCATGAGTGAGTGTGAGTTGCCAAAGGCAGAAGCAGAGCTCTTGATATCGTTGCGAAAAGGTCGCTCTTGATTATTCAGGGAGGCAGTCGCCTTCCTGAATTTTTTTCTGCTCCTTGCATACAGCTCTCTGATGTAGCGCGATGTACAGTGAGATGATTGAATTATTATGTTTTAAGATGATTTTTTATTAATCTTTTCGATTTGATGTATTTTGAAGTCGTTGATTGTCATCATTTTTCCCGCCTATTTTCTCTTATGCGCGATCTTCTCCACAAAAACAGTGGATGATGGGCATCTTGGAAAAGACGTATTCCAATACTGTGTTAAGATGCAGGCCGCTTCATTTTCTCTGAAAAAATCTCCATGCTGCTTCAAGTTAACAATCTGAGCTGCGTGCGTGAAGATCGCACTCTGTTTGAACATCTCTCCTTTGCGGTAGTTCCCGGTGATCTGGTGCAAATTGAAGGTCCCAACGGGGTAGGCAAGACCAGCCTGCTGCGCCTGCTGACTGGGCTGTCTCAGCCGTTTGCCGGTGAAGTGTGCTGGAATGGTGAAAATATTCGCCATTGCCGTGATGAGTACCATGCCAATCTGCTCTATCTCGGTCATCAGCCCGGGGTCAAAGCTGCTTTGACTCCGCTCGAAAATCTCGCCTTTTACCAGAAGCTGCATCATGTGTCCCGGCAGACGGTCGATTTGTGGCAGGTGCTTGCCCAGGTTGGGTTGGCCGGTTTTGAAGAGAACCCGACCGGGCAGCTCTCGGCAGGTCAACAGCGCCGGGTGGCTCTGGCCAGGCTTTGGCTCAGTGACAAAGCGGCTCTCTGGATCCTGGATGAGCCCTTTACCGCCATTGACAAGCAGGGGGTCAAGGTGCTGGAGAGGCTGTTTCTGGCTCATGCCGAGCGGGGGGGGATGGTAATCCTCACCACTCATCAGGATATGACGCTGATGCAGGGGCGACTGAAGACCCTCTCGCTTACGCCCTTGCTGCAGGAGTAGTTTCGATGTTGCGTGCCGTCATGCATTTGATCCACCGCGAGTTATTGATGGCCTTGCGCCAGCGTGCAGACATTCTTAACCCGCTCTGGTTTTTCCTTATTGTCATCACCCTGTTCCCACTCGGTATCGGCCCTGAGCCCAAGTTATTGGCTCGCATTGCTCCCGGCATCATCTGGGTTGCGGCTTTGCTGGCGGCCATGCTGTCGCTGGAGCGGCTGTTTCGCGACGACTTTGCCGACGGTTCGCTGGAGCAGCTGATGTTGATGCCCCATTCACTCGGGTTGCTGGCGCTGGCCAAAGTGATTGCTCACTGGTTACTGACTGGATTGCCGCTGCTGCTGATTTCGCCCTTGCTGGCGATTTTGCTGTCGCTGGATATGGACAGTTATCTGGCGGTAGTCGCCACTCTGGCACTCGGCACTCCGGTGCTGAGCCTGCTCGGTGCGGTCGGTGTAGCCCTTACGGTCGGACTGCGCAAAGGTGGAGTGCTGCTCAGTCTGCTGATCCTGCCGCTCTATATTCCGGTGCTGATTTTTGCTACCTCTGCTATTGATGCGGCGGGGATGGGCTTGCCCTATGGCGGTCAGCTTGCCATTCTGGCCGCCATGATGGTTGGTGCCTTGACGCTAACGCCACTGGCCGTTTCGGCTGCCTTGAGGGTCAGTCTTAACTGATGGTCTATTGGTAGAACGCAGTGTGGTTTCGTGTGGGGGCTTTCTTTTCCTGAAATAAAGTTGCGATGGATCAAGCGGATTGCCGCTTATTGCTTTCGAGGTATTTGATGTTATCCCGAGGTCAGTATGTTTAGGCCTCGCCAAACAATTAATAACAAAAAGGTTTGTGAGTTATGTGGAAATGGTTGCACCCTTACGCTAAACCCGAACGGGCATATCGGTTGGCAGGAACCTTGTTACCCTGGTTTGCCGTGATAAGTCTGCTGTCGTTCATCATCGGCACTGTTTGGGGGCTGGCTTTTGCCCCCGCCGATTATCAGCAGGGTGACTCCTTCCGGATCATCTATATCCATGTTCCTTCCGCCATTCTTTCGATGGGAGCTTACTCTACCATGGCTGTGGCAGCCTTTATCGGGCTGGTATGGCAACTGCGGATGGCGGACATGACAGTGGCGGCTATTGCTCCTGTCGGTGCCGTGTTCACTTTTATTGCACTGTTTACCGGTGCAGCCTGGGGCAAACCCATGTGGGGAACCTGGTGGGTGTGGGATGCACGGCTCACCTCCGAGCTGATCCTGCTGTTTCTCTATCTTGGCGTGATTGCCCTCTACAACGCCTTCAGTGACAAGGTTGTTGCTGGCCGTGCCGCCGGCATTCTGGCGCTGGTCGGGGTGATCAATCTCCCCATCATTCACTACTCGGTTGAGTGGTGGAATACCCTGCACCAGGGGGCCACTATTACCAAGTTTGACAAACCCTCTATCTCTCCCGAGATGCTTTGGCCATTACTCATCATGATCCTGGCGTTTGCTGCCTTTCTCGGGGCCCTTACCCTGATGCGTTTTCGAAACGAGCTCTTGATGCGGGAGTGGCATCGTCCCTGGGTTCAAGAGATTGCCGAGCAGGAGAAGTAAGCATGTACTTTGCCTCATTCAGTGACTTTCTGGCGATGGGCGGTTACGCCTTTTACGTCTGGCTCTCCTTCGGACTGACCTTGCTCTGTCTGGTCGGTATCATCATTTCCACCCGTATGAAAACCCGTAGTCTGTTTAATGAGTTACGCAGCAAGCAGGCACGCGAGAGCCGTCGCAAGGCAGCTCGGCAGATGGAGAACACCCTATGAACCCGAGACGCAAAAAACGCCTCACCATTATTCTGGCCATCACGCTGGGCCTCGCTACCGTGAGCGGGCTGGTGCTTTACGCCCTCAGTCAGAATATCGACCTCTTCTATACCCCGAGCGAGCTGGTGGAAGGGAAGGGGCCGGACAAGATCAAACCGGAAGAGGGGCAGCGCCTGCGCATTGGTGGTCTGGTGGTCCCCGGCACAGTCAAGCGTGATCCGAACAGCCTCAAGGTCAGCTTTAACCTGATCGACAATGGTGGTCATCAGGTGATGGTGCAATTTGATGGCATCCTCCCGGATCTGTTCCGCGAGGGGCAGGGGATTGTGGCGCAAGGAACTCTCAAAGATGCCACCACGGTCGAAGCCTTCGAGGTACTGGCCAAACACGATGAAAACTACATGCCGCCAGAAGTGGCCGATGCCACCAGTGGCATGCACTTCAAACCGGAATACACTGATGCGCAGTTGAAGGGGAATAAGCCATGATCCCGGAATTAGGACAGTTTGCGCTGATCCTGGCCTTTGCGACCTCTCTGTTGCTGGGTAGCTATCCGCTGCTTGGTGCAAGTTGGGGGCGTCTTGGCATGATGTCGGCAGCGCGTCCGCTCGCCTATGCCCAGTTTTTGTTACTGCTGCTGTCGTTTCTCTGCCTGACCTGGGCCTTTATCGACAACGACTTCACCGTGCAGTATGTGGCCACTAACTCCAACAGCCTGCTGCCGCTTGCCTATCGCATTTCCGCAGTATGGGGCGCCCATGAGGGCTCTTTGTTGCTGTGGGTGCTGACCCTGGGCGGCTGGACTGCGGCGGTGGCCATGTTCAGCCGCCGTCTGCCGCTCGATGCGGTGGCGCGGGTGCTTGGCGTGTTGGGGCTGATCTCGGTCGGCTTCACCGCGTTCGTGCTGTTCACCTCTGATCCCTTCACCCGCACCTTGCCCTATTTTCCGGTCGATGGCCGCGACCTCAATCCGCTGCTGCAGGATCCGGGTCTGATCTTCCATCCACCGATGCTTTACATGGGCTATGTGGGATTCTCGGTGGCGTTTGCTTTCGCCATAGCCTCATTGATGACCGGTCGTCTCGATGCAACCTGGGCCCGCTGGTCGCGCCCCTGGACCATGGCGGCCTGGGTATTCCTGACCCTCGGCATCGTGCTGGGCTCCTGGTGGGCCTACTACGAGCTCGGTTGGGGCGGCTGGTGGTTCTGGGATCCGGTAGAAAACGCCTCCTTCATGCCCTGGCTGGCGGGTACGGCCCTGCTGCACTCGCTTGCGGTGAGCGAGAAGCGCGCAACCTTCAAGGCGTGGACCGTGCTGCTGGCCCTCTCGGCCTTCTCGTTGAGCCTGCTCGGTACCTTCCTGGTGCGCTCCGGCGTGCTGGTGTCGGTTCATGCGTTTGCCTCCGACCCGACCCGCGGCCTGTTTATTCTCGGCTTTTTGCTGGCGGTGATCGGCTCATCCTTGCTGCTGTTTGCCTTTAAAGGTTCGCAGGTGAAAAGTCACGGCAAGCATGAGCTGTGGAGTCGCGAAACCCTGCTGCTGGCCAACAACATCATGCTGGTGGCGGGCCTGCTCACCGTGCTGTTAGGCACCTTGTTACCGCTGGTGCACAAGGAGCTGGGGCTGGGGAGCATCTCTATCGGTACCCCCTTCTTCAACCATATCTACAGTTGGCTGATCATTCCGTTTGCTCTGCTACTGGGGGTTGGTCCGCTGTTTCGCTGGCGCCGCCAGGAGCTTGGCGAGCTCAAGGGCAAAGTGATCCTTGCGCTGGTGCTGAGCCTGGCTGCAGCCCTGCTGTTGCCGCTGCTCTTGGCCGAAACCTTCAAGCCGTGGGCGGCGGTGGGGATTGGTCTGGGGGTCTGGATCATCGTTACCAGCCTGCAGGAGACCTGGGTGCGGGCCACCCACAAGCACCATTTTGCGGTCGGTGTGCGCAAGCTTGGCAACAGTCACTGGGCGATGATCCTTGGCCATGTGGGGCTGGCAGTCAGCATCATAGGCATCGCCTGTACCCAGAACTACAGCATCGAGAAGGATCTGCGGATGCAGGCGGGTGATCGGGTGCACTTTGCTGATTACGAGTTCGTCTTCACCGGTATCAAGGAGAAGAATGGCCCCAACTATGATGGCTTCAAAGGCGTGCTGGAAGTACACAAGAATGGCAAACAGGTAGCCCTGCTCAAACCCGAGAAGCGGATGTACACAGTGACCCGGATGCCGATGACCGAAGCGGCCATTGATGCCGGTTTCACGCGAGATCTTTATGCGGCCCTTGGCGAGCAGCTAGACAATAATGCCTGGGCTGTGCGGATCTACTACAAGCCGTTCGTGCGCTGGATCTGGTTCGGTGGCGTCTTTATGGCTATCGGTGGCGTGCTGGCGATGCTGGACAAGCGTTACCGTTTCGGCCGTCGTGAGGAGGAAGCCAAGGCATGAACAAAAAGGTCTGGTTGTTTCTAATTCCCTTTATCGTTTTTTTGCTGGGGGCTGTGTTCCTGTTCAAAGGGCTCTACTCCGATCCCACCAAACTCGAATCCGTGATGGTGGGCAAGGAGGTGCCGGTATTTACCCTTCAGGACATTTACGATCTGGGTAAACAGCATGATCGCACCATTCTGACCGGCCGGCCCATGTTGCTCAACGTCTGGGCTACCTGGTGTCCTACCTGTTATGGCGAGCACACTTACCTCAAACAGCTGGCAGGGCAGGGGATCCCCATTATCGGCATGAACTACAAGGATGAACGCGCCAAGGCGATCAAGTGGCTGGCTGAGCTGGGCAACCCCTATCAGGTCAATCTCTATGATCCGGACGGCATGCTGGGGCTTGATCTGGGGGTGTACGGCGCGCCGGAAACCTTCTTTATCGACAGCAAGGGGATAATCCGTTATCGCCACGTGGGGGATATCAACCCCCAGAACTGGGTATCGACCCTCAAACCCATCTTTGATGCCATGAAGTGAGGGGTGTTTCGATGAGAGTGTTTATTGCTTCCCTGCTACTGTTGCTGGGATGGGTGGTACAAGCGCCGGCCATGGCTGCTATCGATGTCTACACCTTCGAAAACGACAATCAGGAGCAGGTCTTTCGCGAACTGACCAAAGAGCTGCGCTGCCCCAAGTGCCAGAACCAGGATATCGCCGACTCCAATGCGGGGCTGGCCAAGGACTTGCGCGACAAGACCTACCAGATGGTGCGCGAGGGCAAGAATAAAGAGGAGATCGTGGACTACATGGTTGCCCGCTATGGCAACTTTATCCTCTATAACCCGCCCCTGATGGCTTCGACCCTGATCCTCTGGCTGGGCCCGCTGTTAGTGATCGTTATCGGTCTCGGCGTGGTGGTGATACGTAGCCGACGCTCTGCGGCAACGTCAGAGCCTGTGGATAGCACCCTGAGCGATGAAGAGCAGCGTCGCCTGGCCGAGCTGCTCAAAGAGGAAGATAAACAATGACCGCCTTTTGGATTGTGATTGCGGCCCTGCTGGTGCTGGTGAGTCTGGCTCTGGTGTTACCGTTGTGGCGCAGTGAGGGGAACCAGAGCATCAGTCGTTCGGCGCTCAACAAACAGCTCTATCGTCAGCGCTTGCTGGAGATCGGCGAGGAGCGAGAACAGGGTGTGCTTGCCGAGGAGCCCGATTCGCTCATCGAGTTGCAGCGCAGCCTGCTGGATGATATTCCCGATGTGGAGCAGACCGCCCGCAGTGGCAAGAGTCTGAGCTGGATCCCGGGTGTTCTGGTGCTGGTGGTGGTGAGCCTGGGAATCTACTACAAGCTGGGTTCATGGCAGGAGGTGAGCCGCTGGCAAGACGCCAGCAGCCGTCTTGGCGAGCTCAGCAACCGAATACTGGTTGAGCGCGATGCCAAGGTAACCGAGCAGGATCTGCTCGACTTCACGCTGGCACTGCGTACCCGCCTCAAGGATGAACCGAACGACTATCGAGGCTGGTTGCTGTTGGGGCGCTTGGCACTGGATGGCAATGATCCCGAGATGGCCAACGATGCGCTGTCGCGTGCCTACAAGCTTGCTCCCCAGAAATCGCTGGTGGCGGTGCCCTATGCCCAAGCGCTGATGATGACGGGGGAGGAGGTGCAGGCCGATGCACTGCTGCGTGCAGCCATCGCGCAGGAGCCTGATAATATCGAGGCGCGCTCCGTCTATGCCTTTATGGCGCTGCAGAAAGAGGACTTCCAGACCGCCCTCGATCGCTGGCAGGCGATGTTGCCCTTGATGGAAAAAGGCTCTCCCCGTTATGTGATGGTTGAGCGCTCCATTGAGTATGCCCGCACGCAGCTCAAGCAGCGTGGCATAGAGGTGACGAATTCAGGCGCAGCCAAAACGGGAACAGAGCAGGTAAAGCAGTCTGACGTTAATGAGGGAGAGTTCCCCATCCACATCACGCTGGCTGCGGGCATCCAGATGCCGGAAGATGCTCATCTCTTCGTATTTGCTGTAGTGCCCAACGGACCACCCATGCCCATCGCGGTGAAACGTATCGCTGGGCCAACCCTGCCTGTCACCCTTTCACTGGGGGATGGTGACGCCATGATGGAGGGCAGCAAGCTGGAAGCGTATCCAGAACTGCAGTTCAAGGCACGTCTCTCCCGCGGTGGCAATGTGATGAACAAGGAAGGAGCCTTCGAAGGGGTATCCGTTCCGGTCAAGACGGCCGAGATCCCTACTGCTCCGATTGACATCCGTATCGATCACGCCCTCTAATATGTCCTTTGAATAACCCGGCTCCTTGATAGGGGCCGGGTTATCTATACTTCTGATAAATCAAAATAAAACGTCAGGACAATCATATGTATCTTCGTTCAGGGGCCATACTGGCAGCCCTCTTGCTGGCTGGTTGTGCCGGTGGCCCGCCCAAGCCTGGCCCAGAGAGTCTGGATCTCAATCCCGGTATGAATCGTCCGGGCGCCACCAGTACGGCGGCCGACCCGCGTGATCCCTTCCAGGGAGCAAACCGGGCCATGTGGGCGGTCAATTATGATGTGCTGGAGCCCTATGTAGCACGTCCTGTGGTACATGCTTACGCTCGCTATATTCCGGTGGGGGTGAAGGATGGCATTGCCAACTTTGTTGCCAACTTTGATGAACCGAGCAGCATGGTGAACCACCTGATCACCGGCGACTTGAAAGGAGCGGGTACCAACCTGGGGCGTTTTACCATCAACACCACGGTCGGTCTGCTGGGTATCTTCGATGTGGCCAAACATGCCGGTCTCGAGCGCAACAAGCTGGAGATGGATACCGTACTTGGCAAGGCTGATATTGGTAATGGTGCTTACATCATGGTGCCTGTTTACGGTCCGACCACCACCCGGGAGCTGGTCGGTGACACCATTGATACCATCTATTTCCCCTATGCCTTGCTGACTATCCCGTTAAGGGTTACCCATTGGGTACTGGATGGTTTGGGTAATCGCGCCAAGCTGATCGATCAGGAGCGGATCATCGACAACTCCCTCGACCCCTATGCGCTAACCAAGGACTTCTATCTGCAGTACAGCCAAGGCAAGGTGACGGGCAAGCAGGCTGAGCTGAAAGCGTCTCAGCAAGAGCAGGCCGACGATGCCAATCTGGATGAATATATGGACGAGTTGGACCAGTAAGTGGGCCATCCCGATATGTAAAAAGGCGCCTGCGGGCGCCTCTTTCATTTCAGCTGCTATATAGAGATAAAAAAACGCCCCGCAGTGCGGGGCGTTTTGGCAAGCGAGGCTTATTAGGCAGCCAGATTCTTGGCCACAAATTCCCAGTTAACCAGAGCCCAGAAGGTTTCCATGTACTTCGGACGCAGGTTGCGGAAGTCGATGTAGTAGGCGTGTTCCCACAGGTCAACGGTCAGCAGCGGGGTGGTACCGGCTTCAGTCAGCGGGCAACCTGCGTTGGAGGTGTTAACGATAGCCAGAGAGCCGTCAGCTTTCTTCACCAGCCAGGTCCAGCTGGAGCCGAAGTTACCGATGGCTGATTTGGTGAAGGCATCCTTGAACTCGGCGAAGGAGCCGAATGCCTTGTTGATGGCATCAGCCAGGGCGCCAGTCGGCTCACCACCGCCATTCGGGGAGAGGCAGTGCCAGTAGAAGGTGTGGTTCCAGATCTGGGCTGCGTTGTTGAAGATGCCGCCGCTGGAGGTCTTGATGATCTCTTCCAGAGACTTGCCTTCAAACTCGGTACCCGGCACCAGATTGTTCAGGTTGACCACATAGGTGTTGTGGTGCTTGCCGTGGTGATATTCCAGAGTTTCCTGGGAGATGTGCGGTTCCAGAGCGTTGATTGCATAGGGCAGAGCGGGAAGTTCGAATGCCATTTTCTACTCTCCATTGGCTGGACCGTGCGAAGGCGACGGTTGCAAGACATTGCGTACTCTTTTCTATATCTGAAAAGAGTTGTTTTTAAAATGATGGGGCCGAGTAGCCCAAAGCCAAGGGATTGTAGCAGTATCAAAGATGGCCTAACAACTCTTGATTGGCGCCATGATCGCGATCAAGCCTGAGTAGATTCTTTGCACAATTCGAGCCGAGTCACCCCTTTGTCAGTTTGTGCTCTGGCAAGATTGCAGTAGAATGGCCGCCGAAATCGCTCTAGTGAGGCACCTATGGAAACTATTGAAAAGATTAAGCAGCAGCTGGCTGACAACCCCATCATCCTCTATATGAAGGGATCCCCCAAGCTACCCAGCTGTGGCTTCTCTGCCCAGGCCTCCCAGGCACTGATGTCCTGCGGCGAGCCGTTTGCATATGTTGATATCCTGCAAAATCCGGATATCCGTGCTGAATTGCCGAAGTTTGCCAACTGGCCGACATTCCCGCAGTTGTGGGTTGAAGGTGAGCTGATCGGCGGCTGTGACATCATGATCGAGATGTTCCAGGCTGGCGAGTTGCAGAGTCTGATCAAAGAGACTGCTGCCAAGTACAAGAAAGATGATGCAGCAGCCGAGTAATCGGTCCTGTGTTGTCGATAGGGAGCCACATCGGCTCCTTTTTTTATTATCCCGGTTCTGGCAGGCAAGAAACTGATCACCGGTTGCAAAAAGCAACGCGATTGCCCTGAAAAATCTAATCTTTGCCGCTTTGTTTTGGAGTTGTTAACCATATTGATTTTCCAATCTACGATTACTTTTTTTAATAATTTTGGATTCAAGTGTCGCTGTCATCACATTTTTTGATAATTTCACCGTTACGCAGTCTCTTTGTAGATTTTTTTGTGTTTATGCTCACATTAATTGCAAGTGATAGAACCTAGTATCGCTTCGCCCAGTGAAATAAAACCCTACAAATTAATAAATAAAAAGAGATTTGCGATGAAGATGTATAGCAATCTGCCCATTGGTCTTCATGATATTACCGAAGCCAAAAAAAGACTGACCAACCATATATACAAGACCGCGCAATTACCCTCTAACTACATCAGCGAACGTTGTCATGGCGAGGTTTACCTCAAGCTTGAAAACATGCAACGTACTGGCTCTTTTAAAATTCGCGGTGCTTTCAACAAACTCAGTTCATTAAGTCTGGAGGAGCGTCAAAAAGGTGTTGTCGCCTGCTCTGCCGGTAATCATGCGCAGGGGGTATCTTTGTCCAGTGCCATGCTGGGAATTGATGCCAAGGTGGTCATGCCTTGCTGCGCACCCAAATCAAAAATTGCTGCAACCAGCGATTATTCGGCGGAAGTTATTCTGCATGGCAATAGTTTCAATGACACCATTGCCAAAGTCAGCGAAATCGTGGAAATGGAAGGTCGCGTATTTATACCCCCTTTTGACGATGCAAAAGTGATTGCCGGCCAAGGAACCATTGGCCTGGAAATTATCGAAGATTTGTATGATGTCGATAACATCATAGTGCCGATTGGCGGCGGTGGTCTGATTGCGGGTGTTGCCATGGCCATCAAATCCATCAACCCGACTATCCGTGTGATTGGCGTGCAGTCGGAGAATGTTCACGGCATGGCGGCTTCATACTACGCAGGCACCATTACCAATCATAGAACCAGTAGCACGCTGGCTGATGGCTGTGACGTGGCAAGACCCGGCACCCTGACCTATGAAATTGTCAAAGAGCTGGTCGATGACATTGTTCTGGTGACTGAAGATGATATTCGTCACAGCATGGTTGACCTGATTCAGCGCAACAAGGTGATTACCGAAGGGGCGGGAGCTCTGGCCTCGGCAGCACTGCTCAGCGGCAAACTCAAGCATTATGTCGAAGGCAAAAAGACCGTCAGCATTATTTCGGGTGGCAATATTGACCTGACCCGGATCGTCGAAATTATCGAACAGAACAATATCCGTCAATTTAGCCTGTAAGGAATACAGTCATGATCTTGGATAGTGTCGTTAGCAGCAGTAAAGAGAGTGTCAAAGCATGGCGTAAATCGGATACAACCTGGGGACTCGGTCTGTTTGGTACAGCGATCGGTGCAGGTGTTCTATTTTTCCCCATTCGGGCCGGATATGGTGGCCTGATACCAATATTAATCATGTTGGTGCTGGCTTACCCTATTGCATTTTATTGCCACAGAGCGTTGGCCAGATTATGTCTTTCCGGCAGTAACCCATCGGCAAATATTACCGAGACCGTTGAAGAGCATTTTGGCAAAATGGGCGGGGTGGTAATTACCTTCCTCTATTTCTTTGCCATCTGCCCACTGCTGTGGATATATGGTGTGACAATCACCAATACCTTCATGGCATTCTGGGAACATCAACTGCAAATGGCGCCGCTCAATCGGGGTGTTGTCGCCCTTGGGCTGCTGCTGTTGATGGCCTTCGTGATCTATTTCGGCAAGGATCTGATGGTTCGCGTAATGAGCTATCTGGTCTTTCCCTTTATTGCCAGTCTGATCGTTATTTCTCTCTCCCTCATTCCTTACTGGAACAGTGCCGTCTTTGATCAGGTCAACCTGAGCGAGATATCCATGTTTGGTCACGACGGTATTCTGGTCACCGTCTGGCTGGGGATCTCCATCATGGTCTTCTCCTTCAACTTCTCGCCGATTGTCTCCTCTTTCATCGTTTCCAAACGGGAAGAGTATGAGCATGAGTTCGGTCGCGATTTTACCGAGAAACGCTGCTCCAAAATCATCTCCGGTGCCAGCATGCTGATGGTTGCCGTGGTGATGTTCTTTGCCTTCAGCTGTCTCTTTACCTTGTCGCCGCAAAATATGGCGGACGCCAAGGCCCAGAACATTCCGGTGCTCTCCTATCTGGCCAACCACTTCTCCTCAATGACGGGCAGCAAGTCTGCGTTTGCCACCACTTTGGAGTATGCGGCTTCTATCATTGCGCTGGTTGCCATCTTCAAATCCTTCTTCGGCCACTATCTGGGAACGTTGGAAGGGTTGAACGGCCTCATCCTCCGCTTTGGCTATCAGGGCGACAAAAGCAAGGTTTCCAGTAAAAAGCTGAACATGATCAGTATGTTGTTCATCATGGGCTCTACCTGGCTGGTTGCTTATGTCAATCCCAACATCCTCGACCTGATTGAGGCAATGGGGGCGCCGATCATCGCTTCCCTGCTCTGTCTGCTGCCGATGTATGCCGTCAACAAGACACCGGCACTGGCAAAATATAAAGGTCAGGCCAGCAACCTGTTTGTCACCATCATCGGTGTGCTGACCATCCTGAATATTGTTTCCAAGCTGTTCTGAAAACCTTTTCTGCAAGTCATCAGCCATTCAGACCCTGACCCCTTGGCGGGGTCTGCATGGCGTAGTCAGAAGCGCGCAATAACCGGTTCTTGGTTGGCCCAATTATTTGGGCCGAGGGCAAGGCTATCCGTTATTTGGCCACTAAACACAGTGGCAAAGATGCTCTGACTGCAGTGACTCGACAGCATAAATATCGAGGCGATGTAATGAAGTTTGATTCGTTGGTTCTGGTTATCAATTGCGGCTCTTCGTCGGTCAAATTCTCGGTACTGGATAGTAAAACCTGCGAGGTGGTGATCTCCGGGATGGCCGATGGTATTGAGACGGCCCATCCCCAATTGCAAGTGGGTAAAGCGCCCGCAATGTTATTACCTGAAAATAACCACACCTGTGCATTGGCTGCCATCGCGGCGGAATTGAAAAAACGGGATCTGCGTGATGCCATTGCACTGGTGGGTCATCGAATTGCTCATGGTGGGAGTGAATTTAGTGAAGCCGTGATCATTGATGAACATGTATTGGCCAAAATCAGGCAGGTCTCGCCACTGGCCCCGCTGCACAACCACGCCAATTTGAGCGGCGTGATGGCCGCCCGCCAGCTCTTTCCCAACCAGCCCCAAATTGCGGTATTTGATACCGGTTTTCACCAGACCCTGAAGCCGGAAGCCTATATCTATGGGCTGCCTTACCAATATTTGCAGGATTACGGCGTGCGCCGCTATGGCTTCCACGGCACCTCCCATCGCTATGTGGCCGAGCAGGCTTGCGTATTTATGGGGCTGGATGAGCAGCATGCCGGTCTGGTCATCGCCCATCTGGGCAATGGCGCCTCTATTTGTGCGGTGCAGGATGGCAAGAGCGTCGATACCTCGATGGGGATGACGCCGCTGGAGGGGTTGATCATGGGCAGCCGCAGCGGCGATATCGATTTTGGCGCGCTGGCCTATATCGCCAGCAAGACAGGACAATCTATCGAGGATATCGAGCGGGTATTGAACAAGCAGTCCGGCCTGCTAGGTATTTCGGGGCTCTCCTCCGATATGCGGGTATTGGAAGCTGCCTATCACGAAGGACATCCTGGGGCGAAATTGGCCATTCACGCCTTTGCCCATCGTATTGCCCGCCATATCGGTGGTCATGCCACCTCATTGCGCCGACTGGATGCCGTTATTTTCACCGGCGGTATTGGCGAAAACTCGGCCTTTATCAGAAAGCTGGTATGCGAACGACTTCAGGTATTTGGCGTAGCGATCAGCGAGCCGTTTAACCAGCGTCCCAATAGCGAGGGTTGTCGGATTATTTCGGCGGCAGAGTCCATGGTGCTGGCGGCAGTTATTCCCACCAATGAAGAGAAAATGATCGCGCTGGATGCCATTCGTCTGGGGCAGCAGGTTTGTCAGACCGAGTGCGTCTGACATCTTCCACTGTAGTGTCATGAGTAGTGAATGAGGTTTATTTGATGAAAGTTGATATGCAATTGGATCAGGATAAATTCCGTCAGGCATGGCAAGGGTTTGCCGGTGAAAACTGGAAGCACGAGATCAACGTCCGTGATTTTATCCAGCAGAACTACACCCCCTATGAAGGTGACGAACAGTTTTTAGCAGATGCGACCGAAGCGACCACCACTTTATGGAACAAGGTGATGGAGGGGATCCGTATCGAGAATGCCACCCACGCACCGGTCGATTTTGATACCAATATTGCCACGACCATCACCGCCCACGGGCCGGGTTATATCGAGCAGGGGCTGGAAAAAATAGTTGGCCTGCAAACCGACAAGCCCCTTAAAAGAGCGCTGCACCCGTTTGGTGGCGTAAATATGATCCGCAGCTCTTTTGAAGCATATGGCAGGGAGATGGATCCCGAATTTGAATATACCTTCAGCGAATTGCGCAAAACCCACAATCAGGGGGTGTTCGACGTCTACTCTCCCGAGATGCTGCGCTGCCGAAAGTCAGGGGTATTGACCGGTTTGCCGGATGGTTACGGCCGCGGTCGCATTATCGGAGATTATCGTCGGGTCGCGCTTTACGGCATAGATTATCTAATCCGTGAGCGGGAGCTGCAGTTTGCCGATCTGCAACCGGCTCTCGAGCGGGGAGAGCAGCTGGAGCAGGTGATCCGCCAGCGCGAGGAGCTGGCCGAGCACAAGCGGGCACTGGTGCAGATCAAGCAGATGGCGGCCAGCTACGGCTTTGACATCTCCGGGCCGGCACGCACTGCCCAGCAGGCGGTGCAGTGGCTCTACTTTGCCTATCTGGCGGCAGTGAAGTCGCAAAATGGCGGCGCCATGTCCCTCGGCCGTACCGCCACCTTCCTCGACAT
Organism: Aeromonas sp. FDAARGOS 1405; assembly: GCF_019048265.1. Lineage (NCBI taxonomy): Bacteria > Pseudomonadati > Pseudomonadota > Gammaproteobacteria > Aeromonadales > Aeromonadaceae > Aeromonas > Aeromonas sp. FDAARGOS 1405. The sequence goes on along the minus strand of NZ_CP077311.1, from coordinate 79,300 downwards.
CTATATCGAGCGGGATCTGAAGTCGGGGCTCATCAGCGAGCAGGATGCCCAGGAGCTGGTCGATCACTTCATCATGAAGATCCGCATGGTGCGTTTCCTGCGTACCCCCGAGTTTGATTCCCTCTTCTCCGGCGATCCCATCTGGGCGACTGAGGTGATCGGCGGCATGGGGCTGGATGGTCGCACCCTGGTGACCAAGAACTCCTTCCGCTACCTCCACACCCTCAAGACCATGGGGCCGGCGCCCGAGCCCAACCTCACCATCCTCTGGGCGGAAGGGCTGCCGCGGGCCTTCAAGACCTATGCGGCCCGCGTCTCCATCGATACCTCATCCCTGCAGTATGAGAACGATGACCTGATGCGCACCGACTTCGAGAGCGATGACTACGCCATCGCCTGCTGCGTGAGCCCCATGGTGATCGGCAAGCAGATGCAGTTCTTCGGTGCCCGCGCCAACCTCGCCAAGACCCTGCTCTACTGCATCAACGGCGGGGTGGACGAGAAGCTGAAGATCCAGGTCGGCCCGAAAGTGGCCCCCATCATGGACGAGGTGCTGGATTACGACACTGTCATGGCCAGCCTCGACAGCTTTATGGACTGGCTGGCGGTGCAGTACATCAGCGCGCTCAACCTTATTCACTACATGCACGACAAGTACAGCTACGAGGCTTCCCTGATGGCGCTGCACGATCGCGACGTCTATCGCACCATGGCCTGCGGCATTGCCGGTCTGTCGGTAGCGGTCGATTCGCTGGCGGCCATCAAGTACGCCCGGGTCAAGCCGGTGCGCGATGCTGACGGGCTGGCGGTCGATTTTGTGATTGAGGGGGAGTATCCCCAGTACGGCAACAACGACGAGCGGGCCGACTCCATCGCCTGCGATCTGGTCGAGCGCTTCATGAAGAAGATCCAGGCGCTGCCGACCTACCGCAATGCGGTGCCGACCCAGTCGATCCTGACCATCACCTCCAACGTGGTCTATGGCCAGAAGACCGGCAACACCCCGGATGGCCGTCGCGCCGGTGCGCCGTTTGCGCCGGGGGCCAACCCGATGCACGGTCGGGATAGGAAAGGGGCGGTCGCTTCGCTCGCCTCGGTGGCCAAGCTGCCGTTCAAATATGCCAAGGACGGGATCTCCTACACCTTCTCCATCGTGCCGGGGGCGCTCGGCAAGGAGCCGGCCAATCGCGAGAACAATCTGGTGGGGCTGATGGATGGCTACTTCCATCATGAGCGGGATGTAGAAGGGGGCCAGCACCTCAACGTCAACGTGATGAACCGCGAGATGCTGCTGGATGCCATCGAGAATCCGGACAAGTACCCCAGCCTGACCATCCGGGTCTCCGGCTATGCGGTGCGCTTCAACGCCCTGACCCGCGAGCAGCAGCAGGACGTCATCTCCAGAACCTTCACCAACATGATCTAACTCTCATGCCCGGGTTGAGCCGGCTTGCTCCGGGCCTACTTTTTGTTTGTCAGCACGAGGAAGTAACAGATGCGACAGGTTATCAGTACCAAAGCGGCGCCTGGCGCCATCGGCCCCTATGTGCAGGCCACCCGGATTGGCAACATCCTCTATACCTCCGGTCAGATCCCGCTGGACCCCGTGAGCGGCGACATTGCGGAGGGGATCGAAGCGCAAACCCTGCGCTCCCTGCAAAACGTCAAGGCGATTGTCGAGGCGACAGGCGGCCAGGTGCGCAATATCTTCAAGACCACGGTGTTTGTCTCCGATCTGAACGACTTTGCCGCGGTCAACCGGGTCTACAACGACTTCTTCACCGAGCACGATGCCATGTATCCGGCGCGCTCCTGCGTGGAGGTGGCCCGCTTGCCCAAGGATGTGAAGATCGAGATAGAGGCGATTGCTGCGCTGGAGTCCTGACGCGGCGATCCTTATCAATAAAAAGAGCGGCAGCCCGAGGGCTGCCGCTCTTTTTTCATCGAACCCGCCGTGCGCGATAAGGGCGCAAGGAGCAGATCACGCTGGATCAGGCGATCCGTTCGATACGAGCCATGTAGAAGCCGTCGAAGCCGGTCTCGGCCGGGCTTACGGTGTGATCGTCACGCAGACGGAAGTTCTCGTTGGCAGCGAGGAACTTGTCCACCTGCTGACGGTTCTCCTGGGGCAGAATGGAGCAGGTTGCATAAACCAGCAGACCGCCCACCTTCACCATCTGGCTGTAGCGCTGCAGGATCTCTTCTTGCAGTGCGACCAGTACAGGCAGACGCTCGGCGGTATCACGCCACTTGGCATCCGGATTGCGTTTGAGTACGCCAAGACCGGAGCAGGGCACGTCCAGCAGTACGCGGTCGGCGCTCTCTTTGAGGCGCTTGACGGTCTTGCTGCTGGTGATGACCCGGGTCTCCACATTGTGGGCACCGGCGCGGCGGGCGCGTTGCTTGAGGTTCTCCAGCTTCCACTCTTCCACATCCATCGCCAGCAGGCGGCCTTTGCCCTGCATCATGGCGGCGATATGCAGAGTCTTGCCACCGGCACCGGCGCAGGCGTCAATGACACGCATACCCGGGGCAACTTCCAGAGCTGCCGCAACCAACTGAGAGCCAGCGTCCTGTTGTTCGAAGCAACCATCAGCAAAGGCCTTGGTGCGGAACAGGGCGGCGTCGGAAGTGACCTGCAGGGCCGTCTCCACACCTTCAACCGGAATAGTGGTGACCTGCTCTTTGGCCAGAATGGCCTGCAGCTCATCACGGGTGCACTTGAGGGTGTTGACCCGCAGGTAACGCTTGGGCATCCAGGCCAGGGCAGCACGCTCGGCAGGCCAGGCTTCACCCAGCTGTTCGTTGCCCAGTTTCTCCAGCCAGCTCGGGCAACCATCCATCAGCACCGGGTTCTTCTTCGCCTCGGTCAGACGGCGGCGGAAGGCCTCTTCGTTGAAGCGATCCAGCGTCGGGTTGTTGGGCTGGGCGATTTTGTGGAAGGCGTGCCAGCTGTGCAGCAGCGGCCAGACATTCTTCTCGGCCTGACGCACCTGAATACCTGTCAGAGCACAGTAGAGGCTCAGCCGACGCAACAGGTCGCCGGTGACCAGGGCAATCCTTGCCTGTTCTTGCGGTTTGAGTTCGATGCCTGAGAAGTGACGGGCATAGGCACGGTCGAGGGTAAGACCCTGACCGAGCACATCGTCAATAATGGCAACGACCAGATCCCCGAAACGGGGCAACAGTGGGGATTTGAGCATGAGATTAACCTTGGCCAGATAAAGATGAACTGCACCTTTGTGAAGAGGGGCTGTTCTAAAATTGACAAATCCGCGCAATGATAGGGGTTAGACGGGGTTGGCGCAACACTCCCACTCGGGAATGGTGGAAAGGGTTGCTTCAGCTTTGTATTGATGTGGCCGAATAAAAATAAAGTACAGGCCGCAATTCAGGCGATTGCATTAATACAAGGACTAAAAACAATGCATGTGACGAAATACTCTAGGGTGGCCTTGCTGGTTGCCAGCATGCTGGGCTCAACCAGCCTGATGGCCAGCGAATGGAGCACGGTTGCCGCCAGAGCAACAGCTGACGAGGGTTATGAGGTACGGGCTCATCAGTTCCGGGTCGCCAAGGTGCCGCTCGACTATTTTGCCGGGTTGCAAGCGGGGGCCAGCAAGCTGACCTTGCCACTGCCTGATGGGGGGGAGGTTACCTTTGCACTGGAAGCTTACAATGTACTGCCCGCAGACCTTGCAGCCAAGTATCCTCAGATCCGCACCTTCAAGGGGTACAACCCGGCTCATCCGGTTGATACTGGACGCTTCGATCTGGGGCCGCAAGGTTTTCATGCCATGTTCAGCCATCAGGGCAAGATGGTGTTTGTCGATCCGCTGCGCAATGCCGAGGGGTATGCAATTTACTACCAGCAGGATGCCTACAGCCGACTGGAAGAAGACGCCGACAAGGTGATCGGGGCTGACGCCAAAACGTTGGCTCGCAAGGTGCAAGTGGATGGTAATGTTCGCAAACGTTACACCATCGCTATCTCGGCCGCAGGTGAGTACACCCAATATCATGGCGGCTCCCAAGTGCTGGCCCTGGCGGCCATTACTACCCTGCTCAACCGGGTCAACGAGGTGTACCAGCGAGATGTGGGGGCCGAGTTCGTGCTGGCCAGCGGCAACGATTCTGTGATTTTTACCGATCCGGTAACAGACCCTTTCTACAACGGCGATAACCCTGACTACGTGAGCGGCGTGAGCAGCATCTATGAGGCTGATGACACCAGCAAGAACGTCCTGGTACAGGGAGAAGCCTTCGCCAATGGTGAGCTGGGCGCATTCGATATCGGGCATGTGGTCAATACCGGGGGAGGTGGCCTGGCCGGGCTCGGCGTGCTGTGCACCGCGGACAAGTCGGCCGGGATGACGGGCTCCGATAAGCCGGTGGGGGATGCCTTCTTTATCGACTACGTGGCTCACGAGATCGGCCACCAGTTCGGTGCCGACCACACCTTCAACGGCACCACTGGCAGTTGCGGCGGTGGCAATCGGGAGGCGGCACAAGCCTGGGAGCCGGGCAGCGGTACTTCTATCATGGCCTATGCCGGGATCTGCGGGGACGAGAACATCCAGCCCCACAGCGATCCCTATTTTCACAGCAAATCTATCGAGCAGATGCGGGCGCACATGGCGACCGTGCCGGCCTGTGGCACCACCCTGAATCTCGTCAACAACACGCCCCAGGCGGTGGCCGGAGCCAGCTATATCATTCCCGCCAACACGCCATTCGTGCTCAAGGGGGCCGGCGCCGATTTGGACAAGGATCCCCTGACCTACACTTGGGAGCAGATTGATCTGGGCGACCCGTCCAGCAGTGCTCTTGACATGATCGATGACGGCTCCCGTCCGTTGTTCCGCTTCGTGTCGCCGACCGGCTCGCCGGAGCGGATTTTGCCGAGCTTGCCATCCCTGCTCTCGGGCTCGCTCGCCAAGGGCGAGGCATGGCCCACCACTAACCGGGATCTCAACTTCCGATTGACGGTGCGTGACGGCAAGGGCGGTGTCGCCAGCGACGACATGAAGGTCCAGGTGATCAACACTGGCAGTGCCTTCCGATTGACCGCCCCGATTGGGGTGGCATTGACGCCGGGGGCAAGCCTGGCTGTCAGCTGGGATGTGGCCGGCACCACGCTGGCGCCGATCAGCTGCAGCAAGGTAGACCTGTTCATCACCCAAAACGAGGGAACCAGCTGGAGCAATCTGGCGGTCAGCCAGCCCAACAGCGGCGCCGCCACTGTCACCCTGCCGGCGGATCTGGCCAGCTCTGCCCGCCTGAAGGTGGCCTGCAGCGACAACATCTTCTTCGCGATCAGTCCCTCCAAGCTGCCGGTTGTCCAAAGCGGCGGCAGTTCGGGCGGTAGCGGCGGCGGTGGTGCCCTCGGTCTCTGGACTCTGGCGCTGGCTCTGCTGGGTTGGCAACGGAGGCGCGGATGAGGGTTGGCTGGCTGATGCTGGTGTCCCTGCTTGGCGGCTGTCAGGCCGACGCCGATACTCTGGAGCAGGCGGTCAGCGCCAGCCTGGCAAAGCAGGATTACCGGTTGATCGTGCGGGCCGGGCGCGGCGAGGTGGCGCCCGGCATCGCGCCGGAGCAGCAGGCCTCGGCCAAGGCGCGCTGCGGTGTGCGCTACCTCGACGGTCTGGGGGATGTCATCAAGCCCGGACAGGAAGAGGCCCAGGCCAAGCTGGCGGCCTATGCGGCCGATTACAACCGGCGCATGCTGGCGCATTGTCCTGCTGTCGCTGGCAGGCAATAAGCCTGCGCGTACCAAGATCGTGCGAAGGGTATATCAAGGAGGGAGGCGTGAGCCTCCCTCTTTTTTTGCAGCAGCCATTTGCTGGTCACAAGGCTTGTACCCATGGCGTGCTCGTCGCACAATGCCAGCACGCATGGCCGCATGGGCGGCAAAGAGAGAAGGAAAATCAAGATGATGGATGTTGCTGATCTGCGTCGGGAGTATACCCGTGGCGGGCTGCACCGGGCCGATCTGCCGGCCGAGCCGCTGGCGCTTTTCGAGAAGTGGTTGGCGCAGGCTTGTGAGGCCAAACTGACCGATCCCACCGCCATGGTGGTGGCGACCGTCGATGCCGATGGTCAGCCCTGGCAGCGTACCGTGCTGCTCAAGCACTACGATGCCCAGGGGATGGTCTTTTACACCAACATGGGCAGCCGCAAGGCGCAGCAGCTGGAAGGCAATCCCCGTATCAGCCTGCTCTTTCCCTGGCATACGCTGGACAGACAGGTGCATGTGACCGGTCGGGTGGAGAAGATGAGCACCTTCGAGGTGATGAAGTATTTCCACAGCCGTCCCAAGGATAGCCAGATTGCCGCCTGGGTCTCCAAGCAGTCGACCCGCATTTCGGCGCGCGGTGTGCTGGAGGCCAAATTCCTCGAGCTCAAGCAGAAGTTTGCCAATGGCGAAGTGCCGCTGCCGAGCTTCTGGGGCGGTTTTCGGGTGCGGATCGACACGGTCGAATTCTGGCAGGGGGGTGAGCATCGCCTGCACGATCGTTTCTACTACACCCGCGATGGGGATGGCTGGCATATCGAGCGTCTGGCTCCCTGAGTGCGCTGTTCAAATCTGTTTTCACAAGGAGTGTGTATGCGTCTGTATGGTGATCTGCGTTCCGGCAACTGTTACAAGGTGTGGCTGCTGGCCCGCTGGCTGGAGCTGCCCCTTGAGTGGGTAGAGGTCGATATTCAGGCGGGGGATACCCGTACCCCTGCATTTTTGGCCATGAACCCCAACGGCAAGATCCCGGTGCTGGAGATGGGTCAGGGCGATACGCTGGCGGAATCCAATGCCATCCTCTTCTATCTGGCGCAAGGTAGCACCTTGTGGCCAACCGATCCGCGCCAGCAGGCCGAGGTGCTCAAATGGATGTTCTTCGAGCAATACAGCCACGAGCCATACATCGCGGTGGCCCGCTTCATCGTTCACTATCTCGGCCGACCCGAGTCGCAGGAGGCGCGTCTCGACGGGCTGAAAGCCGGTGGCGAGAAGGCGCTGGCGGTGATGGAGCAACAGCTGAAACAGAGCCCCTACCTGTGTGGTGATGCGCCGACCATCGCCGATATCGCCCTTTATGCCTACACCCATGTGGCAGAGGAGGGGATCTTCTCTCTGCAGGGGTGGCCCGCTATCCGTAGCTGGATCGCCCGTATTGAAGCCCATCCCCGTCACCTGACGCTGCCCGCGGCCTGTCAGGCCAGCTGATGGAACTGCTGATCGAGGCCAGTCTGTGGCAACCGCAGTGGGCTGCGCTGTTGCCGCACTGGCAGCAGCAGGGTCATCGCTGGCAGCTGCTGCAGGGCAAAGAGGCGGCGGCTGCCCTCGATCAAACCGATGCACCCTGGGCGAGCAGCCCTCCAGACGGGGTGCTCTGCCCGGGAGCCCTGCTGGCTGCCTGGCTCGATGGGGATCTGCTGGCGGATTTTCATGTTGATCCCAGCCGCCAGGTTCTGATCAGTGCCTCTACCTCCCTATTGACCCTCGCCAAGGAGCAGGGACTGCTCACCCTTGGCCCTGTGGGGGCCGATCTGCCGCTCACCCCCGAGGCCGATTTGGGTGCCGTGCTTAATCGCCTGCTGGCGCGCCGCGTGATGATACCGACGTTGGCCGAGGATTCGCACGCCGCTGGCGTCGTGCTGCGACCACTGCAGGCCGCCGATGAGCGCGAGATAGTGCGCTACTGCAGCGACGAGGCGCTGGCCCGCTATACCCTCAATATTCCTCACCCCTATCCGCCGGAGGGGGCCCGCGACTGGCTGGCCCTTAGCTGGCGCAAGGCGGCGCTTGGCCTTGGCTGGAGCTGGGCCATCACCTTGCCAGAGGAGCAAGGGGCGGCGCTGGTTGGGGTGATCTCCCTGCACTGGAATGGCGAGCTCGCCTGGTGGGTGGGCGTACCTTGGCAAAATCGCGGTCTGGCGACTCGGGCCGCCAGCTTGGTCAAGGAGTTTGCCTTTGACCAACTTAAACTGCCGGCGCTGACGGCTCGCCATATGCCAGACAATTTAGCCTCCGGCCGGGTGATGGCAAAACTGGGGATGCACTATCGCGGGCGGCGCCATATCAGCGGTCGTCAGCCGTGCGAGGTGAGCTACTGGCGGCTGGATCGCGCGCCCTCCTTGCCCAGCCCCTTGCCCGAGGAAATTGCCCGCTGGCTGGCAGATGAGCGGATCGCCGTGGTGATCCTGTGGGATCCTGCCACGACCAATCGGCAGAGTGCCAACGGCAAGCTGGCCATCTCGCTCTTTGTGGATGAGAGGGGCGAGGGGGAGAAGCCCTGTTTTCTGCGTTGCCCGCCGCATCTTGAGAGGTTGCTGGCGCTGCACTGTTACCCCGTCGATCTGCTGGAGCAGGCCGAACCGGAGCAGTTGTCCCATCTTGGCGGCGTCTTGCTGAAAGACAGGGATGAACGGGGGCTGGCGTGGCTGCTGCAACTGGTCGCGCTGCAGCGTCAGGGGCCCGAGCTGCTTAGCCGCGAGGAGCGCGTATCACGGCTCCACTGGTTCAACCAATTGATGGCGCAGGCGCTGGGCGGCAACGGTGACTCTTCGCAGATACGCTATCAGCAGTTACGGCTGCTGGTGGAGCTGCCGGAGCTGGTCGACGAGCTGGATGGCTGTTGGCATCAAACGCCCGAACTGACCTTTGAGCGGTTGGCGCGGGAGGCTCCCGCCCTCTGGCTGGCCTACCGCGAGGCGATGAACAGGGCCACCCCGGCTACGCTAACAGCCTTGCAGCAGCAGTTTGCCGCTCGTTTTCCTGAGTGCACCCTCCCATTTTTGGACAAAGGTACTCAGAATGACCAGCCGTTGTGTGGAATAATGCCCGCTCTGCTGTACGAGGAGTAATATCTGATGTTGAGAACCGAGCGCCCCGGTGACATGCTGCCGGTCTATGAGCTGCTGAGTGCCGCCTTCGGTCGTTCCGATGAGGCCGAACTGGTCAACCGCCTGCGCGAATGTGGTGCCGCCGTAGTGACCATGGTCGAAGAGGAAGAGTACGAGTTCATGGGGCACCTGATGCTAAGCCCGATCACCATTAACGGCATGGAAGGGCCCTGGCTCGGTCTGGCGCCGGTCGCGGTTCATCCTGACTGGCAAGGTCAGGGGATTGGCTCGGATCTTATCCGTGAAGGGCTTGATACGGCGCTCGAGATGGACTGGAAAGGGGTGGTAGTACTCGGGGATCCGGCCTATTACAGCCGTTTCGGTTTCCGCCCGGCCAGCGAGTTTGGCCTCCACTGCATCTATGAGGTGCCTGCCGACTGCTTTATGGCGATGGAGCTGCAGGAAGGGGGGTTTGCGGGAGTGCAGGGGGAGGTGCTCTATCACCCCCTGTTTGATGAACTTCCCGACGAGCTGCCGGACGCGCAGGCAGAAGAGTCCTATTTATAGCGAGAAGTTGCAGCGACAAGCCATAGCGAAAAAGCCCTCATCGAGGGCTTTTTCAGTTTATATCAGTCCCTGCCGGACTTATTCGAGCAAATTGGCTCAGGCAATGATGTCGAGCTGGGTGCCCTTGCGATTATCTTCGCCCACCATGTCACCCATCTGCTGGGCGAGCGGGCTCTGCTGGAATTGCATGTAGTCGCTGAGATTCTGCTGGCGCTGGTAGCGAGTCGCAGCCTGATACATATCAGCCGTGCTCGGGCCCGACTTGCTGTCGCTCTCCTGACCGCTGGCCTCCAGGTAGCGCTCCACCACGGCTTTATCTTGCTGGTTAGCCGTATAAGAGACCGCCATGGCTCTGCGAGCCGTTGCTCTCTCTTCGCTCTGTGCCTGCACTTCATCCTTCTTGGTCAGTGCTTCGTTACGGGCCTGACTGACCTGCTCGGGTGTGACAGCGGGAGAGGAGGGATATTTGCCGTAATCGGGCAGCGGCATGGGCCGGGAGGTGATTTGCATGTTGGCGCTTCTCTTGTGAACAGGGACGGACGCATGATACCCATCCATTTTAGTTCAATAAATCACCACCTGTCGGTTCATCAATAGTGGGTTCAGCTTCGCGCATCGATTGTTAATTGAACCGCCTCTGAGTGACAAAAAAGGCGCCATAAGGCGCCTTTTTATCCTTCGGTTACTGCCGGATCAGTTGAAGAACCAGTAACCACGGTTGACCAGACGGGTCAGCAGTTGCAGGAAACCAGCCTGATCGGCCAGCTCCACCATATCGGCCTGAGTGATGATGTCCTTGTCACACAAGAGCGAAATGGCTGCCGCGTCTTCGCTCTGCAGGGTCCAGGCTTCGCCATCGATGAAGCACTGCTGGCTCTCGCCGCTAAACCAGACGGTGCGCAGGCCTGGTACCTTGATGGCTGGCTCGCCCTGGGTCAGCAGGTCGGCCACTTCCTCGGCGCTGTAGTCTGGCTCCACCGGATTGACGTCCAGATCGTGCTTGGCCTCGGAGATCATGGTGCCGAACCACTCCTTGAACAGAGTCTCGTCATCGAGGGCCTGCTGCATCAGCTCGCGCAGACGGTGCAGCTCGTGGGGCTGGATCTCGCCGTGACGGGCGCGGGGCTTGAGATCGGCATCGCCGTAACGCTCGGTACGCACCTCGTTGTCGATCAGGTGATCGGCAAAGGAGGAGATAAGCGCCTTGGCATCCGGTGCGCGGAAACCCACCGAGAAGTTCATGGAGGGCTCGATGGCGTAGCCTTCGTGGGGGAATCCGGGCGGAATGTAGAGGATGTCGCCCGGCTCCATGATGACGTCGATGATCGCCTCGAACGGCTCGCAGTGCAGCAGGGCGGCGTGGGCGGCGAACTCGTTGAGGGGCTTGGCATCGCCGACTCGCCAGTGGCGTTTGCCCAGACCCTGGGTGATGAACACATCGTAATTGTCGATGTGAGGGCCGACACCCGCATGGGGAGTGGAGAAGCTCACCATCACATCGTCAAAGCGCCAGCCCGGAATGAACTGGAACGGTACCGCCAGCTCGTTTACTTCGGGAGCCCAGTGGTTGCAAGCCTGTACCAGAATGGTCCAGTTCTCTTCGCCCAGATGGTCATAGGATTCGAAGGGACCGTGGGCCGCATCCCACTTGCCGTCGAAACGGGTGACGAGGCGGGACTCTACCACCTCTTCCATGGCCAGACCCGCCAGCTCATCCGGGCTGATGGGATCCTGAAAGTCGGTGAAGCCACCCTTGATAAGGAGCGGGCGCTTCTGCCAGTAGTGCTCGAGGAAGTGAGCGATATCCAGATTGAGTTCGTACATGCTGTTTCTCGTGTCTCGCAAAGAGGTTTTGCCCAAGGCAGGCTTGGGAAAAGCCACTCGGGATCCTGCCGTGGCAGGGAAAATAACAGGGGCCCTGTGGCGTATCGTGCACAGGGCCCCTTCGTCACTGCCGGTTGGCTTACTTCAGCAGATCGACCAGACGCTGGGCGTCACCGATATAGTTGGCCGGGGTCAGCTTCTTCAGCTCAACCTTGACCGCTTCCGGCAACTCCAGGGTGTCGATAAAGGTGCGCATCCCTTCGGCATCGACGCGGCGACCACGGGTCAGCTCCTTGAGCTTCTCGTAGGGCTTCTCGATACCGTAGCGGCGCATCACGGTCTGGATCGGCTCGGCCAGCACTTCCCAGTTGGCATCCAGATCGGCGGCCATGGCGGCGTCGTTGGCTTCCAGCTTGGAGATGCCCTTGAGGGTCGCCTGATAGGCAATCAGGGAGTAACCCACCGCCACACCCAGGTTGCGCAGTACGGTAGAGTCGGTCAGATCACGTTGCCAGCGGGAGATGGGCAGCTTGCTCGCCAGATGCTGGAACACGGCGTTGGCCAGACCCAGATTGCCTTCGGAGTTCTCGAAGTCGATGGGGTTGACCTTGTGCGGCATGGTGGAGGAGCCGATTTCCCCCGCGATGGTGCGCTGCTTGAAGTGACCCAGGGAGATGTAACCCCACACATCGCGGTCGAAGTCGATCAGGATGGTGTTGAAGCGGGCCATGGCGTCGAACAGCTCGGCGATATAGTCGTGCGGCTCGATCTGGGTGGTGTAGGGGTTCCAGGTCAGACCCAGGGAGGTAACAAACTCCTCGGAGAACTGGTGCCAGTCCACATCCGGGTAGGCGCTGAGGTGGGCGTTGTAGTTGCCGACTGCGCCGTTGATCTTGCCGAGGATCTCCACCGCCATGATCTGCTTGAACTGGCGCTCCAGACGGTAGGCGACGTTGGCCATCTCCTTGCCCATGGTGCTCGGGGTGGCAGGCTGACCGTGGGTGCGGGAGAGCAGCGGCATGTCACGATACTCGTGAGCCAGACGCTTGAGCTCGCTGATCAGCTTTTCGCAATAAGGCTTGATGACCTCTTCGCGGGCGGTTTTCAGCATCAGACCGTGGGAGTTGTTGTTGATGTCTTCCGAGGTACAGGCGAAGTGGATGAACTCGCTGACAGCCGCCAGCTCCGGGTTCACTTCGACTTTCTCTTTGAGGAAGTACTCCACCGCTTTCACATCATGGTTGGTGGTGCGCTCGATCTGTTTGATGCGGGCGGCGTCGCTCTCGTTGAAGTTGCTGACGATGCCGTCGAGCAGGGCGTTGGCGGCCGCGCTCAGGGCAGGGACTTCCGGGATCCCGGCGTGGCTGGCCAGTTTCTGCAACCAGCGAACCTCGACTTCAACGCGAAAACGCAGCAGGCCGAATTCGGAGAAGATAGGGCGCAGGGCATCGGCCTTGTCGCCATAACGACCGTCAATCGGGGAAACAGCAGTCAGCGCGGACAGCTCCATGGGGTGAACTCCTGATGATTTGTGTGGGGGATCCGTATCCACTCGCACGTGGGGCTGAGTCGTCGTCAGGGCGGATGTGCGGCTGTTCACCCTGATGTCGACCTCGCTTGCCCGCGCGCGAGCCGATGATTAGTAACGTTTGGCCAGCTCCACCATCTTCTTGCGAGCGAAGATGATCTGGGTGCGGCTGCCACCGAGCTGACGCCACAGCACGCAGGCACGAATGCCTGCCAGCAGCAGGGCGCGCACCTTGTGCTGCACCAGCGGCTGCTGCAGGAACAGCGGGGTACCCGCCACCTGGATGCGCGGCCCGATGGGGCTGATAAGATCGCTGTAGATGCTCGCCATGTTGGCCAAAATCTGCTCGTCGAGCAGATCGAAGTGCTGTTGCTGGCGGCCAATCTGGCTGATCCGCTCACCCAGCATATTGAGAATGTCCTTGCGCTTGGCCAGCTTGCGCTCCAGTGCAATCAGGCTTACCACGTAGCGGGTCAGCTCGGCATTCTTCTGGCTGCCGTCGGCACCCAGCTGCTCGACCAGCGCACGGTAGCCGTCGCGAATGGCCAGATGGGTGTTGTTGAACACCTCGAGCGGCTGGCTCGGGTTGGTCACCAGAATGCTGGAGAGGCTCTCGCGCAGGGCGGCCTCGTCACAGCTGCCGTCTCGGGCCACCTTCTGCACCAGATACGCGGCCTGGCAGATGCCGGCAAAGGCCATTGTTCTGTCTTGGAATTTATCGCTCACGTCTGCTGCCTTCTGTTAAGGATTCAAACCGGATGGCTGAAACGTTGTTCGATGATGCCACCGCCCAGACACACTTCCCCGTCGTAGAAGACGGCGGACTGGCCCGGGGTCACCGCAGCCTGTTTCTCGTCGAAGATGACCCGGATGGTCTCGTCGTCGATGGGCTGGATCAGGCAGGGGATATCCTGCTGACGGTAGCGGGTCTTGACGGTGCAGCGACGCGGTTCGCGAATGGGAGTGCGATCCACCCAGTGCAACTGGCTTGCAATCAGGCCATCGGAGTAGAGGCGGGGATGCTCGCCCTGCGCCACCACCAGCACGTTGCGCTCGACCTCTTTGTCGACCACATACCAGGCCTCTTCGGTGGCATCTTTGCGACCACCGATGCCGAGCCCCTTGCGTTGGCCCAGGGTGTGATACATCAGACCCTGATGCTCGCCGATCACCTTGCCATCCACGGTCTCGATTTTACCGGGCTGGGCGGGCAGGAACTTGGCCAGGAAGTCCTTGAACTTGCGCTCGCCGATAAAGCAGATGCCGGTGGAGTCTTTCTTCTTGGCGGTGATGAGATCGAGCTGCTCGGCGATGCGGCGCACCTCCGGCTTCTCCAGATCGCCAACCGGGAACAGGCTCTGACCCACTTGCTTTTCGCTCAGGGTATAGAGGAAGTAGCTCTGATCCTTGTTGTTGTCGAGACCGCGCAGCAGGCGCGGGCGGCCGGTGCTGTCGTCACGGCGCACATAGTGGCCGGTGGCGATGTAGGTGGCACCCAGCTCTTCGGCGGCAAATTCGAGGAACGCCTTGAACTTGATCTCCTTGTTGCACAGGATATCGGGGTTTGGCGTGCGGCCAGCCTTGTACTCTTCGAGGAAGTGCTCGAACACATTGTCCCAGTACTCGGCCGCGAAGTTGATGGTGTGGAGTTTCATCCCCAGCTTGTCGCAGACGGCCTTGGCATCAGCCAAATCCTGGGCGGCAGAGCAGTACTCGTCCGTGTCGTCTTCTTCCCAGTTCTTCATGAACAAGCCTTCGACCTGATAGCCCTGCTGCTGGAGCAGGTAGGCCGAGACGGAAGAATCCACGCCGCCGGACATGCCGACGATCACCTTGATTTGGCTGTTGTCTGTCATTAGTCGAAGTTACCAGTTCGTTTAAACGGGGCGTATTCTACCAGAGTTTTGCGCCCCCGGTCACATCTCCATGCCGCAGTTCCCATCAGGAGCCTGATAGCAGGAAATCGTTTTTCTGTTGTTGGCCTTTGTCACCGAAAAAGAGTGTCAAATGGCCTCAGATAAAGGCCTTGAGTGCCGACAGTGGCAGCCGTGTACCCGCCAGATAATCCTGAATACACTGCCACACCAAGGGGCTTCTCAGAGCCGGTTTGCATTCCGCTATTTCTTCCAGAGTGAGCCAGTGGCAAGCCAGCACATCGCCGTCAGGATCCTCTGGATGGTGCTGACCCGGCGCTTTTTCAAGGTCGAAGATGATGGCGGTGCGCACATAGGTGGCCTCGCTGTCGGCCGGTTTGAACAGATAGGTACCAAGCCAGGCGGTCGGCGTGGCGGTCAGCCCCGTCTCCTCTTTCAGCTCACGACAGGCCGCGTCAATCAGGTTTTCCCCCGGCTCCACATGGCCGGCGGGTTGGTTGAAACGGCGCTGGCCCTTGATCTCCTCTTCCACCAGCAGGAAGCGGCCCTGCCAGTGTACCAGGGCGGCCACGGTGAGGCGGGTGGGCAGCGGTGGGTGATCGCTCATAAGGGACTCCTTGTCTGGTTGGCGGTGCCCCGGCAGGGCGCTCGATTTAACTGTGCTGTTCAGGTGACGGCACGCTGGCCAAATGGCTTACGCGTGTTATTCCGACGGCTTGCTGCGGGCCGGGCGACGGGCGGTGCCGCGCCCGCCGCTGCGATTGCCAGGGCGCGGCTCGGCCTCACGGCTGCCCCGCCCTTGGCCGGGTGCCTGCTCTTGGCCCTGATGCTGGGGGCGGCGGGCCGTTCGTGGTGCGCTGTGGCTGCCTGCTCCCTGTGGCTTGGCGGATGTTCGTGCTTTGCCTTGCGTGGCAGCTGGCCGTGGCGCCGGGGCCAGCTCGGGGGCGGGCAGGGTGCGGCTCTCCCCCGGTGCCAGCGCGTCGAGGGTCCAGTCGCCGATGGCGTAGCGAATAAGGCGCAGGGTGGGGTGGCCGATATGGGCGGTCATCCGCCGTACCTGCCGGTTGCGCCCCTCGATGATCTTGATCTCCAGCCAGCTGGTGGGGATCTCCTTGCGCTCGCGAATGGGCGGATTGCGCGGCCATACCGCAGGTTCATTCATAATGCGCGCCCCAGCGGGCAGGGTCATGCCGTCATTGAGCTCCACCCCGGCGCGCAGGGCGGCCAGTTTCTCCTCGCTCGGGATGCCTTCTACCTGCACCCAGTAGGTCTTGGGGGTCTTCTCCCCCGGCTGGGTGAGGCGCGCCTGCAGCTTGCCATCATTGGTGAGCAGCAGCAGCCCCTCGCTGTCGCGATCGAGCCGCCCTGCGGCATAGATGCCGGGCTCTTTGATGTAATCCTTGAGGGTCTCGCGGCCCGCCTCGTCGGTGAACTGGCAGAGCACCATGTAGGGCTTGTTCAGCAGGAGCAATTTGCGATCCTCTGGGGCCAGCTCCGGTTTGCGGGGGGATGCATGGCGGGGGGCGGCTGGTTTGGCCGCCGTGCGCGGGGCGTTATCGCGCGGCGTACGGCTGACAGAGAGACGGGAGCGGGGAGATTTCATCGGATACACACTTCAGACAGACGATGGCAGCGAGTGTACCACAGGGTGCTGAGGGCAGGATGAATGGCTGGGGTTTCAACAAGCAGTGCCCAGAGCCAATTCGCCTAGCTCAGCAGGCTCTCGATCACGATAGCCTGACGGGCGGGGGCCGAGCCCGCCAACAGCAGGGCATGGCTGACCACATCGTCGATCATCGCCTGCGCCAGTCGGGTGAGGGGGCGCAGGGTCTCCCGTCCGCTACCAACCGGCACCGCTAGCAGAATAACGGTCTGCACCGGCCCTATCTGAGAGCCCCATTCTATGGGCTCTTTGCAGCTAAGCAGGGTCAGCGCTGGCTGGCTGATCCCTTCGCTCAATACATGGGGCATGGCAAGGCCGGGGCGGATGATGGTGGCCGAGACCTGCTCGCGCCGCTCCACCGCGGCGATCAGTGTGGCGCGATCGGTGATCAGCTCGGCGGGCAGCAGATCGATCAGATGCTCGAGGGCCTCGGCCTTAGTTAGCGGCACTGGGCTGTAGGCCAGCTGGCGCAGGGCAAAATGGTAGTCGGGCAGGGCATTTGCCAGTCGCAACTCCGCCAGCGCGGCGGTGCGCGGGCGCACCAGTGGTTGACCCAGTTCACCGCACCAGCAGGTGAAGGCCATGTGGGCGAGCTCGGCATCGCACCCTTCAATTTGCAACTGGCAGAGATCGCCGGGCTGGGTGGCGAGGGTCAACAGGGAGAGCTGGTTGCTGGCGACAACGGTCTGGCGCCGGGTGAGGTTGGCGCAGCGGATGGTGGATTTGAACATCCCCGCCAGCCGGTTCAACTGCTTGGCCTGGGTGATGCTCAACCCCTGCTGGCAGTAGAAGGTGATTTCGCGGGTCAGCATCAGGCCGGGATCGGCAGGGCCTTGAGTACGGCGTTGGCATCCAGCAGCACGGTTTCCAGTCTCACCTGATGGATGGTGCAGCCGAGGAAGCGCTCTTTCTGCTCAATCTCGATATCGGAGGCAATCAGCACCAGGTCGGCGCTGGCAATATCGCGGGCGGTCAGCATGTTTTCCATGCCCATGGCGCCCTGTGTCTCGACCTTGATCTTGAGTCCCAGCCCAGTGGCGGCTTTTTGCAGGGCATCGGCAGCCATATAGGTATGGGCGATACCGGTCGGGCAAGCGGTGACGGCGACGATCTTCATCTGCTCTCTGTGATGCTGACAAGGGGGAGCAACAAGATAGCGCCAGCGGGGGGCTTTTACCAAAAGTCCATATGAAAAGTGGGATCTTGATGGGGATATGCCCGTCCCTTGAACGGCAGTGCAGGTTGATATGGGCCAGCAGGGATTGGGATTTTCCCAAACAACAAGGGCCACCCCTGTGGGTAGCCCTGAACAATCTGCGTCTGTTGTTATGGCTATCAGGCGGTCTGGGCAGCCAGCTCGGCGGCTTTCAGTTCGCGCTTGATGCGGCGGATCTTGCGCTCCTCGGCGACCGCGACACAACCCATCAGCACCAGACAGGCGGCGGCTGCGATATCCAGTGCCGCGAAGGTGCCGGTCCAGCCGGTCAGACCGAAAATGGGGGTGCCATCGGCGATCATGCCCAGACCCAGTTTGGCGAAGCTGTCACCAATCAGGTAAGCGAAGGTGCCCTTGACACCATCGGCCACACTGATGCCCTGCTTGGGGACGAAGCCCACGGCGGCGACGCCGATCAGCAGTTGCGGACCGAACACCAGGAAGCCCAGGGTGAACAGGGAGCCCAGGAACATAAACTGGGTAGTCGCATGCTGGTAGAGACCCAGGGTCGCGATGATCAGCGCCAGCGCCACGCAAGCCACCAGACCACGACGGCCATTGGCCAGATCGGAGAGGTAACCCCACATCAGGGTGCCGACCAGTGCGCCCACTTCGAAGAAGGTAAAGCCCTGAATAGCCACATCTTTGGAGAAGCCCAGCTCCTGGTGGGCATAGACGGTGGACCACTGGTCGATACCGATACGCACCACGTAGAGGAAGATGTTGGCAAAGCAGAGCAGCCAGATCACCTTGTTGAGCAGCACGTACTTCACGAAGATCTGCCACTTGGTCAGCTTCTGCTCTTCGGTGGCGATATCCTCTTCGCTCGCTACTTCGTCAAACAGCTCTTCCACCTTGCCAAGGCCATAGGCTTCCGGTGAATCGCTACCAAAGCGCAAGCCGATAAAGCCGACGATCAGCGCGATGATGGAGGGGAAGATAAACATGCCGAGCACGTTGCCATCGAACAGGTAGTTGGCACCGAACAGCGCCACACCGGCCGCGCCGGCCCCGCCCACGTTATGGGAGAGGTTCCACATGCCCAGATAGGTGCCGCGCTTGTTGCGAGGGGTCCACTTGGTGATGGTGGAGTAGCTGCACGAGCCGCCACAGCTCTGGAAGAAACCGCTCAGGGCGTAGAAGAAGATCATGAAGTAGAGGCTGAAACCGGTGCCACCCATGCTGGCACTGAAGCCCAGCATGCACAGGGCGGAGAGGATCAGCATCAGCGGCAGGAACTGCTTGGTGTTCTTGCCATCGGCGTAGTAGGAGACGATGGTCTTGCCCACCCCGTAGGTGATGGAGAAGCCAAGGCCGATCATGCCAAGCTCGGTCATGGAGAGACCGTACTCCTGGATCATGTCATTTTGCGCAATGTTGAAGTTCTTGCGGATCAGATACATGGTCAAATAGCCAATAAATACAACCAGATAAGATTGCATAAACGGCTTGAACCAGAGCTTGCGCCGGGCTTCGACCGGCAGGTCGAGGGTGGGGACCCGGACCTGTTGGAGCAATTTCAACATCTTCGTTCATCCTCTGCGAGATAGACGGTATTTCCGCCGCGCCCCTCATTTGTAGATAGGTTGTTCGAGGTCACGCCACGGAAGGGGGAACGGAACGTCGGGGCTGTCAGCCGTTGCTGCGCTCGACGCTCCATCAATATAAACCCGGGCCCGGCACGGGATGACGGGGCACATTGCCCGTCGCGGTGCTGGTCACGACATCAGGTGGGGTGACTCTAATAAGAGGGGCAAAAAATGGCTTGAGAGCCATCCCTAGTGGGGCTAGGAAATTTTCCTAGTTTTTGCGCTTTCGCGGACAAAGCGTGAGAAACATCACACCGCTGACGCCGGATTGCTGCCATTTCAGCCAGTTTGGCGCTTTGTGCGAGTGCTGGGCTGGGCTGGGCTGGGCTGGTGGGATGGATAGGCCAGAAGGGAGCCAGGGAAAGGTAAGGGGAAAAGTGAAGGGAGAGGGCTGATTGACCACCATTTCTCGGGGGGCGATTTTGGGAAATACGGCTCGCCAGCTATCCCCAAAAAACAAGAGGCCACCCCGTGGGGTGGCCTCTTTTATGCTCTACGAGCCGCGATGGCGAGGGGGGACTCAGGCCGCCTTGGCCAGGGTCACCTCGTCACTCTTTTTGACTCGCAGCTTTTTCAGGGCAACCGCGACCACGCCGGTGACGATGGCGCCGCAGATCATGCAGAGCAGGGCCAGCAGCGGCTTGTTGACGGCGCCCAGCAGGGCCACGATGGGGCCACCGTGGGCAACGCTGTTGGTGATGCCGAACAGGAAGGCCATCACGGCGGCGGTCATGCTGCCCAGAATGTTGGCCGGGATAACGGCCAGCGGGTCACGGGCGGCGAACGGAATCGCCCCTTCGGAGATTCCCACCAGACCCATGGCACCGGCGGCTTTGCCCGCTTCGATTTCAGAGGCATCGAAGATACCGAGCTTGCGACCGAGCACGGTCGCCAGCGACATGCCAAGAGGGGCAGCCGGGATGGCGCAGGCCATGGCACCCATAAACTGGGTCTGACCGGAGGCAATCATGCCCACCGAGAACAGGAAGGCCACCTTGTTGACCGGGCCACCCATATCAAAGCCGGCCATACCACCCAGCACGATACCCAGCAGCACCAGACTGCCACCGCTCATGGAGAGCAGCATGGCGTTCAGGCCAGTCATCATGTCGGCAATCGGGGCGCCGATGATGAAGATGAAGACCGCAGCGATAAAGAGCGACCCGACGATGGGGGCGATCAGGATCGGCACCAGCGGTTGCACCATCTTGTGGTACTGACGGGTGGCAATCCAGCGCACTAGATAGCCGACCAACAGGCCTGCAATGATGGCACCGATAAAGCCGGTACCGGCGTCAGCGCCGTAGAAGCTGCCGTTGTTGGCGATCCAGCCGCCGATAAAGCCCGGTGCCAGTGCCGGACGATCACCGATGGCATAGGCGATATAGCCCGCCAGAATGGGGATCATCAGGGTGAAGGCGGCCACGCCCACGTTGAGGATCTGGTTCCACATGCTCCCTTCCGGGATCTGCATGCCGCTCGGGGTCGGGTTGCCGCCGATGGCCAGTGCCAGCGCAATCAACAGACCGCCGGTCACCACGAACGGGATCATGTGCGATACGCCGTTCATCAGGTAGCGATAGAGATCGGAACTGCCACCCGCGTTCTTCTCTTCACCTTTTTTATCTTCTTTGCCAGCCACATAGGCGGGGGCTTTCAGGGCTTGCTCGATCAGACCCTTGCCATCCTTGATAGGGGCTTTTACGCCGGTCTTGATGAGCGGCTTGCCAGCGAAGCGGGCCATGTCCACCTGCTTGTCACAGGCCACCACGATGGCGGTGGCGCGGGCAATCTCGTCTGCGGTCGGGCTGTTCTTGACGCCGATGGAGCCGTTGGTCTCCACCTTCACCTCATAACCCAGCTCCTTGGCGGCGCGCTCCAGCGACTCGGCCGCCAGATAGGTGTGGGCGATACCGGCCGGGCAGCCGGTGACACCGATGATAAAGCCCTTGCTGGTGGTCGGGGCCGCGCTCTGCTCCTCTTTCTTGGTCAGCAGCAGCGCTAGCGCATCGGCCGGGGTTTTTGCCGCCAGCAGTTTGGCGATAAAGCCCTCTTCGATCAGCTTGCCGGAGAGCTCGGCCAGCACTTCGATATGGTGGTTGGCGCCGCCATCGGGGGAGGCGATCATAAAGAAAATGTGGGACGGCTTGCCATCTTCGGCGCCGTACTCGATGCCGTTGCGGCTGATGCCGATGGCGACCGCCGGATTGCATACCGCCGCACTCTTGGCGTGGGGCAGGGCCACGCCCTCTTCAAAGCCGGTGTTACCCAGATCTTCGCGGGCCCACAGATCCTTGATAAAGGCCTGCTCGTTGCTGACCTTGCCTTGCGACGCCAGCAGGCGGGCCATCTCGGTGAAGACCTCTTCCTTACGCGTCGCTTTCAAATCGAGGTTGATCAGATGTTCATTGATCAAGGTGGTGATCATGGCGCTCTCCCCGCTTCCGGTGACGGAAGCTATGCGTGAGTACGTATCGACGTACTGGATAAAAATGACCTGTTCATTATCGTGGCTCGCTCGTTCCCTCCCTATCGGACAAATGTGCTAATCACTGGATTTTTGTGCGCAGTAAAACGCGATGTGATGAAGATCCCGTTTTCAGGCAGGACTCGCCATTTTCAGGTCATTGCTGATTTTTTCTTTAAAAACAGACAAATGGATTATGGTTGGCCTCGAAACCAGGTTTGTAATGCGTCATGTCAATAAATTAATCATCAGTGGGGTCTGGATTTATATGTGGTTTTAAGGCGTTATCAGATGTGACCTTTCTCACAAAAAGTCGCCATTTCGTCGGGCGGATTAGGATTTTTATGCGCCTGATGGCGGAGGCCAATTGGATTGGCAGAGCGAACGCAGAGGGGCGTTGTTTGGGAAGAAAGTGTGGTGGCAAGAGAGGGATGGCTGAAAAGAGAGAGGTGATAACGCGAACGTCCAAATACGCTGCGCTATTCGAACCTACGGACTACACCATATGCGCCACCGACTCCAGCCAGTGGGGAACTTGTTGCCGATACCACTCCAGATATTGCTCTGCCTGCGGCTTCTCCCTTCTGGTCAGCAGATTGGTGACTTCAATAATCAGCCAGCACTTAGCTATGACGAGATGGCGCAGCAACCGGTCGCCAGAGAGCAGCGAACTGTGGCGCAGATAGCGTTCAATGATGGTTTCATATTCAGCCAGCGAACCCATCCACGGCACCAGCGGGGCCAGATCGATGGCCGGACTACCATAACCAAATCGCTCCCAGTCAAACAACACCAGCTCACCATTGTCGCGGGTGCCCCAGTTTCCCTCGTTGCTATCTCCCGAAATCAGGTATGACTCCTCGAATAGTTCGTGGCCGACTTGCTGGATATGGCGGATCTTCTCGTTTACCGCTTCCGGCAGGCAGAGTACAGAGAGCGCCTCGTTGGTGTCGGCGAGCGACCAGCCGTGAGTTTTCACCGCAAAGTCGGGCTGATAGTTGGCGTTATGCAGGCAGGCCAGCTGAGCAAAGGTCTGTTCGTTGTGGTGCAGCTGCGTGAGCGTGACCGGATGAGGGATCTGCTCAAGGAACAGGGTCTCCCCTTCGACCTTGAGCAGGGAAGGAGTGTTGAGCCCGCTCAAATGCAGTGCGGCGCGTTGGTAGAAATGGCGCTCGACAGGCGATGCGCAGCTTTTTCTGATACAGGGCTTGCCATCCAGCAGCTGGATATTTACCGAAGCGCCCCCCATTTTCGCCAACTCCTGTTGCGTCATCCTCTACCCCGTTAGCTATGAGTGGTCAGTTGCGTGAGATAGCTATTTACCTCTGTGCGAGTCGTGAAACGGTGCTTGTCGTTTGGGAATCGATCAAACAGCTCTTGATGGAATTGGCGGGAGCTTTTGCCGGCTCGCTGCCCATATTCCGATGCCCACACCAGCAGTTGTTGAAAGTTCTCTTCGGCTGCCACTGCATCCCCTTGCCTGGCGTTTTGTGATCCGCGCGATAGCAGTGAATCACGGCATACAGACCAGTCAAGATCCAGAAAAAGCAGGGTATCGGCGGCATCAAGCAGTTGCTCGGCCAGGGCACCAAATACCCCTTCGACCACCCATGATTGCTCTTGAGCAAGTGTCTGAATGGCATGGTCAATCTCATGCTGGGGCCGTTTTTGGTTAAAGCCGCCCGGCTGCCAGACAATGGTGTCCAGATTGACCTCGCGGATAGTTAACCCCTCAGCCAATCGAGCTGCCAACCAGCTCTTGCCCGATCCCGAGTTACCAATAATCAGAATGCGTTTCATCTATGAGTGCTCTTTTCTGGAACAGATATCTGGAGGCTGGAAAGTAGGGGGCAATGCGCTGCTCTGCGGGATCGGCCTCCAGCAGCAGCGCTAGCGGCAGTTGGTCGGGGTTCGTCTCGACAAACGTCATCTTTATTTCTCTTTTATCCCGCTCTGACGGTCCGTGGTGCGCCGTCCTCTGGGCCTGATGGTCACTCAATATTCCAGAAACTTCTCGCCGCAGCGCTCGCAGATCAGGTGCTTTACATGGGTGGCCTGGTAAGCCAGCGTTTCGCCAAACGCCCAGTTGGTGATGCTGCTGGAAGTAAAGGCTTGCCAGAAGGCTTTGCGCGGATCCTTGGGCATGATGTCTTGGCTGTGATCGCGGGCGACCAGCACCACGATATGACGGGTACGCTCCCTGCATTTGTCACAGCGATGGATTTCAGTTGGCGGATTCTGGTCGTGCGGGTTGCTCATAAAGGGGCTCGTGAAGAGAAGGGGCTCCCATCATATGCCTCTCCACTTGACTCTCAATTCCCTCGCTGCAAAGAGGTGATCAGGCTCACCTTCTATCTTGGGGGGCTGGGTCTGGAGCGGGAATTTACTGTGCTTTCACCGGTACCGAAGGCCAGAACCTGTGGTAGAAATCCAGTGAACCCTCAAAATGGCCCTGCAGTATTTCCGGGTGAGGCGACTGTTGAAAAATGGCGATATGGTCGGGGGTCAGCTTCTTCCAGCCATAGTTAAGGGGCATGGTGAAGCTGCCATGCATCTTGTTAAGGTCACTCAAAGGTGATTTGGTCTGGGGGGCTTCAACCTGAGAACGTTCAGTGACGAAGAAAATGAGCTGGCTACCCAGCACAGCCTGATATGCCGTGACCATCCAGGTCGCTTTGGAGCCGTGTTCACGTTCGATGACGGTAAATTTGCCAGCTCGGCAAACGGCATAATAATCAGCCTCTTTGGATGACAGACGCATTTCATAGTCACAACCCAGACTATTTAGCAGTATCAGCGAGACCAGCAGCATCCCCAGCGAACTCGACACATAGAGCAGCCGAGTCAATAAACTACGTTTCATCGCTGTTTCTCCTGAAATTTTGCCTGCTCGTCACCCACCATCAACCAGATCTCCCCCTGTTTTGGGGTCGGCAGTTGGCTGGCTGGCTTCTGGGTATGGCAAAGGATCCCTTCTCCGGCCGGTTCGCATTTGACGGTGACCCAGGTAGTACTCAAGTAAATGCCTGTCAGCAGTAGCAGGAGCACAAATCCCCCCATCATGATCAGCATCAGATTTTGCTGCCAGCTGGACAGCGGGAGCGGCTTTGGCTCTTTGCTTGTCGTTGCAGATACCGGATGGGTTGGGTCATCCGCGGTTGACATGACAGGCGTGGCAGCAGCCTCTTCTTCACGGGCTGCTTGCGGTTGGGCCAGCTCGGCCTCTTGCATAGCGACAGCGCCGGGGGCAAGCATGAACAGATAGCCTTGCCGCGGCAAGGTTCTGATCACCGCCTCTTGTTCCGGGGTATCGAGATAGCGGCGCAGGTTGGCGATGGCGACTGGCAGTGAACTGGCGCTGACCGGTCGACCCAGCCAGCCGGTTTGCAGCAGCGTTTCTTTGCTGAGCAAGGTGCCAGCATGCGTGAGAAAATAATGCAGGAGACGCGCTTCAGCGGCAGAGACACGCATGACCGATGGCTCGCCATCCTGGCGTCGGGTCAACGTAAGTTGTTTGGTGTCCAGCACGAATCGGCCGAAAGAGTGCAAATGGGAATCCTGATCCGGAAGCATGGCGTGGTGAGCGTCTCGAGAGTCATGATGCTGAAGGTCAACTTGATAGTGAACTCTGACGGGGGAGGCTCTTTTTTGTCAAGGGACATATGTGCCTGACAGGCTTCTGTTGTTGCTGATCGTGTCGTTGCTGCTCAAATCGATGCAGCTTGAATGGGAATAACGTAGGGCGCAGCGGGCTGATCACCACCATTCTCCTTCAAGTCTGCATCATGTGCACGCTGCTCCACCCCATCACCAACTGGCCTAAATACAACAACTCCTTGATTATCAAAGTCTCACTCACCTTCTTGATGTTCAAGGTGATGTTTAGCCTCACTTTATATAGCAATTCGGGGGCTTATCGGGGGCTTAATAGGTGGTGCAGTTCATGGTGTTATTGAATGGGCCTTGGCGGCAGATGGTTTGTCTTGGTCTGGTGTTCTGCAATACCTGTTGTTGCTGCGCCCCATCTCGGCGCCTGTAGCCGACAACTGATTGCCGCTGTCGATAAGTGCTTGCCAGCGTGCTTGGTTTGCCTGCTCAAGTGATATGCAGGCGTTGCTGTCGTGGTAGGTTGACATGCACTCAGCGAAACGTGAGGAGGGGGGGCTGCACCCAGTCAAGGTAAGCGCAATCAAGGAACAACAGATTACTGCTTTACGAGTGTTTTTCACGGTGTTGTCTCTCACTTAATGGATAGAAATGTGAACAAGTTCTTTTTCGCACGCAGCTAGGCGTTCACGGGCATCCGTCAAGCAAGCCCTTTAGTGTCTAGCCAGCCTGATAGATAGAATGACGCCACTTTTTCGTTGTCGAAAATCCAGAAACTAAACTGCTAGACGTCAGTGCGCTGTACTTGCATTGTTGGCTCCTGATTAATGTAAAGGCAGGAGCCGTCACAACAGACTCCCGCCCTGAGCAGAGGAAGAGGGTGGTTAGCGTTTGAGGTTCATGCCGAGGAATGAGCCATCTTTGCTAAAGGTACACTCGAAGAAAATCTCGTCACTCTGCCCCGGCACCACGTATTTGCCATGGCTTTTTTCGGCGGGCAGGGTGCTGACATCATCCTTGTATCTTCCCAGATCTTCGGCAGCAAAATTCAGGCAGTAGTTGGGCATCTGGTTGACGGCAAGTCGCTGTTTGTGGTCATGACTCGGGGTTGAAGAGTGAGAGCGTTGTACGACAGCGCCACACTCATCACGTTGCTCGTCACTGATGTCATTGACCTTGCCATGTTTGACGGCCAGGCGGATGCACTGCTGATCTTGTTGGTTCCACCAATATTCGACGGTACTGCTGGGGGCAGAACCTTTTACAAAACCGCGGTCACTCAGTTCCTGTTTGACCCAACCAATATCCTGATAATTAAGATCGGCCGTGTCGGCCGCCATTATCGGCAATGCACAACCAGAGGTGCTCAGCAAAACAGCGATAGCAATATATTTAGAAGATTTCATTTTCATGGGGATGTTCCTGTTAATCATGATAATTAAATTAGGCGTGGCAATTTTCATTGCGTGTTTCAGAGGCATTTTTTACGTCACCATGAACACTTTTCAACTGCAAACATTGATGAGAGTTGTCGTTATACCAGATGGCAAAGGAGGCATGGTTACCGTGATCATTTTGCCAGCCATCGACCATATGAAATCCATGTTGCTGCAATTGATCACTGGCCTGGCTTTCACGCATGCCGGTCAAATCTTGCTGCTCGAATTGTGCTGAGCCGCTCTCTTTTCCTGACTTTTTATGATGCCCGGCATAATAGCCAATCGCACCGGCTGCACCCAATGCTGTTGCACCAATCAAGGCATCACGGGTACTGATATTCGAGCAGCCTGTGGTCAGCAAGGTCATGGTAACAAGGATGGCTAAACTTTTTTTCATATCTCACCTGTTTGGCATTTGTGATGTGGAACGTTGCTTTCTGACCTGAAGCCTAACTGGCCAGTCCAGTGAGATGCCAACCAAAAATAATTATTAAAAACTATTAAAATAAATTAAATCATGAGGTTAGTGAGTGATGTGGGCGGCCAAACGCCCATTTTCAAGCACGTTCGCTGATGCGGTGAGCAAGCTACCTCTCTCAAACTGCGAGGCTCCCATCCAGTGCGAAAGGGGAGGCAGGCAGCAAGTGAGCCATCTGCCAGGACAAGCTCCGCCATCCTCGTTTTTTATATTTTCGCGTTAATATCTTTTAATAATGTTTATTGTGTTGGTACGGCTAACGCTATTGGTTATTGTTGAACTGCTCCGGCCAATTGCGACATAGCGCATTAAAATTGGCACAACAACATTTTTGTTCAGGTACTTATGTCGAGGTGTGTGATGAACTTTTATTTTAAAGCATTCAAAAACTACTTTAATTTCCACGGGCGTGCATCACGTCAGGAATACTTTATGTTCTTGCTGTTCCATACCGTGATTGCTGTGATTTTAACGCAGTTATTCAACTCCCCGGATCATATAAATTATGAGCTTGGCGTGTATGGCTTGCTGACCATTATTCCTTGTGCAGCGCTGGCGGTGCGTCGGATACATGATACCAATCGTACTGGTTGGTATTTGCTGCTCGGTGCTGTCCCCATTATCGGATTTGTGCTATTGCTACTGATTAAATTGCAAAAAGGTTCTGATGAAGCCAACCGCTATGGTGAGGCGTTGCTGTAAATAGATGGCACGGCTTTTTATAGCAATGACAAAACACCGCCAATTGGCGGTGTTTTGTCATATATGGGGATGCCATGAGTGATGGGGTGGGCATCGGCAGATAAGGCCGCTTTACTCATCCAGCTTGTGGTTCAGGCCCCCTTTACTACTCTGCAAGCCTCCTCGCTCAGGCTGACTCACGCTTCTGCAAGTTGGGGGTGATGATATGGCGGTTGGGGGCGAGCTCGGGTTGCTGCATCCGGGTCAGCAGGCGCCTTGCCGCCTGACGGCCGATTTCGCGGGCCGGTGAGCTGACGAAAGTGAGAGCGGGGGAGGTGAGTTCGGCCTCCGCCACGTCGTCAAAACCGAGCAGGGCTACCTGCTGGCCGATGTAGTTGTCTTTGCCCACGGTGCGGCCGCTCGCCTCGACGCCATAGATGGCGCCGAGTGCCACCTCGGGGTAGTGGCAGAGCACGGCGGTCACCTTGGGATGCTGGTGCAGCAGCTGGGCGATGGTGTCGGCGGCGCTGCGCTGGGTGCGTTCGCACTCCAGTACCCACTCCGGTTTGAAGGGCAGGCCATATTGCAGCAGGCTGGCGCAGTAGCCGCCGATGCGTTCGGCGCGGGTGAGGGAGTCGGCCCGCCCGCCGACGTAGGCGATATGGCGGTGGCCCTGCTCGATCAGGTAGGTGGTGGCCTGCTTGGCGGCGTGGGTGTTGTCGGGGCCGATAAAGTCCACGTCATCCCGATAGTAGGAGCGGGCGGCGCACACCACCGGCAGCTCGGAGTCGAGCAGGGTCTCCAGGGTTTTGGCCGCCGCGCCGCGCACCGGATTGAAGATGATGCCCGCCACCCCTTGGCGTGACAGGGAGTGGATGCTCTGCTGCAGCCGCTCCGGGCTGTGGCCGCACTGGGTCAAAAACAGCAGGTAGCCCTGCTGCTCCAGCACCTCGCTCACCCCGGCGGTCACCTCGGTATAGAAGGGGTCGGTGATGTCGCGCAGGATCAGCCCCACCAGATTGGACTGCTGGCTGCGCAGGTTGGCGGCGGCGCTGTTGGGCACGTAGTCGAGCTCTTTTATCGCCTGCTGCACCCGCTCGGCGGTGGCCGGCGAGATGCGCCCCTTGCCGTTGAGCACCATGGAGACGGTGGTGACCGACACTCCCGCCCGCTGGGCGACATCGGTGATCTTGGTGGCTTTGGCAGAGAGGGATTTGGGCGACATAGGGCGAATGGACGACGGACAGTTGAAAGCGAGGCCCCAGCATACCTGCTTGGGTTGCCAAGTGAAACGTTACATCACCATCTGGCCGATCCGGCTCACAAATTTGGATCCTGCTGCCAGCCAGCCCCCTTATTCTGTGATCCTGTCGGCACTTGCAAGTTGATAAAACGTTTTATCATCCAGCAAAACCTGATGCTGACCCGCGCCTTTTGCTTCGAGATTGCCTCGAGCGGGGGAGGGCAGCCGCAGACATTGCTGTCTATTAACAAGGAGCCGTTTCATGGCCAAGCCTCAAGCCAAATCCACCATCTGGGAGTTCCTGCAGAGCCTCGGCAAGACCTTTATGTTGCCGGTCGCCCTGCTGGCCTTCTCGGGCATCCTGCTCGGTGTCGGCAGCTCGCTCACCAGCGATGCGGTCAAGCAGAGCATGCCCTTCCTCGACAATACCGTGCTGCAACTGCTGTTCCTCTGGATGACCAAGGTGGGGCTGGTGGCCTTTATCTATCTGCCGGTGATGTTTGCGGTGGCTATTCCGCTCGGGCTGGCGCGAGAAGAGAAGGGGGTCGCAGCCTTTGCCGGTTTCGTCGGCTATGCGGCGCTCAACCTCTCCATCAACTTCTACCTGACCGTGGCCAACGTCATCGGTGACGCGGCGGCGGAGAAGGCCTACGGGGTGAAATCGATCCTCGGCATCAGCTCCATCGACACCGGGATTCTGGGGGCCATCATCGTCGGGGTGATCGTCGCCAAACTGCACGCCCGTTTCTACACCTACAAGATGCCCGATGCGCTCGCCTTCTTCGGCGGTGCCCGCTTCGTGCCCATCATCACCGCGCTGGTGCTGGGTGTGGTCGGCTTGGTCGTGCCGTTCGTCTGGCCCTGGTTTGCTGCCGGCATCAACGGCATCGGGGCGCTCATCTCCCACGCCGGTCCCTTCGGCCCCTTCCTGTTCGGTACCGGTGAGCGTCTGCTGCTGCCGCTCGGCCTGCACCACATTCTGGTGGCGCTGATCCGCTTTACCGAAGCGGGCGGCACCCAGCTGGTATGCGGTCACGAGGTGAGCGGCGCCCTCAATATCTTCTACGCCGAGCTCTCTTGCGCCGACACTTCCGGCTTCTCGGTCTCTGCCACCTCCTTCCTCTCTCAGGGCAAGATGCCTGCCTTCCTCGGCGGCCTGCCGGGTGCGGCGCTCGCCATGTATCACTGCGCCCGTCCGGAAAATCGTGGCAAGATCAAGGCGCTGCTGGTCTCCGGTGTGGTGGCCTGCGTCATCGGCGGCATCACCGAGCCGCTGGAGTTCCTGTTCCTGTTTGTGGCACCGGTGCCCTACGTCATTCACGCCATCCTGACGGGTCTGGGCTTTATGACCATGGGGCTGCTTGGCGTCACCATCGGCAACACTGACGGCAACCTCATCGATTTTCTGGTGTTCGGCGTGCTGCAGGGCACCGCCACCAAGTGGTATCTGGTGCCGGTCGCGGCCGCTATCTGGTTTGCCATCTACTACAGCGTGTTCCGCTTCGCCATCGTGCGCTTTAACCTCAAAACCCCCGGCCGCGAAATCGAGACCAGCGAGACTGCCCAGCCCGCAGGCAAGAAGGCCGGCAACAGCGGTTACAACGGTGAAATCATCCTCAACGCCCTGGGCGGCGCCGATAACATTCTGGCGCTCGATAACTGCATCACCCGCCTGCGGATGTCGGTGCAGGACATGAGCCGAGTCGATGACAAGGTATTGAAAGCAAACGGCGCCATCGGGGTGATCAAGCTCGACGAGCACAACCTGCAGGTGGTGATCGGCCCGCAGGTTCATCTGGTGAAAAACCAGCTGCAGAGTCTGATGGGGGCCTGAACCGGCCAATAAGAACCGAACGGGGGGCGCAAGCCCCCCTTGTTTGCCTCTCCCAATATGTCTCCTGTTTATGGAGGGAGAAACTTCATGCACGATATTTATGACTTCGACCGCGTGGTCGACCGCCACGGTACCTACTGCACCCAATGGGACTATGTAGCCGACCGTTTTGGCCATGCCGATCTGCTCCCCTTTACCATCTCCGACATGGATTTCGAGACTGCACCCTGCATTCGCCAGGCCCTGACAACCCGCCTTGAGCACGGGGTATTTGGCTACAGCCGCTGGAATCACGACGACTTTAAAGGAGCTGTGAGCGACTGGTTTGCCAGCCGTTACGGGGCGAGCCTCGACCCCGAGACGCTGGTTTACGGCCCCTCGGTCATCTATGTGATTGCCCAGCTGGTGAGCCTCTGGTCGGCGCCGGGCGAAGGAGTGCTGGTGCATACCCCCGCCTACGATGCCTTCGGCAATATGCTGGCTGCCAACGATCGGGTGCTGCTGCCTTGCCCGCTCAAAAAATCAGAGGGGAGTTACCAGATCGACTGGCAATGTTTCGAGCAGCAAGCCGCTCGTCCCGATTGCCGGATTTTGCTGCTCTGCAGCCCCCACAACCCCACCGGCCGGGTCTGGACGCGGGATGAACTGGGCCGGATGGCCGCCATCTGCCAGCGCCACGGGGTCAAGGTCATCTCGGACGACATCCATATGGATGTGAGCTTTGCCCGCTATCTACCGTGGAGCGAGGTGGCAGAGGACGAGAGCTGGGCGCTGGTGAGCTCGGGCTCCAAATCCTTCAATATTCCCGCCCTTGGCGGCGCCTACGCCTTTATCGCCAACGCAGCGGCGCGCGCCGCCTATCTGCAGCGGCTCAAGGCGGCCCATGGCCTCTCATCGCCGCCCATTCTCGGGGTTCTAGCCCATATCAGCGCCTATCGGGACGGCGGCGAGTGGCTCGATGCCCTGAAAGCCTATCTGCATGGCAACCTCACCCAGGTGGCGGCGCGGCTCAACGCGGCTTTCCCCGCCATCGACTATCGGGTGCCCGAGGGAACCTATCTCGCCTGGATTGACTTGAACGGTCTTGGTATCGACTCCACCGAGCGGATGGATGCGCTGCAAACCTTGCTGGTGGAGAAATATCGGGTCGCCATCATGCGCGGCGACACCTATGGCATCGAAGGCACAGGTTATATCCGCCTCAACGTCGGCTGCCCGCGTTCAAAGGTCGATCAGGGGCTCGACGCTCTGATCGGTGCGCTGGGGGAGCTGGTGTAAGGATTGGTACATCTGGCTGGATGAGCTGTTGATTCATCCAGCCCGGTTGCCGCTGGTTCAGAAGGTGGCAATTAAGGGGCTATTGCAAGCGACCTGAGCCTGAATGTCCTGACACAACATCTGAATGTGAGGATCATCAATCTTCTCGCGGGGAATATAAATTCCGATCGTCCCCTTGTTGTACTCTTCGCTCATTTGCAGCGTGCCGATGCCGAATCTGGAAAAATAACTGGCCATGCTCACTGGATATGGCATGACAGCATTGCTGCTATTGATAATATCAATGCTGGTGAGCAAGGAGTTGCTGCTATAAATGATTTTATCATTCAGTTTCATGGCGGCGCGTTCCTGTTTTTTGCGCGCCAAGTCCTCGACCAGATGAAGATATTTCTCCTCATCCGGGGTCACCAGCAGGCTGGGATAATCGACCAGATCCTGCTTGCTGCATATTTTCCCTGTGAGGGGATGGCCCGCTCTGACAAATACCCCATCGTGAGAAATAAATAGCGGGATAAATATCAGGCTGTAATTTTTGGCCAGCCCGTGAATTTCATGTCCGAGAAACAGATCGATATGATTGCCGAGCAGCAGATCGAGCAGGCGCAGATGGTTGCCGACTTCAATGTTGATGGCGCAGGATGGATTGGCTTGCTGATAACGGGCAGTAACAGGTTGCAATACCGGTTGCCACCACGCATGTCCGGTGCCCACGTTTAGCGGTCGTGCGGTGCGCTCGCGCAGGGTGGCCAGCTGCCTGAGGGTATCATCGTAGATCCGCTGCATCATGCGAGCCTGCTCCAGCAGCAGCTCTCCGGCAGCGGTGAGCGTCACGCCGCCCGCGTGCCTGACCAGCAAGGTCGTCGCCAGACTCTCCTCAAGTTTTCTCATGTTGTGTGTCAGCGTCGGTTGGCTGAGCCCCATTTGCCTGGCTGCCAGACTGACATTTTTGTGGGTGGCCACTTCAATAAATTGTCTTAGATGCTTGTCCACGAACATGGCGTCCGATTATGGGCGGGTGGTGCGCCAAGCTAGTGTAATCACCCGGGGCTGTCAATTATTCCCCTTTACTGACTGGCTATTTTTATGTGGCTCCCTTCACGTTGTATTCAAATCGTTTTTACCGCTTGATAGCCGGTTTGGTGCGGTGGATCACGTAATTTCATCTGGTTATAGATGTTATCTATGCCTATTGGGTTGCAGTCTATTTTTCTGGTGAATGTTGACCACATAGACTGGCAAAAACAGTTTTACTCAATGCTGTTTCAATAACAAAACAAAAAAGTAACGAAGGGAATATATGAAAATTCGTCCATTGGCATTATCCGTGGCGTTATGCTGCGGCGGGGTTCTTTTGTCCGGTTGTAACGACAGCTCATCCAGCGGCAACGATGACGGGGCCAAACCCGAGGTGAAGGCGCCCTGGAATTTTGATCTCTATATGGTCGGTGAGTTTAGCGGCTGGGGTCGTGAGGAGAAGTTCAAACTGACCTTCAAGGATGGTGTCTATCGTCTGGACAACCTGAAAATGAACTCGGGTATGTCCCCGTTCAAAGTGGCCGGGCCCGAGTGGACCAAATATCCCGATTTCTCTGCGGATTCCCGCAAGGAGACCAGCATCTTCCCCGGTCAGGTCTATCCCATGTACTACCAGAACAACGGGCAGAACAACCGTCTGGTGGTGACGGAAAAGGGGTTGCTCGACATTCAGGTCAAGGTGACCAATGCCGATCTGGCTGCACCGGCCATCGAGTTTTCCATGGTGCGTGATGACCCCAATTACAGCGAGAGTCTCTATCTAAAAGGGATTGATGGCAATCTGGAGCCTGTCCTGCAGATGGTCTATCAGGGGGACAAGCAGTATGTGATGGTGGCCAAGCTGACTGTGGGTGAGCACAAGATAAAGATTGCCTCCGCTCAGGAGGGGATCGGCTTTGGGCTCAATGGCGTCATTGCATTGAACAACCCGGTCAAGATGCAGCGCTGCGATGCTCAGTGCCAGCTGGCAACCGTGCGGGTAGAGCAGGAGGGGTATTACAAGTTCCTGCTGGATGCCAGCCAGGATGAGAATGCTCCTCTGTTGCAGGTCAGCGTTGCAGGCGATAGTGATTTGGGCATGATCAATCCCCATGAAGGGCATGAGCTGATCGAGAAGCGCGAGTATGAGACCTATAAGCCCGGAGTGACGGAAACGGCCACCTTCTCGGTCAAGCGGGCCAGTGACGAGTATCGTAGCTATGCGCAGTCGACCACTCAGGAGTTGCGTGATCCGGGTGATAGCTTTACTACCTATCAGGAGCAAGCGGATCTGCCCCGCCTGCGCTCCGGCAACATGGTGTTTGATGCCCTGTTTGCGCTGGCTACCCACGAGATGCGCCAGAACAGCGTGGCTCAGGTCAAGGATGGCAGTTACAACGGGGGTCAGGCGATCCCGTGCGACTGTTTTGAAACCGGCGCCAAGTGGCATTACGTATGGACGCGGGATCTCTCCTACGCCACCGATCTGGGGCTGGGGGCGCTTGATCCCATGCGTGCGCGCAACTCCCTGCGCTTCAAGCTCTCTGATTTCAGAGCCGAGCTGACAAGCGATCTGGACAGCTTGATCCCGCAAGGACGCCAGATCATTCAGGATACCGGTACCGGGGGCAGCTGGCCCATCAGTACCGATCGCATGAGCTGGGCCCTGGGGGCCGAGCGGGTGCTGGCTGCCCTGCCTGATGCCGAGCGCCGCGCGTTCTTGCCCGATGTCTTTGAAGGACTGAGCAACACCATAGAGAGTGATCGTCTGGCCGCCTTCGATAGCGCAGATGGTCTCTATGTCGGCGAGCAATCCTTCCTCGATTGGCGCGACCAGACCTATGCCAAGTGGATCACCGCCGATATCGCCCACATCGGCATGAGCAAATCTCTCTCCACCAACGTGACCCACTATCAGGGGTTGCTGCTGGCCGCGCGGGTGGCGAGCGAACTGGGGCACGATGAGCTGGCGATCCGCTATAACCAGTGGGCGGGTGAGCTGAAACTGGCGCTCAATCGTGCTTTCTGGCTGGCTGACGAGAAGATGTATGCCAGCCTGATCAACACCAGTACCGATCAGAGCCCGGCCTACAAGTTCGATCTATTGGGGGAATCCCTCGCCATTTTGGCCGGTGTTGCCGATGAGGCGCAGGCCAAAGAGATCATCAGTCGCTATCCCATGGGCCCTTATGGCGCGCCGGTCTACTTCCCGCAGCAACCCGATATGCCGGTTTACCATAACCGCGCCATCTGGCCCTTCGTCTCCGCCTACGGGCTGAAGGCGGCGGCCATGGTGCAGAACGTTGCCGTGGTCGATCACCATATCGACTCCCTGATGCGCGGTGCCGCGCTGAACCTCTCCAACATGGAGAACCTCGAGTGGCTCTCCGGCCAGCCCTCCCTGATGGATCTGGCCCATCCCGATTTGACGGGACCGGTGATCAACTCCCAGCGCCAGCTCTGGTCTGTCGGGGGCTACCTTGGCATGGTGACCGACACCACCTTCGGCTACAAGGTGGAAGAGGGGGGGATCCGGATCAAGCCGTTTGTCACCGCTCACTTGCACAAGCTGATGGGGGCCAAGCCCGAGGCTGCACTCAAGGGATTGAACTATCGTGGCAAGCAGATTGACATAGTGCTGCAACTGCCGGAGCTGGGCGGGGAGGGCAGTTACTATCCGGTGCAGAGCGTGACGCTCAATGGCGTTCCGGTGGGGGAGCAGATAAGTGAAAATATGCTGGCCTCTGGCAACCGGATTGAGGTGACGCTCGGTGCCTCCGTGGCTGATGATCAGGAGATCCGCCTGATCAAGAATGTGGCGCCGCTGGATGTCGAGAACCGGCAGGTGTTTGCACCGACCGAGCCGACCCTGCTTGGGGTTAGCGAGCAGAGTGGCAAGCTGGTTGTTGCCCTGCAGGATAGTGTCAACAAGGGGGCGCTCAGCTACAACATCTATCGGGATGGCAAGCAGGTGGCCTCCGGGCTGGATCGGGCGACCAGCTGGGTCGACGACATGGTATTACAGCCGGGCCAGGCCTATTGCTACAGTGCCGAGGCGGTCTATCCGGAGTCCGGCAACCGCTCCCATCATGCCAAGCCGGTTTGCTATCAGCCTGCGCTGCAACATATCGCCATCGATGCGGCCAACGTCTCCCATACCGGCAGTGTGAGCGCCGCCGATGGGGCCATTCCCGTCCCTTACCTCAAGGATTGGGGCCGCCCCGACGACAGCCTGCTGGTGCAGGGGGTCAAGCTGGATGGCAAGCACGCTATTCGTTTGCAATACAGCAATGCCCAGCATGCCATCAATCTGGGGGTGACCAACGGGGTGAAACGGATCTCGGTGCTTAGTGGTGGCAAGGTTGTCGCCAGCGGCATGGTGCAGATGCCCCATGTGATGAAAGAGGGCGACCTCAAACCGTTGCGTGACTCGACGCCGTTCGTGGTGGATCTGCCCGCCGGAGAGTATGACATTCGGGTGAGCGATTTTTACAACATGAGTTACCTGAAGGCGAACGACACCTACAACGATGCAGGCGGTCAAAAGGGGGCGGTCAATCTGATCGATCTCGCCAGCATCACCGTCTCGGCTCGCTAGGTAGCCAAACAAAACGGCCAAGCAAAACCGCCCCGGAGGTCCGGGGCGGTTTTTTTATTTAGCGATACCGAGAGGAGCCGTGGGGGATACAAGGGCTCAGCGATAGCGGCCACGTACCGAGCTGCTGGCGCGGCCGGCCATCTTGATCAGGCTCTGGCGGGTGTGCAGGTGGCAGAGCGCGACGCCGAGGGCATCTGCTGCATCCGCCTGCGGGGTGGCGGAGAGTTTCAGCAGATGGGTCACCATATGCTGCACCTGCTCCTTGGCGGCACCGCCGGTGCCGACCACTGCCTGCTTGATCTGGGTGGCGGAGTACTCGCTCACCGGTAGATAGGCGTTGACTGCGGCGACGATGGCGCTGCCCCGGGCCTGCCCCAGTTTCAGGGCCGAGTCGGCGTTGCGGGCCATAAAGACCCGCTCGATGGCAAACTCGGTGGGCTTGAACTGGGTGATGATCTCGCATACCCCGTCATAAACCTGCTTGAGGCGCTCCGGCAGCTCGCCGCAATCGGTGCGGATGCAGCCAGAGCCAAGGTATTCGGCCTTGCCGCCCACGACCCGGATAACCCCGTATCCGGTGATCCGCGAACCCGGATCGATGCCCAAAATAATGCTCATGGGTGTTGATTGCTCTAAACGCGAGTGATGGCCGCCAAGATAGCAAACTGTGGCCCGTTTGGCTGTATGTCCCGGGCCAAGCGGGTAAAGATTGGCCAGCCTGCGTCGGGCCTGGTTAGCCCTTGAACAATTCTATGGTGTCGCCATCCTGCAGGCTGCCCGCGCCACGCACCACCACCCGATCCCCCTGCTTGAGGGCGCCGCTCACCGCCACCTGCTGGCTGTCGCCAAACAGCACGGTGACCGGCACCCTATTCACCTTGAGCGCCTTGCCGCTTCGCGCCACCTGATAGACCACGCTGCCATCGGTGCCGAGCACCAGAGCGTCCCGGGGCAGCAGCATGCTCTGCTGATCCCCCAGTGGCAGGGCAACCCGTACTGGCGAGCCGATGATGAAGGTGCCCGCTTCCGGTTTGAGGCGCAGCTCGATGAGGCGCGACTTGGGATCGGCGCTGGCGGCTCGCTGGTAATAGACGCCATGACCGCTCAGCTGTTCCCCCTCCACCCGCAGCCGGGTTTGCGGCGCCAGCTGCTGGGCCCAGAGAATGGGGGCCTGCAGGCGGATATCCGGCTGATCCGGGTTGACCAGCTCCAGCGCCTGCTCGCCCGCGTCCACATGCTCGCCGGGCTGGATGAAGTGGTTGTTCACCACCCCGTCGAACGGGGCATAGATGTGGCTGCGGCGCAGCTGTTCTTCAATCTGGTTCACCTGTATGGCGGCCAGTCGCTCGGCCAGCGCGGCCTGCTCCACATCGTAGCTGGCCTTGTCGTACTGGCTTTGGGAGGCGCTCTTTTGCTGGTGCAGCCGGGTGATCCGTTGGGATTCGGCGCGTGCGAAGCGCAGGTTGCTCTGCCATTTCGCCTGCTCGGCGCGAGCCTGCTCCAGCGAGAGGCGCAGCGCCGTACTGTCGAGGCGTAGCAGCTCGTCCCCTTTTTTGACCCGGCTGCCAAATTCGGCGATCCACTCCACCCGGCCGCTCACTTCGGCACTGAGCGCTGCCTGCTGGCGACTCGCCACCGTGCCGCTGACCCAGATATTGGCGGCCGCATCCCCTTGGGTCACATCCGCCAGGGTCACCATCTTGCCCTGATCGGCCAATACCGGTAGCGCACTGCCTGCAATCAGCACAGCGCCAGCCAACATTCGGGTAATCATATGTGTCATCGATGAGCTCCTTGCTCAGGCCCGCTGGCGCAGGGGTTGTGGGATCGCCACCTGCTCCCCGAGACGCAGGAAGGCAGGCAACAGGATCAGGGTAAACAGGGTGCTGCAACTCATGCCGCCGACAATGACGGTGGCGAGCCCGCGGTAAATTTCGCTCCCCTCGCTCGGGCTCAGCATCAGCGGCAGCATGCCGAAGATGCTGGTGAGACTGGTCATGGCGATGGGGCGCATCCGGCTTTGCAGGGCATCGGCCACCGCCAGCTGACGGCTCATGCCGTCCCGCTCGGCGGTGCGGGTCTGATGCACCAGCAGGATGGCGTTGTTGACCACCAGTCCCAGCAGGATGACAAAGCCGATGATGGTGAGCAGGTCCATCGGCAGCGGCACCAGCAGCCCGCTCAGTTGCAGCGCCAGCACGCCGCCAACCGAGGCAAGGGGCAGGGTGAGCAGCACCAGTAGCGCATCCTTGAGGGAGGCAAACACCCCCCACAGCAGCACCAGCAGGATCACCACGGCGAACAGGAAGATGGTCCCCAGATTGTCGAGCGCCTGTTGCAGGCTGTCGGCATTGCCGGCAATGCGCAGCTCGCCACCGGCGGGCAGCAGGGGGCGGATGGCGGCAAAACTGCGGTTTTTCAGGGTGTCGATCACCTGCTCCATGGTCATACCCGCCGGGGGCGCTATCTGCAGGCTGATGCTGCGCCGCCCATCGGCCCGGAAGATGCTGGCCGGGCCCATGTCATGCTCCACCCGCAGCAGCTCGCCAAGGGGAACGATGCGCCCGGAGGGGGTGGCCAGCGGCACTGCCTTCAGTTCGTCCGGATTGGCGGAGCTCTGCCCCATCAGCATGATGTCGAGCCGATCCTCGCCATCGAAATACTCGCCGACCCGCAAGCCGTCGCCAAAGGTCTGGATGATGGTGGGCAGGGGTGTGCGATCCCAACCCACTTCGGCGAGACGTCGATCTTGCGGCACCAGTTTGAGCTCGGGAGCGGTGAAGTCGAGACTCGGTTCGGGCCGGACCTGTGCTCCCGGCAGGTCCTTGCTGAGGATCCCCATGCTGGCACGGGCCGCCTGATAGAGCTCGGGCAGGTTGCCCCCCTGCAGCAGCAGGGAGACGCCGTTCTCGCTGTCAAAGCCGCCAAACAGCGACCCCTGACCGCCGAACACCCGGGTGTCGGGAATGCCTACCAGCAGCTGTTTCATCAACAGGCTCTCCAGCTCCTTGATGCGGTTTTCGTCTTTGGGGCGCACGCCAATCTGGGCGCCCCCCGGGTAGCGCAAGATGTAGTAGTTCTTGAGGGCAGGCTCTTTCTCCCCCTTCATGTAGGGGGCGAGGCGGGCGATCAGGGTATCGATCACCTCTTCGCGCTGGGCCTTGAGATTGACCCCGGGGGTGAAGTTCATCCAGACATCCACCGCGTCCCGTTTCACGTCCGGCAGATAGTCCATCTTGGGCAGCAGCGCCCAGGTGGCCAGGGCCGGCAGGCTCATCATCAGGGTGATGACCGTCCAGCGCTGGCGTGAGGTCGAGGTCCAGCGGATCACGTGACGAGTGGTGCGCTGCCACAGCGACTCATCGGGATCGGTCAGTGTTTCATGTCCCATCCAGCGCGCCGCCACCGCGGGCAGCACGATGACGGCGACCAGCATGGAGACCGTCACGGCGCAGGCGATGGTGAGCGCCAGATCGGCAAACAGCTGACCCTCCACATCGTTGAGCAGCAGCACCGGCAGGAAGATGGCGACCGTGGTGAGGGTGGAGGCGACCAGCGCCGTCCACACCTGACGGGTGCCTTCGAGCGCCGCCTCCGCCTTGCTCAAATCCCCCCGCTCGTGGCGCCGGTAGATGCTCTCCAGCACCACGATGGCGGCGTCGAGCACCATGCCGACGGCAAAGGCGATGCCCGCCAGCGAGATGATATTGAGGGTGCGATCCATCACCTTGAGCAGGCAGAAGGTGAGCATGATGCTGATGGGGATGGCGAGGGCAATCATCAGGGTCGCCTTGAGTTGGCGCAGAAAGAGCCAGAGGATGGCACAGGAGAGCAGCACCCCGAGCCCCAGGTTGGCGGTGACCATGCTGACGGCGCGATTGATGTAGAGGGAGGCATCGAACGACTGCTCCATGTGCAGCCCGACCGGCTCCAGCACCTCGCGGTTGAGCTCGTTCACCCGAGCCTTGATCGCCTCAAGGGAGGCCAGGGCATTGGCGCCGCTCTCCTTGAAGATCTGGGCGGCGATGGCGGTATTGCCGTTCTGGATCCGCAGCACCGGGTTCTCTTCCCTGGCCACCCTTACTTCTGCTACATCCCGCAGATAGATGGGCAGGCCATCGCGCCAGTCCACCACCTTGTCCCCCAGCGTCTCGACATCGTAACGACCGGCGAAGCGCAGCTTGTACTCCCAGCGACCGATGTCGAGGGTACCGGCCGACACGTCCCAGCCGGTGGTGGCCCGGCTGGCCAGCACCGGGATCTCCACCCCCAGCTCTGCGGCGCGGTAGGGGTCGAAGCGGATCTGGATCTGGCGCTCGTTGATCCCCTCGACTGCGACAGTCGAGACCCCTTCGATGCGCTCCAGCTCGGGTTTGACCCGCGCCTCGATCAGCGCCTGATGATCATCGATCACCCCTTTGGCGCCGGGCAGTTGCTGGATGAAGAAGAAGGTAAGGGTATCGTTGCTGCTGTAGTTGTTGACGTAGGGGCCGCCAATCTTGTCCGGCAATCCCGAGACCCGGTTCAGCCGCGAAATCACATCGAGTTGGGCCCGCTGCATGTCGGTGCCGAGGGCAAACTCCATGTCGATTTCGGTAAAGCCGGGATAGCTGTTGCTGACAAGGCTCTTGAGCCCCTGAACCCCCTGCATCTCCTGCTCGATGGGGTCGGTGATCTCCGACTCCATCTCTTGGGGCGAGGCTGAACGCCAGCTCACCGAGATGTTGAGGTGTGGACGGTCGATGTCGGGGAACAGCTGGATCGGCAGTCCCCGGATGCTGAGCAGGCCCAGCAGGAAAATCAGCACGATCGAGACCGCCACCCAGATGGGGCGTTCGATCGCCGTTTTGGCGAGGTTCATTCACTCTTCCTGAGTTGTTGTTATCGGCCATTCCGCTGGCCTTGCTTCCAAAGCCCCTGCAACAGGGACTCAAGCATTTAACTGGAATTCTCCTAGCTTGTAAATGCATGGTTAACAAACAAAAAAACCGGCCACGAGGGCCGGTTTGGTACTGGTTTGCCAAGGGATCAGGCTGCGTGCTCGACCTTGTTTGGCTGCTTGCTTGGTTGCTGGGAGAAGCCTTCCAGCTCGCCCGGGGCGAAGTTGTCTACCTGAATGGCTTCGTAGCGCAGGGCATCGGCGGCCAGCAGTTTGTCCGCTTCGTCCTTGCTCAGGATGGAACCGGCCAGTGCGGCGGCAACCAGCTCCGGCAGCGCCAGTTTGCGGGGCAGTTTGCCCTCTTTCTGGGCCTGCACCAGCTTCTTCTCGTAGGGCTGCACAGCGACCATGGCCTGGAAGGCGCGCTCCATCAGACCGACCGGATCCGCCTCGTCTTTGCCCACATAGCAGAGGGCGGTCAGACGGTCGCGGAACTCGCCCGGCTTCATCATGGCCAGACAGATGGCGTGGCAGCGATCGTCTGCCGGCATCTTGTAACCGACGCCGAACGGGAACACCACGCGCTTGAGTACGGCACCCACCACCTTGTTCGGGAAGTTCTGGAAAAAGCCCTCGAACGCCTTGCCAATCAGGTAAAGGTTGCGCTCCACCGCGTACTGCACGAACGGCAGATCGGAGACCATACGGCCCTGATCCTCGTAGTGCTTGAGGGTGGCGGAGGCCAAGTAGAGGTGGCTCAGCACGTCACCCAGACGGGCGGAGATCATCTCCTTGCGCTTGAGATCGCCACCCAGCATCAGCATGGAGACGTCGGCGCACAGCGCCAGCCCTTTACTCATGCGTGACAGCTGCTTGTAGTAGCGAGCGGTTTCACCGGCCACCGGGGCACTGTTGAACTGACCCAGAGTCAGCCCCTGGAACAGGGAACCGAAGAAGTTGCCGGCGCCGAAGGCGATGTGCTTCATCAGCAGGGCGTCAAACTTCTCGAGGCCGCGTTCCACATCGGTATCAGCCGCCGCTTCCAGCTCGGCAAACACGTACGGGTGGCAGCGGGTAGCCCCTTGCCCGAAGATCATCAGGTTGCGGGTCAGGATGTTGGCCCCTTCCACCGTGATGGCGACCGGAATACCCATGTAGGCGTAGCCGGTGTAGTTTTTCGGGCCCAGCTGGATGGCTCGACCGGCGTGGATATCCATGGAGTCATCCATGATCTGGCGCGCCATTTCGGTCATGTGGTACTTGGAAATCGCAGTGACGATGGCCGGCGCCTGACCCAAGTCCAGGGAACCTGCAGTCATGCGACGGGCCCCTTCGAGCTGATAGGTGAGGCCACCGATGCGGGCCAGCGCTTCCTGCACCCCTTCAAACTTGCCGATGGACATGCCGAACTGCTTGCGCACATAGGAGTAGGCGCCCACGGTGCGGCTCGCCATGTGACCGCAAGCGGTGCCCAGAGCAGGCAGCGAGATGCCGCGACCGGCGGAGAGGCACTCCACCAGCATACGCCAGCCGCGACCGGCGTAATCCGGGCCGCCGATGATCCAGTCGAGCGGAATGAACACATCCTTGCCGAAGGTCGGGCCGTTCATGAACGCCAGACCCATAGGGTAGTGGCGATCGCCGACGCGCACGCCCGGGTGGTTGGTGGGGATGAGTGCGCAGGTGATGCCGAGCTCTTCCTTGTCACCCAGCAGCTTTTCCGGGTCATAGAGTTTGAACGCCAGCCCCAGTACGGTAGCGCGGGGCGCCAGGGTGATGTAGCGCTTGTTCCAGTTGAGGCGAATACCCAGCACCTCTTCACCCTTGTGCATCCCTTTGCAGACGATTCCCTTGTCAGGAATGGCACCTGCATCGGAGCCCGCCTCCGGCCCGGTCAGGGCGAAGCAGGGCACTTCCTTGCCGTTGGCCAGCCCAGGTAGCCAGAAATCTTTCTGGGCCTGGGTGCCGTAGTGCATCAGCAGCTCGCCCGGACCGAGGGAGTTCGGCACCATGACGGTGACCGCCACGCTCAGGCTCTTGGTGGCGATGCGGGTAACGATGGTGGAGTTGGCAATCGCCGAGAATTCGCGGCCGCCATAGGATTTCGGGATGATCAGGGAGAAGAAGCCTTCCTTCTTCAGATAGTCCCATACCGGCTCCGGCAGGTCTTTGGTTTCGTTGACGATCTTGAAGTCATCAACCATGGCGAGCAGGGTTTCGACCTGATTGTCGATAAAGGCCTGTTCCTCTGCGGTCAGCTCGGCCTTGCCGTAGCCGTGCAGTTTTTTCCAGTCGGGGTTGCCGCGAAACAACTCGCCATCCC
Organism: Aeromonas sp. FDAARGOS 1405; assembly: GCF_019048265.1. Taxonomy (NCBI): domain Bacteria; kingdom Pseudomonadati; phylum Pseudomonadota; class Gammaproteobacteria; order Aeromonadales; family Aeromonadaceae; genus Aeromonas; species Aeromonas sp. FDAARGOS 1405. The sequence goes on along the minus strand of NZ_CP077311.1, from coordinate 35,358 downwards.
ACCAGACGGAGCCGGCTTCCATGGCCTCCCGCTCGGTGGCTGACAAGGGCGGCAATATCTTTTTGAAGATGCCGAACACCGGACGGGTTACCACCTTTTTACGGATGGAGGGTACGCCGAGCACAACGGCTATCGCCAGCACCAGCAGGACAAGCAATGTGATCATACCGAAGTTCCTTCTATTTCACTGTTTCCGTTGATTTATTGTTGGTTGTTACACGGCCAGGGAGAGCCTGGTCGACTCCACGGGCGCCCCGACTCCGGACGCCAGATAAGGAATAACGTTGCGCACCAGCCCTTCCACATCGAGCTGCTGGCCAAAGTCGGCCAGGGCGATGTCGCGCAGCGCATCGGCGGAGGCCATGGTGAATACGACGGTGCCCAGGGTGAAGTGCAGGCGCCAGAAGAGATCCGCTGGCGACAGGGCCGGATTGGCCTTGGAGATGGCCTGGGTGATCCGCTGCAAAATGGGGCCATAGTGGGCGGTGATAAAGCGGCGCAGGTGGCCCTGGCTGTCGATATAGCCGCGCCCCAGCAGCTGCATGAAGATGGCTGGGCCGTTGGCCCGCACCGCCGATAGCTTCATCAGCGGTTCGACAAAACTTTCAAACAGTTGCAGCAGGGTCAGCTGCTCCTGCTCCATCAGTACCCGCAGGCGGGCATCCAGATCGGGCATGAACAGGCTCAGATAGCGGTCGAGCACCGCCTGGATCAGCTCCTTCTTGGAGCCGAAGTGATAGTTCACCGACGCCAGATTGACGTCGGCCTCACTGGTGATCAGACGCAAAGAGGTATCGGCGAATCCCCGCTCGGCAAACAGCACTTCAGCGGCGTCGAGAATACGGTTTTTGGTATCGATTTTACTCACAGGACACCTCACTTAAACGAATGTTTAAAAAGTACGTTTCATAACGTGAAGTGTCAAGAGAATGTGAATGAGTGTTAGCGGAATGTTTTTTGTTAAAAGGGGCAAAAAGATTGGAACTAACTCCACAGCAGGAGACTCTATATCAATGCCACTGCAATTAAACATTAAGTCTCGCCCAACCTGCTTCTTGCTAGTTGGGCATTTTTTTGCCCTGTTGACAGCGATGTGGTGGCAAACAGGTAAAAAAAACCGCCGCAGGGCGCGACGGTGGGGAAAGTGAGTTCGTGTCATCCTGACGACAAACTGTCGATGCGAGTTCAGGCGTGTATCGACGGGGGCAGTATGCCAGCCAGGGTCCCTCAGACTATGTCAGCTTCGCGGTATTTTGTGACAAAGTGTGGCAAGTGCCGGCGTGGCCCAATTCCCCCTACTTTGTTATGCTGCTCCTTCAAGATATGAGGGGAGAGAAGATGAAGTACCCGGTCGATACCCACACTCACACCATTGCCAGCACCCATGCATACAGCACCATCCACGACTATCTGCCGATAGCCAGGGCCAAGGGGATCAAGCTGTTTGCCACCACGGATCACGGGCCCGAGATGGCCGATGCCCCTCATGTCTGGCATTTTGCCAACTTGCCGATCTTGCCAAGAGTGGTGGACGGGGTGGGGATCCTGCGGGGTATCGAGGCCAACATCAAAAACCTGGAGGGGGAGATCGATTTTCCCGAGCGCTATGAGTCGCGCCTCGACATGATCATGGCGGGTTTTCATGAACAGGTATTCCCTCCCTGCGATCGGGCCACTCACACCCAGGCAATGATCAACGCCATCAAGAGCGGCCGGGTCGACATGATCAGTCACCCGGGCAACCCCGCATTTCCCATCGACATTCAGGCGGTGGTAAAGGCGGCTGCGGACTATCGGGTGGCGCTGGAGATCAACAACTCCTCCTTCATTCACTCGCGCCCGGGGAGTGAAGGCAACTGCCGCGCCATCGTGGAAGCTGCGCGAGATCTGGGGGCTTACCTCACCTTCGGCTCCGATTCCCACGTGGCATTTACCCTTGGTGATTTTGACCACTGTCACCGTCTGGTGACCGAAGCCGGCTTCCCGCAAGAGCGGATCCTGGTGCGCTCCCCCCGCGTCCTGCTCGATTTCCTCGAAAGCCGCGGCCGGGCCCATATCCCCGAGTTTGCCGACTTGTAAATCGGGCTCTAATACCATGAGCCAATTCATAAAATCGAGTTGGCTCGATTGACTCGCTGGCCATTTTTCATGAATCTGACTGGCAAGAAGCCGGTATAGCTCAGTTGGTAGAGCAGCGCATTCGTAATGCGAAGGTCAGGAGTTCGATTCCCCTTATCGGCACCATATAAAACAAAGGGTTAGCTTCTCAGCGAAGCTAACCCTTTGTGCTTTTGTGCTGGTGGCCCCTTCTCATACCCCTCTTTATGCGCTCGCAAAGCCAAGGGGGGAAGGGTTGGCAGGCCAGACACCCAGTAGGTGGCCACTCAGGTGGTAACCAAGCGGCGCTCGCTATTCCCCTCAGGCAACCTCGATATCTGGCTTGGCCGGTTCCGCCTGCATGGTGTGTTGCCCTCCTTGCCTCGGGCTCTCCAGCTTGTCGATGCGCACCGCCGCTACCTTGAACTCGGGGATCTTGGCGTGAGGGTCGGTGGCATTGATGGTGAGCCGGTTGGCCGGGGCTTCGGCGAAGTGGAACGGGATAAAGACCACGCCCGGTTGCATCCGTTTGGTGACGAAGGCGGGCAGTTCGATATGGCCGCGGCGGCTGGTGACCTTCACCTGCTCGCTGTTGCTGATGCCCAACCGCTGCGCATCCACCACGCTCATCATCACCCGCGGGCCAGCCAGCTTGTCGAGCCCTTTGGTCTTGCGGGTCATGGTGCCGGTGTGGAACTGCTCCAGCAGGCGGCCGGTGGTGAGCACGATGGGATAGGTCTCGTCGGGCAGTTCGGCGGCATAGCGGAACGGGGTGGCGACCATCTCTCCCTTGCCACGGGTAAACTGCTTGCCGTGGAGCAGGCGAGTGCCTTCGGGGGCCGCCTCGTTGCAGGGCCACTGTAGCCCTTCTACACCCACCTTATCCCACTGGATGCCGGCGTATTGCGGGGTGACTTGGCAGATCTCGGCGGTGATCTCCTGCTGGTGTTGATAGCGCCAGTCGCCGCCCATGGCGTTGGCGATCTGCTGGATGATCCACCAATCCTCCCGCGCCTCACCCGGTGCCTTGAGGGCGGGGGAGATGCGCTGCACTCGCCGCTCTGTGTTGGTGAAGTGGCCACTCTTCTCGGCAAAGGAGCAGGAGGGGAGCACCACATCGGCCAGCTGAGCGGTTTCCGAGAGGAAGATATCCTGCACCACCAGAAACTCCAGCTGCTTGAGCCCCTCGATGACGTGATGTTGATCCGGATCGCTCAGCACCGGGTTCTCCCCCATCACATAGAGCCCCTTGATGCTGCCCGCACAGGCTGCATCTATGGTTTCGGTGAGGGTTAGGCCGGGCGTGCGCGGCAAGTCAGGCTGCTGCCAGGCAGCTGCGAAGCGGGCATGAACCTCGGGGTTGGCCACCTTCTGATAGCCGGGAAGGCAGTTGGGCAGCGCCCCCATGTCACAGGCTCCCTGCACGTTGGACTGGCCCCGCAGCGGGTTGATGCCGCCCCCTTCGATGCCGATGTTGCCGCACAGCAGTTGCAGGTTGGCGATGGCGCGCACGTTGTCGTGGCCGGTGGTGTGCTGGGTGATCCCCATCGAGTAGTAGATGGCGGTGCGCTCGGCGGTGCCGATGAGGCGCGCGAGCTCGATCACCTGCTCGGCCGGTACACCTGTGACGAGTGCCACCTTGTCCGGTGCATAGGCGGGGGAGAGCACCTCCGCTTGCAGCGCTTCGAACCCTTCCACCCGCGCGGCGATATAGGCCTTGTCGTGCCAGTCGTTCTTTATGATCTGCTGCATCAGGCCATTGAGCAGCATCACGTCGGTGCCGGGGCGGTGGGCCAGATAGAGGCTGGCATGGTCCGCCATCTCGATCCGCTTGGGATCGGCCACCACCAGTCGTGCCTTGCCCGTGGTGACGGCTCGCTTGATATGGGAGCCGATGATGGGGTGGGCCGCCGAGGTGTCGGAGCCGATGATGAAGATGAGATCCGAGTGGTCGATGCTCGGGATGTCGTTGGTCATGGCGCCACTGCCTAGCGACGCCTCCAGCCCGGTAACGGTGGAGGCGTGGCAGAGCCGTGCGCAGTGATCCACGTTGTTGGTGCCCAGCTCCCGGCGCATGAACTTCTGGAACAGGTAGTTCTCTTCGTTGGTGGTTTTGGCCGACGAGAAACCTGCCAGCGCATCGCTGCCATAGCGCTGGCGAAGGGCGGTGAAACGCTCGGCCACCAGAGCGATGGCCTCCTGCCAGCTGGCGGGCACCAGCTTGCCATCCTTGCGGATGAACGGTGTGGTGAGGCGCTCCTCGCTCTGGATAAAGTCAAAGCCGAAGCGTCCCTTGACGCAGAGCAGCCCCTGGTTGACCGGTGAGTTGCGATTCCCCTCCACATAGCGGATGCGGTTGCGCGCCTCATCGACATAGAGGGTGACACCGCAGCCGACCCCGCAGTAGGTGCAGATGGTATTGACCGGCGTGAGCAGTTCGGTGCGCCCCTGCGACTTGTCGCGGGCATCCACCAAGGCCCCGGTGGGGCAGACCTGTACGCAGGCGCCGCACTGCACGCAGTGGGAGTCGCCCATCGAGAGTCCCGTGTCGAACTGCGGCCGGTTCGAGAGAGTGCCATCGCTGTTCTGGGCAAAGCGCAGCACCCCCTGTACCGCCTGCTCACCACAGGTCTGCACGCACTGGCCGCAGCCGATGCAGCGGTTGGCATCGAACACGATAAATTCGCTGCTGTTATCCACTGCAAACTTCTGGCACTGGCTGGTATCGAGAGCGCGCTGCTCGACCTTGTATTCGGTGGCGTAGTCGCGTAGTGCACAATCGGTGTTGGCCTGACAGCCACACTCGAGGCAGCGGCTGGCCTCGCTGCGGGCATCCTGGTCACTGAGGCCGCGCTCCACCTCGGCAAAGCTGCCCTCGCGATCCTTCTCTGCCAGATGGGGCATGATGGTGCGGGCGACTTTTTTCAGGTGAGCAAACTGGGCGGGATCGACCTGCTTGAGTGTGGGGGCCTTGCAGGCGTTGAAAGGACGAACCGGGTCGATCATGTCACCGTGGAGGAACTGATCGATGGCCAGCGCCGCCTTGCGGCCATCGGCAACCGCCTCGATGGCGGTGGCAGGCCCGCGGCGCAGATCGCCGATGGCGAACAGGTTGCCGTGGCCGCTGTGCATGGTCTCGGGGTGGGATTCCAGTGTCTGCCAGCGGGTGAAGGGGAGGGTGAGGGATTCCCCTTCCATAAAGCTGAGATCCGGCTGCTGCGACACTGCCGCAATCACGGTATCAAACTCTTCAATGAGGTACTCGCCGGTTGGCTCCGGGCGGCGGCGACCGGAGGCGTCCGGCTCGCCGAGGGCCATCTTCTCGAGGCGCACCTGACAGACGCGGCCACGGCTGTCCGGCAGATTCTCTACCGGATTGGTCAGCATCATGAAGCGCACCCCTTCATGCTCCGCCTCGTCGATCTCGTAGGCTTCGGCGGGCATCTCGGCGCGGGTGCGGCGATAGATGAGGGTGGTGTCAGCCCCCAGCCTGACCGCCGTACGGGCGCAATCGATAGCGGTATTACCACCCCCGATCACCGCCACCCTCTTGCCGGTGGTGAGCCGCTTGGCCAGCATCCGATCCTTGAGGTAATCGACCCCGAGATAACAACCTGCCAGGGTGCTGCCCGGGTAATCCATCGGCACCGCCTTGGAAGCGCCAACCGCCAGACAGACCGAATCATAGTCGCGGCACAGCGCCGAGAGGGTGATCTGGTGGCCCAGCCGCTGCTTGGTGTGGATCCGCATGCCGCTTTGGCACATCAGGTCGATCTCCTGATCGAGGATCGCCTTGGGCAGCCGGTACTCGGGGATGCCGTAGCGCAGCCAGCCACCCGCTTCGGGCATTGCCTCGAACAGATCGACCTCGAACCCCTCGTAACCCAGATAATAACCGCAGGTGAGACCGCCCGGGCCGCTGCCGATAATGGCCACCCGCTTGCCCTTGGCAGGCTTCTTTGCCGGTTGATAGGGGGCAACCTCGGCCAGATCGAGATCCGCGGCATGGCGCTTGAGCTGACGAATGGCCAGCGGCTCATCCACCAGCGCACGGCGGCACTCCGCTTCACAAAAAGCGGGGCAGACCCGGCCAATGGAGAGGGGCATCGGCAGGGTCTGCTTGATGACGGCCATCGCCGCCTCGTGCTCCCCCATGGCGATGTGGTGCAGATAGGATTGAATGTCCACTCCGGCCGGACAGGCGCGCTGGCAGGGGGCTTCGCAATCGGCGTAGTGATCCGAGAGGATGCGACCGAGCGCCTGCTGGCGGTGTGCGTGCAGGGCATCGCTTTGGGTCGTGATCACCATCCCTGCCTCGGGGTGCGTCTCGCAGGCGCACCGGATGCCGAGACCGGCAATCTCGACCACGCAGAGATCGCACGGCGTCTTGGGGGCGCTGGTGTTGTCACCGCACAGGGAGGGGATATCGATCTGGTGCTGTTTGGCTATCTGGAGCAGGGTTCTGGTCGGGTCAACCGTCAACTGAGCCCCATCGAGGGTGATGGTGATCATAGCGTCATAACTCGGTTTCAAGGCGCAGAAAATGCTGCATCTGGCTGGGCCAGCAGGGAAGCGATAGAGAAGACCGCTTGGTATGACTTCACCATACCAAAGATGATATGCAACTTTATTTGATTTAACTCAGGTTCTTTGTCTAAAAAGAAAACGATTTCACTGGTGGTGATATCCGTGGAGGACGATCTGGATTTTGACTACCTATGTCGAGTTAAAACATCGCATTACCTGCAATTTTATGGCCATTAAAGCAACCATAAACTGTATGTCATATGGATCTTGCTCATGATGGCACGATGAGAGATATCCTAAAATATGCAACTTTTGTTTCGGTGTTGGTAGGGTGCAACCTAAATGGGGTGCAACCGAGGCGGAGGCGCTGGCGACATCTTTACTTTAAAAGGGGGGGCGTTCAGGGCTAATGGTGTGAGAAAACGAGATTACCAATTAGGGGATGATATGACAGAGTGCAAGGAGTCATACAAAGACATGTCTTTCTAGTAGTCTCTCAATGATTCAATCGGTTACTATCTTGCTGATATGGAAATAGCAGGGTTATACCGTGAGCTCAATCCCCCTTCGCAAGGCCCTCGGGGTCTTGGCTAAATCTTCTTCCTTCTCGGTCAAGACGACAACACAACGTCAGAGAGATCTGTTTGATGACCTCAAGGATTATCTCTACGTTACACCCGAAATCGAGGATGATTTTGAGAAGTGCCTCCGTTCATTGCAGCCTGGTGAGTGTGTGTTTTTATGCGGCAGTAGTGGTGATGGCAAATCTGAAATATTGTCACGTAGCTATGACCAATATAAAAACAGATATACCTTCCATCTGGATGCAACCCATAGCTTTTCGCCTCATCAATCAGCAATCGATGCGCTAAACGAACTCTTTGATCGTGCAGGAGACGGGACTCAACCCCTGGTGGTTGGTATCAATATCGGTATGCTGGCCAACTTTGCCAAAGAAGGGGCTGAGCGGCACAGTGAGTTGCGTGGCGTGATCGAGCGTTTTTTGGATAGTGGCGAGAGAACGCAAGGGGCATATCACTTTCTGGATTTCGAGTCCTATCCAAAATTTCGTTTTAATGATGACGCTGGCAGCTATTCAAGCTTTATGCGTCAACTGCTCAAGCGGTTAACTCAGCCAACCGATGACAATCTGTTTCATGCTATTGCCCTTGCAGATGAGCAACGCCAACGCGACATGCGCCTCATCGCCAATTTCAGGCTGTTGGCCAATGAGCACGTGCAAGAGATTATCATTACCACTCTGTTCAAAACCCGTTTGATCAAGGATCAATTCATTACGACTCGCGCCTTGCTGGATCTGTTGCATCAGCTTCTGGCCGGGGAGCATTACCTTTTTGACAACCTGTTTCTTGCTAAAGACAGCGAGCTAAGCCTGCGTCTTGCTGACTTTGATCCTGCCTTGATTCATACCCAAGCGGTAGACCAGTTTGTGCTGCGTTATGAGCTGAATCTACCGGATGAGGCGCTGGATGCTTTTATGGTAGAGCTGGCAAAACAGGGACTCATATTCAACGAGCCTCGTGATAAAGCGGGTCAAGCCGCATCCCTTCTGCGCCTTTTTTATCTGCTTAAGGACTGTGAGCTTGGCAATAACTACCACCACCAATTCAAAGTCGATTTTGAAGAGCAGGTACTTGAACACTATGCCGCCGTCTGGCTGCAGCATAGCCAGTATCTTGGGGAGGGTGGAAGCCAACTGGCATTGCGCAATTTCTATGTGAAAGCGCTGATCCCGGCCATTTTTGTTTATGCCAACCGCAATGCCCCTGAGTTGTCAAAGCGAGAGCTTTCTCTTGGTCAATTTGGCCAGTGTCATGTCGCGGCACCTGTCGAGCTGAAAGCTGATTACGGCGCAATTCAGCGTCAGCATGTCGAGAAACACGATCATTTCAGCGCCTATCTGAAGGTTGATGAGCAGCCCTTGGCTCCGATGGCAATTAACCTCAATCTGTTTGAGCTGATCTGCAAGCTCAACAATGGCTATCGGCCAAACAAGTACGACAAGAATGCCATTGTGTTGCTCGATGAGATGGTTGAGCAAATCCGCGCTGTCGCCAAAAAGAGCCCTGTTCTTCACTATTACGAAGGTGATCAGCATTACCGTCTTGGTTTGGATGACGGCATGATCACTGTAGAAGGAACCAGATAGTCATGTCTCTGTATCCAATTCCTGTCGGATTAGCTCCGGTTGATAAAAACAAGCTCACCAACTACTGGCCCATTCGTAACAAAGGCAATGAGTTTGACTGGGATACCGTGACCGGTGTCGTGCTGGGGCTTTCTTTGCGCAAGCAGGTGACTGCCTATGAATTTGAGCAATTTAAGGAGGAGTGCAAAGCCCGGTTTGTCGGCAAGCTCGACGATCCTGATTTTTGGCAGGTGCTTGAGCGAGCCTATTTTTCAAATGACTCACTCTTTCACATTTCACCGCTGTTCCTGTTGTTTAAGGCCAAAGGGAAGAAGATCGGACAAGCCGATCTCAGCGCACCAGATACGCGGTTGTGCAAATTGTTTGCAGGTCTGTTGGGGGATTTCTTCCTTGAAGATGCGCTCGACGACAAGCTCAACTTTGTCGAGCAAGAACTGTTGTCCGTTTTGCAAGGCAGGCTGCAAAGCGGCAGCCTGGTAAAAAATGAGGATGAGCAACCTTATCTGCCTTTTTTGAATACCGTATTTCGTGAAGATATTCGCTTTTTGGCTGCACATCCCCAATACCTGCTGCAAGCCTTGCCTGGCACACTCAAGCTGTATGCCTTTGCTTACTGTGCTCAGCTGGCTCTGAATGTGACCGACTGGCAACATGAGCCCCAAAGCAAACCCCTCTACTTTATCCTCGATTCGGAAAAGGCCAGCTCGGAACGTACTTCGGTAAAACGTTCTGGCTACAAGCTGCTGGCGGCTGCCAGCGAGCGGGTTTTCCCGCTGCTTTCCGCCCTTGACGTGCTCCAGTTGCCAGGGGATGCCAAGAAAAGACCGCTTTGGCAGGTTTATCACGATGCCACGCAATATGCTGACCAGACTCAGTTGCTGGAAGATTTGAACAACTATCTGCAGGCCTTTAGAGAGAAGCGTGGGTTACGGCCTGAGCGCCCTCTCACAAACAGCGTGGCAGAAGCCTTTGAGCAGCTCAAAGAGTTGGCTCTGGAGCAATTCCGTGATGCCAATACCTCCCGTGGTGGCGTGAACAAGAAATATGTCAAAGAGCTGGAGGAGAAGCTGCTCAGTGATTTTATTCAGGCACGGGGGGCCGCTGGCCGCACCCTGGTGCTGAATCAGGATCAGCTGTTGCTGTTGACCAATCTCACCATCGGCAAGGCCGACAAGCTGCGCCTGCACGATCTGCGTAAAGGCTTCGAGCAGCGCGGTTTTTATCTTGATAACCAGTCATTGCAGCAACTGGTCAGCTTCTATGAGCGCATGGGCAATGTAGAACGAATGAGTGATAGTGGAGACGCCGTATATGTCCGCAAGACCCTTTGAGCATTTTCTGGCCGAACGTTTTATCGAGTGGGTCAGTGCCGACATTGAGCCGGGTTCACGTTACCAGTTCAAATCCCCCAGCGCTGAAAACGGCCTGGTGCTGTATCAGTCACTGGTGACCTTTGCTGCCACAAATACTCTGGCTACGGCCGATGGCATTGACTTGCCATATATAGAGTGCAATGGCGTGCGGGTTTTACCTGTATTGCATGGTGAGGCTCCGGGATTTACCGAAAACTACATTTCCCGTTTGCGTGATCTGGTCGCAGGGCGCAGTGCAGAATTTGAAAAAGCAGCCCTGCTCATTATCCACAACAGCATGTTGGATACCCTGATCAACAGTGCGCTTGATTTGGGGGCGCCCGGTGCTATCTGGCATCCGGATAGTCTCTCGCAGCAGCTTGGCGCACTGATAGATGTTGGCAGCAGTAACAAGGAGCTGTCAGCCTGCCTGCTTGAAGAGCAACTGGCCCTCATCACCGAAGAGGGGGCGACTGTATTTGGTTTTGCTCCTCTGTTTAGTGCACTTGATCAAGATGGTGTTCTGGAATTTGATGAGCTCCAGCTATTCAATGACCCGGTCATTTTGAGCTGGAGTGGCAAGAAGGCTCAGATCAGCAAGCGGCTCCAAGCAAACCGCAAGCTGCGACGCGAGATTGAAGATGCGGTTGAGCATTATGATCTCGATCAGCTCGAGAGTGTCCTGAAAGAGTTCAGCGCCAAGTTTATCCGCCAGCATTTCCAGGATGAGAGCTGGCGTGATCTGGAATTCGAGGCCTACCTCAAAGAGATTGAAGCCAACAAAGCGCAAAAGTTGCTATTGGAAGAGGTGGCCGTTGACAGTGGCTCACTGCAACAAAGAGCCAAAAGCCAGAGCAAGGCGGGACAACGCGACCTGAGCCTGCTGATCCAGCTCCCGCCGGGGGAGAAAATCCTCAACCTCTCTTTTACCTTCATCGGTAATGATCTGGACGAGAGCCAGTTCAAACTGATGCACAATGGGCCGCTCAAAAATGCGGTCACTTATTCTGTCAGCCGTGTCGGTGGTAAACGCTGCTGGGCGACGGTGACCTTGCCCGTCACAGGAGAACCCACCTTTTTTAGCCTTGAGCTCAAACGCGATAACCGCTCCGAAGAGTACAAGTTCCGCTGTCTGGTGGTAGAGCAGGGAGATTTCTATTTCGATGAGTTGTTGCACTGCTTCCGAGTAGATGCGGGCAAGAAGTGGCTGACCCTGCTGCTGGAAGAGAACAAGTTCAAGGTCAACCCAGAGCAAAACGCCATCATGCATCTGGCTGATGATGAGGGTGAAGTGGACTGCAGCGCCTGTGGCTGGGTGAACTTTGATGCGCTGGCCGAGCAGAGCGAACAGATCCAGTTTGAGATGGTCAATGGCGAGCGTCGCTTGCCCATCAATATTGAAGGCCCGGCCGCCGATGAGAGCATCTGCGTTCCGCTGCTGTTTGACCGGGATCGTTTCTCCAAGCTGCTCAGAGATGACCGTAATGCCGAGTATCTGCGGGCCAAAGGCAAGATCATTTTCGATAACAGCGAAAGTGGCGTGGCCGGTATCCGCCAGCAGCTGCTGAATCTCGAAGCACGGATGGTTGATGAGCGGGCCTTGTATATCGGTCTGACTGCCGAACCAATGCCACTTGCGGCGATTAGTGCAAGGTTCCCTGATTTACATGGCGCTTATGCCGCCCTGTTTGACTATCTGCAACACAAGAAAACATTGCCGAGCCTGGTGGCCTGGGGCGATAGCTATTGCGCCCTGGTACAGCGGGTGCTGGATGCCTACGAAGCGGCGCTAAGCGAGATACCAACCAATGCGGTGTTGGCGCTCGAGCACAAACAGTTGATGCGCATTGGCCTGTGCCGCCAGGATGAGTGGCAACGCCTAAGCCCGCTGCACCCCTTGGTACTTGCCTATCACCTGCAATTGGTGGCCGAAATAAAAGCCGATCGCGATGAAGATGGCGTCAGCTCTTTTGCCGAATTGCCAGAGGTGACCCGCGAGCGCCTGGTTGCATCTGGCTTGCTGCCTTTCGTCTATGACAATGACTCTGGCTACGCTCATCTGCTGCCGGTGCGGGAGAACAGCTTCTGGCTCGACGTGGTGCCACAAAAGCAGGAGAGCTACAGCTACATCAAGCGTCTGGTGCGCGACAAACTGGCCGAGTTTACCCAGGCCTATTCTCGTCTGTTCAGTGCCGGGGCCAAGAGCACCCTGATCGTCAATGCCATCAATCAGGCGAGTGCGGCAGAGCTCTTCCTCGGTTTGATCGAACACTTCAAGCTGCACAAAGAGCAGGCGATCGCCATTCATGTGAACTTCTACGATGAGCGGTTGCAATTCAATGACTTCGACCGCTTTGCTGAAACGGCCGCTTATGACGAGCTGAAAGCCTGGCTTGGCTTGAACACCACTGCGCTGCGTGCTGAGGCCGATATGCTGATCGACCTGATCCGCAGCCGTCTGACCTACAGCAAGTTCACCCTGCCCAACGAGCGTGAGCAGTTTGCCTATGCCCACCTGGCGTTTTTCCGCAACCAGGAGCCGGTAGAGTGCCATCCCATCAATACCGATGAAGCTCTGAGTGGTGTGCTGTGTGATGGCTTGATCGCCGGGGAAGCGGCCGAAACTAAAGGGGCGGCCTATTTCACCGCCTTTGGTTTGCGTGGCGTGCCCTATCAAGGGGTGCAGTCGCTGCGGGTGGCCCGCCTGCTGGGCAACCTGTGGCAACCGGCCAGCCAAAGCAATGCCCAGTATCTGGCAACCAGCCTGGGGCTGGCGGTCAGTGCCGATTTCAAGGCACTGCTGACCCGCTCTTATGACAGCGCACTGTGGACCACCATCATCGATCCTAAGGTGACCCTCGATTTCTTCACCAGTCAGCAGGATGTGGTGCTGATCCACTACTCGGATCAATACACCAGTGCGGCCGGTTATGACGCCATCACGGTAACCAAGCAGGTAGACCTCTTTAAACGCTTGCTGCAAAAAGAGGGACACGGACAAGGGGAGACGCTGCTCTCCGAATTCAATGCCTTCAACGGCGAGTGGCTGCTCAAGATGCTCACGGCCAACGACAAGGAGCGCAAAGAGAAGAACGGCATCATCGGTGCTTACAAGTTTGTCTCGGCCTTGTTGCGGCAATCCGATATCTGCTGGGTCCCCCTCTCCGTGGCCGAGATGATCCGCGTCTCCGGCAATGTTGGCCTCAAGATGAGCGACAGCGAGTTCTCCCGTCAGGTGCATGGGTATCGCAAAGGGGCAATTTCCGATGACGTGCTCTTTGTCGGCTTCAAGGGCAAGCAACTCTATCTGTTGCCTCTGGAGGTCAAGACCGGTGTCAGACCTGACTTTGCCTATGCCGGGCAACAGGCGCTGGAGCTTAAACGTTACCTGATGGAAGAGGTGCTTGGCCCCAACACTCTGGCTGCGCGGCTCTACCGTGGTCTCTTTATTCGCCAGGTGCTGATGCAGGTCGACAAGCTGTGCCTCTATCAGGTGATGCAGCCGGCACAGCTTGCACCGCTATTGACCGAGCGGGAGTGGTGGCTCAAAGGGGAATATACCTTGGCCAGCGTGCCCGACTATCCCGAAGGTTTTGTGGTCGCCCATATCGAAAACGACAGCTTCTTTGTTCCTCACTACCAGATGACCGAGCGGGGGGTATTGCAGGTTGAACTGCCCTACGCCTTGCTGGGTAGCCTAATTCAGGCCTGTAGCGCCCCTGCGCTTGATGAGCTGGTGACCCTGTGCCATGTAGACAAACAATATCTGCTGGGGCCCAGAGAAGAGGTGGCTAAGCCTGAATCCGGCTCTCAACCGCAGCCAACAGAAGGGGGCAATCAGGCGGTGGATATGGCGCCATTGGCACCGGCCACTGATACCCAAAACACCGACCCGGTTACCCCAGTAGCGGTGGAAACGGGACTGACCGGCGAGCCGACAGAGCACATGCGTATCCTGTTTGGCCACGAGGCGCTTCGGCACACACCGCTCTACTGGGAGCCCACCAATACTGCCCGTTTTATGAATACCAATACCGGCATCATAGGCACCATGGGCACCGGCAAAACCCAGTTTACCAAATCGCTGATCACCCAGCTGATGCGCCAGCAAGACAACAACGTCGAGGGGGCACGGATCGGTCTGCTGATCTTCGATTACAAATCCGATTATGTGGATGATGCTTTTAGCGAGGCCAACCAGAGCAAGCGGCTGCGGTTGTATCGCCTGCCGTACAATCCGCTCTCGCTCTATGGCGAGATGCCGATGCTGCCGGTGCATACCGCGACCGGGTTTGCCGAGACCCTGGCTAAAGCCTTTGGCCTCGGGCCCAAGCAACAGCTACGGCTGCGCAAGTTGATCCTCGATGCCTATGAGCTGGCGGGGATCAGCAGAGCTGACGCCAGCACCTGGTCAAGGCCTGCACCTACCTTGGCCCAAGTATGGGATCTCTATCTCGAGCAGGAGAAGGTGGAGGAGGACTCCCTCTACGCGGCGCTCGACTCGCTGGTCACTTACGAGATCTTCGAAACCATGCCGGATAAGGTGAGCTCCCTGTATGAACTGCTCGATGGGGTGACGGTGATCGAGCTGGCTGGCTACTCACCTCAGATCCAGAACCTGGTGGTAGCCCTGACGCTGGATCTCTTCTATTCGCAGATGCAAAAACGCGGCAAGCCACAAGTAAAAGGGGACTATCGCCAGATCACCAAGATGATCCTGGTCGACGAGGCCGACAACTTCATGTCGCAGGATTTCCCCAGCCTGCGCAAGATCCTGAAAGAGGGACGCGAGTATGGGGTAGGGGTGATCCTCTCAACCCAGGACTTGAATCACTTTAAAACCGGGGAAAACAACTACGGCTCTTATATTTTGACCTGGGTGGTGCATCGCGTTGCCGAGATCAAGAATGCCGATATCAAGGCCATCTTTAATAAAGATGATAAGACCGAGCAAGAACAATTAATGGAAACCATCCGCAAGCTAGATAAACACTTTAGTCTCTATATCGATGGAGATAAAAAGGTTTCTATGATGCGGGATAGAGCGTTTTGGGAAATAATTAATAATTAATATTTGGTGTGAAAAATGGAAATAATACCTGAAAGTAAAAATCTTGAAAAAATCCTATCTGGTCTTGAGACTAGTTATGTTGTTCCTGATTATCAACGAGATTATTCTTGGTCTCCAAATGAGGTGGAAACTCTTTGGGTTGATCTTAATAATGCTCATGATCAGTCTTCTGAATATTTTATGGGAACGATAGTTCTTAAAAAAAATGATACTAAAGATGATTTATTTGACATAGTGGATGGTCAACAACGATTAGCTACTTTTTCAATTTTATTTGCCGTCATTGTGTCAATATCAAAAGCATTTCCTAGCTATCCAGAAATATTTAAAGACACACCAAGAAATAAGGAAAATCTCGAAAAGGCCAACAGAATTACGACTATTGCGATCAATAGACTTAGAGAGGCGAGTGAACCTGATAATTATTTCCTAAAATTAAATAAGAAAGATAATGTATGCTTTCAGCATATAGTAAGAAACTTAGATGATGTTCTTCATAGTGATGAGCAATTAAGAATTAACAAATCAGATAAACGATTGATTAAAACAAAGAAAACATTCTTTTCTTTAATTAAAGATACTATTACTGGAGATGACGCGATCTCTAAGCTAAATAGTCTGCTTGTTCATATGGTTAAGAAATTAAAGTTCATAACTATAGAAGTGAAGACAGACTATGACGCATTTTTATTATTTGAGTCATTGAATTCAAAAGGGATGGATTTAAGTGTATCGGATTTAGTTAAAAACAAAATATTGATGAAGTCTGCTGGTGATGAAGAGCAGAGTGATCGATTGCTTGCAAATTGGGATGACATGATAAATCTAGTTGAGTCTAGTCGTTTATCACCTGTGGATTTTCTTCGAGTGTATTGGGAGGCAATAAGAGGCATAAATACAACTAAGAAAGAACTCTACAAGTATATTAGCAAATATATTGATAGTAAGAATATAGATGTTGATTCATTTTCAGGCGATTTGTTAGAGAAAGCGAGTCAATTTTCAGAATATGCAGCAGAAAATCTTGCTTTTCCTGAATGTAAGCATAATAAAGAAAAGTATCTTGGGTTCTGTGGTGAAATAAATACAATGAAGTACACTACCTGCTACCCATTAATTATGTACACTATAAATAATAGACCGGAATTTTTAGAGGAAATAACTCGGGTTAGTCTTTCATTTCTCTTTAGATGGATCACAATTGGCGATTATTCTGTCGGTGGTGCAAAAAAGGTATTTGACTCTGTTATCCGAGAGATGAAAAAAGAAGAAGCTACACTTAATGATGTGTTAATGCCCTTCTATGCTCATAAAGATAAAATCGGTGATGACGCATTTATTGAGGCGATGAAAAAATTCAAAACTCAAGATAACCAGCTGGCAAAATATATTCTATCAAAATTCTATATTTGGCATGCTAATGGTGAGTCAATCCCTAATTATTCCGAAGTACATTTAGAACATGTTATTCCACAACAGCCTGAATTATGGAAAAAAGAGGGGGTTTTTCATCCTTCTGAAGGGACGCAAATAAATGACTTCATCTATTGCATTGGTAATATGACTCTGTTAAATAAATCTATAAATCAATCAATAAAAAATAAAGTTTTCATTGATAAAGTCATCGAATATAAGGGCTCTGTATTCCCAGAAACCAAGAAAATATATGAAAAATTTAAAAGCGGACAAATGTGGAGTGTTGCCTGGATCGTGGAAAGAGGTGAGATGATCGCAAATGCAGCACCAAAAATATGGATGCTATAAATATCATAATCCCGACTTGTAATATTTTTTCCATACTTGAAACTGCATTTCTCGATCACTATATGATTCACCATCATCCATTCGCTTAAAATATGAAATCCGGGACCTGACACCATCAGGCTCCCGGAAATTTTCGCCTCTCTCTGATCTTGGATAGATATCGAGTACTTGGAGTAGTTGACTAAGTGCAACAACTTTGGGGTTGCTAGCACTAATTTTCTCTCCACAACGCTTAAGATCCTGATAAACAATCAAGGCTAATCTGTATTCATCTTCCGTCCATGGAAGATTTTTACGTTTTTTTTCAGTCATATGGCTTTGGTAAAATCGCTTAGACTACGGTGATTACGTAGTGAAGCTATACCATCTTCCACATGAGCAGCCCAGGCTTTTATCCACTCTTTATGATCCAGGTCAGGATAAATCATCTGGAGGGTGAGCTCGGTAACAACCAGTGTTTCTCCCAGCCAGGTGATTTTGTCGAGTACCAGGTTGCCATCCAGCTTTTTATGATCAGGGTGGTAGCGAAAATCAGTTTCCACTGAGCGGAAAAAAGCCAGACGTGCGGCCACATTGGGCGTGATCCCTGTATTGGCTTTAAGTCGTTTAAGCTGCTCTTCCGTTTGGCGGGTAAGCTGCATGCGATTCGGGAGCATTAACAAACCTCCTTGGCTTGCACTTGGACAGGACTCTCTTTCCAGAAATAGCCCTTGGTCAGTTTTGATGACTTGGTCAGCGCATCAAAGCGGATCTGATAGGCATGAGAGATATCATCAGCAAGAGCACTGGCAAAATAGCGTTCATCCACTTCGGTATCAGTCGACAGTAATATCACCTGATGACTGGCATAGGGGAAGTAGTGATGAATCAGCTTGTCTCTATGATGTGAGTCAAGGCGCCCCAGCGGGGTATCAATAATGACCGGCAGTTGTCTACCAGATGTTTTAGCCAAGGCTTCCAGGATCGCGATGGCATAAATTTGCTTCTCACCGGCAGAGAGCGACTTTCTATTGATAGCAATCCCAGCTTCGTCTACCAGCTCCACATCAAAGGTGTGAGGATTGATCCTGGCCTTAATCTGCAGATCTTCTTTTCTAGCCAATTTTCGGTAGGCCACTTCAAAATTCTGCTCCAGCGTTTTAACCCGGGCCTGGGTCAATACATCGCTGTATTCATCCAGCAAACTGATGGTCTCATTGGCATATTGCACTGCACTCACAGCACCATATTGTTCTCTGGCTTTATCGTGCAATTTCTGGATCTGGCGGGCGCAATCCAGTTGACTCATTACCGCTTGCTTGGCTTGTTCCAGCAGAGCCTTGTATTTGTGGCGCTCTTCTTGCCGTTGATTGTCCATCTCTCGCAGGGTTTGGAAGATATCCATCAGCTGCTCATCATCCGGTGCTCGCTCAATATTGCTGGCGGCTTGTTCCAGTTGATGTTCAACCTTGGCCAATTTACGACGCTGTGCATCAAATTTGTTCCAAGCCCGTTGGCAATCCTCACTGATTGTCGCGATGACGATGTGAGTCTCGCGCTCCGAGATATCAAAGAGGACTTCACCTTGCGGCTTGTTGGCCATAAAGCTGTCAAGCTGCTCTTCGATCGCCTGGGTTGTGATGGCCAGCGTCTCTTTACCTTTAAAGCCGATATTGGCTTTAAGCTGTTCGAGAAAAATATGGAGCTCTTGGGAAAAGCTGCGAGCCCTTTTTATCTCTATTTCTTTGGCCAGCTGTTGCTGCAGTTTGGCCATGGTGTTGGGGGCCAGTGCAAAGGGGAGGGAGCCATCACATTCATGGCGCAGACTCTTTTCAAGCTGTTCTTTTTCTTTTACCAGTTCAGCAACTTTCTGCTGCTCCTGATTTTTTGTCCGCGCAAATGCACCACCTTGTGCTGCCAGCATGGCTTCATATTTCTGAATATCCTGGGTAATCAGGCCAATCCTTGCCATCACCAAGTCAGCTTCAAATCGATAATGCTCGGCCTGTTTGGCAAACTGCTTTTTATTCTGCTCCAGCTCGGCTAATTTGTGCTGTTGTTGGGTACCCAGCTCTTTGGCTCCTTGCTGCTTTAAATAGATGCCAAGGTCGGTGCGCAGTTTGGCGATCAGGTCAAGGCCCAGCAGGCGGCGTACCGCGGTCTGCAGAATCTTGCCCGATTCATCTTCTGCCAATGAGGCTATCTTCTCGCCATCAAAAAAGAAGAGATCAGCAATACCGTGCGGGATTAACTCATTGAGAAAACCCTGGCACTGCTCATAGTTAAGCTCGTCCAGCTCGACCCCGTTTTGCAGCAGTTTTAGCCTATCTTTTTTATTGCGATTCCAGCTGCGAATAACGGTAAATTCAGACTCAGTGCCCCCTTGGTTATAGGTAAACACGAGTTCAATCGAGGCATCTTTAGGTTGCTGAGAGACGCTGACGCCGTTATGGATCAGTGCAGTAAGTTGGTCAATATAGTCCTGATTGTGGATGAGGTTATCAAAGGCCAGACGTCCATATAGTGCTAAACGGATGGCTGACAAAATCGACGTTTTGCCTGCGCCGTTGAGGCCACCAAACAGCACGATAGGCCTATCATGTCGCTCATATTCGCGTTTTTGTGGGGTCAGCTCTATTTCGTGGTGACCACGAAATACACGAAAGTTATGCAAGACCAACTTCTTAATGATCATTTTTTACTGCCTCACTAAACAGTGCTGCCATATCGTCGGCTTGTGCCAATTGCTTTTGCAATTCAGCAAGCGACTGTTCAATTTGTTCCACTTCTTCTTGATAGAGATCGCGCTCATTGCGCTTTTGTAATTGTGCCTGTTTCTGCTCTATGGCTTCGAGGCTGCCCCAATCCTGTTTCAGGATGGTTCCTATTTTGGCGAAGACGCCTTGGCGGCGGCTAAGCCCTTCAAGGGATATTTCGAGCTCTATCAGCTTCATCACCATCTCGGGCTCGACATCATAGCCCTGGCTTAGTTGTGCCAGCAGCTCAGCATCGCTGGCGTTAAAGCGTGACTGATCGTCGATTAGCCAGTCGAGGTCTTCGCCATACACTTCCCGATATATAGCTGGCAGTGAGTCATTCCAATCCGGTTCGTTAGGGTCAGTTAACCACTCTTGGCGAATCGCATGCAGCTCCGGCTTGGTGATCAGAGTAATGGTGTGGCCACGCAGGTTGAGGTCACGTTCCATCTCGAGCAGCTCTTTAAGCCACTCTTGGCGGTATTTCAGCCAATAAGGGCCGGGGACGTGCTTGCGTTCTGCGCTAAGCTCTTCACCCTCTTTGGCATATTGGTAGCTCACCTTGCCGGTGCGGCGCTTGTAGTTACGGTAGGTATCTTTTTGCGCAGGGTCTGTGGTCAGAGCTAGCTGATTACGAAACTTGA
Organism: Aeromonas sp. FDAARGOS 1405; assembly: GCF_019048265.1. NCBI lineage: Bacteria > Pseudomonadati > Pseudomonadota > Gammaproteobacteria > Aeromonadales > Aeromonadaceae > Aeromonas > Aeromonas sp. FDAARGOS 1405. The sequence goes on along the minus strand of NZ_CP077311.1, from coordinate 14,998 downwards.
GCAGGGGGATCATCCAGTCTTCGCCGTTTTGGATCAGGCTCTCCATGGCTCGGTCTTTGGTGACCACGGTACAGGTCCAACACCCAAAGCGTGAATTACCACAAGAGGGGGTGCTGTCATCAATGACCAATGGACACTCACCCTGACCTGAGGAGTCCATATAAAGAGTCCAGAGCGGGCGGTTATTGCCGCCCCAGGGATTTTCCCACTCTTCTACATCATCCGGCGCGTATTTGAAGGCGCCGCGCAGCAGTTTCCAGACATCCTCAACATCCCAAGTGTCGATAGGGGTGTAGATGAAGGCATTGGCCAGCGTGGTATGGCGGGCAAGTCGGGTTCCATCAATCTTGTGCTTGGCAATGACCTGGGCACGGGAAGCACTCTCGCTGCTGCGAGAGCCGAGCACAACAATCACCTCTTCAAACTGGCTGACCTTGTCTTTGATAAAGTCACTGACCGGGTTGATCTTCATTCGCTCGGTACACCAGCGGAAGCTGCGAGTCGGGGCAGGGTAGCCTTTGCCGAGCAGGTTTACCCAAAACGTCTCATGGGTTTTGGGTACGACAGGGTGAGAGGTAATGGGTAACGCATCGCGTTTGGCGCCCTTTTCGATTTGATCCATGGTCCGAATGATCAAATCGACGACAACAGGGGTCTCGACCAGGGTGTCTGATGAAACGACAAAGACATCTTTGTGGCGCAGTTCAGGCGGTAACCCCAGCAGTGCCAGATAGACCAGCGTCAGCACAGCAGAAGAGTCTTTACCTCCGCTATAACCAATGACCCAGGGACGTTTGTCTGCGCAATAGATACGTTGTACTTCAGCTACATACTCTGCCAGTGGGCGGCCGGCAAAGGGCTCGGTATTGATGAAATCTTCGTAATCGGCCAGATCATGGGCCTGAATCAAGGGGTTCATTGAGAGACAACCTGAGCTTCAAGTACCTTCTCCTCAGGGGTGAGGGGGAGGTTGAGTGATGTTTTAAGTGCGTTGCAGGTAAGCTGGAGCGCTGTGGTTGACTTGCTTAGCTTGCCATGCGACATGGTTCTGCGAATCCATTCCGGGTTGGTTTTGCGCCAATCAATGGTCTTGAGCTTACCAAGGTCTGTTTGCCAGGTATCAGGATGCTCGCTTATCAAGAAGCGGCCGAGCATACCGAGAGCTTGCAAGCCGACCCCGTGAGCATGGACATACTCCTGCCGGAGTTGGGCGGGTGATACTTCTTTGCGACTTGCCATCTGCCAATCCGGCATCTGGTCGTAGACCGCTTTCCAATAGAGAGCCGCCAGCTTGGCCTCTTCATCTGTGCAGCCCTCTTTAGGTCCCTTGCCCAGTAGGGCTCGGGTTGCCTGTTTGATGCTACTTAAGGTGAATAGCTTGCTGGAGAGCTGGGAGATGCTCGACTTTTCCATCTCAGTAAGCCCGACGAAGGGCTCCATGCTGGTAGCCAAATGGCGAGCAAGCTCAGAGCCTTGATCTCTATGGTCATAGAGCGTTGACAGTGACGGACTGGGTTTGACCGCGTACTTGTTGAGATCAGCAAACATTTGCTGGCTTCGGGTTAACCCTTCATCGACAAAGAACAAGACAGGGATGTTGTCCTGACCCAGTTCGGGGCGCTCTACCAATGCCTCTTCGATAGCTTTGCGGCGGTGCTGGCCATCGTTGATCAGGATCTGTGCATCCATGGGCACCCGTAAAGTGCCCAGATTGTTGGATCCGGGATGTTCAGCAAACTCGACGTCAACAGCTATTGACGCAGTCAAGGCAGAGAAGACGTAATCCTTGGGATTCTCCAAGAGGTATCGCACCATTTCCGGGATCCGGGATTTGTTCAATGTGCGTTGCGCCCGCAATTCAGGGGGGACTTCGCTCTCATCGAAGTTGAAAATTTTGGGGATGATGCGCATCGGGCAGGTCGCGATATAGAAGGGGCGACCGGCTTGTATCCCACGCACTGCGGGGAATGAGTAGCAGTAGTCAGCGTCGAAGTGGTTCATGATGATGCTCCTGGCTAGTCCTGCTTTAAGTCTAGATTTACGTCAAAATTAACGTAATCACATGTTGTTATAAGACTGTAGATTAGGTTTTAGCGAGGAATAAGTGTTTTTTTACGTTATTTTGGGGCGCTGATTTTACTCTTTTACGCTACAAATACGAAAGCCTGAAATTCGCCTTTTTTGCTCTTTGAGAGCTGATTCATATTGTTGGCGACTCAAGTGATGCTCCGTTTCCAGGTCCATCCCAAGTAGTTTGCTCAATCTTTGCTCCAGCGCTCGTTGTGCCTTGAAGCTCGGATCATCCGGTGCCATCAGATAGCTTTTGTTGAGCAGTGGTGGCCGGGTCTGCTCATTGATGTAGTCAAAGAAGTCGACCTCCTGCTCGGCCATCTTGATCTTGACCCGCTCCACCAGATGGGGGATGGGCTTGCTGAAGTCGTCATACCCCATCAGGCTCACCTTGCCGGAGCGGATGTGCAGCTTGATCACGTCGATATCGGTCAAGTCACCGTAGAGCTGGCAGGCCGCCCCGAGGTAGACACGCAGCAGCGGCGGTAATTGCGGAATAAAGCATTTGTGCAGCAGCAGTGAATGGCTGGGATAGAGCAGGCTGTTGGGGAGCTGTTGATGGGCCAGCTCGCAGGCCTGGTTGATGAGGGCGATATCCGCAATCTGGTAGAGCAGTGCTCTGGCTGCCTGCTGTGCCTGCGGGTTGCTACCGAAAAAGGCTTTGATATCCCGCTGCAGCTCGCTGGGGTACTGGGTATAGGCTTGGCGTTTGCCAAACAGGTTGAGTGCCAGGTAGACCAGCAAATCTTGCTGCCGCTCCAGCTCGGCCTGCTTTAACTGGGCAAGGTCAAAATGCTGGCCAAGCAGGGTCATGGCTTTGCGATGACTGCCTGCTATATCTCTTAACTCGTCGCTTTGTTCAAATTCGTCATTGGCCGGGATTCGGCCAAGGGTCAGCGCCCGCTGCCAGAAGGCTTCAAACAGCGGTTGATGGCGAGTGATCAGCAGTGCCGCAGTGGCCCGATGGTTGGGCGTGGGCGAGGTCAGCTGTTGCCAGCTGTGGCTTCGGCGTTGACGCTGTGCCAAAAAGCGTTGCTCTTCGAGCTTGTCTTTGAACACATAAAAGATGCCGGGCCCAACGGCAATGGCATTTTCATCCAATGTTCTGTCTATGTAGTGCTTGAGCTCGCTTTGGTTGTAGTAGCGCTGAAAGGTGTTGCGCGAGGTGATAACGCCATCTTTATAAGGAGTGAACTGGGCAATAAAGCTGTCGTTGGCCAGCATGGCCGAGACGACCAGCAGGGTTTGGGTCAGCTCCCAGGCGCCGAGCAGCGCCTCCATTCGCTCATCTTGATCCTCAATCACGTTGATCACAAAACCGAGATTGACCAGATGGGAGACCACCTTCTCCCCATCCGGGCGAAAGTTCGGGTCCCAGCCCAGCGCATCAATACCGTGTGCTTCCAGCTCCCGCAGGTCATCCCCTCGGCCGCAACCGTAATCAAACAGCGCATAGTCGCCGTTGAGATAACCATGGCGTGCCAGCATCTTCATGGGGGCCGAGAGTTCATGGCGAACCAACGCGGTTTTATGGCGATCAATTTGTGGGCCCCCCTCTTCGGGCGGCAGGGCGGAGATGCGAAACAGGCGCCCATCAACCAGTTGGTAGCCGTGTCTTGCGATAAGCCGCTCCCACGATGCTTTGAAGCCAATCATACGGGGATGATCGTAAAGTCCCGCCAACTCCCCCTCTTCGGTGATCTGGCGACAGATCTCTACTTGTGGATGATCGGGGGTCAGCATGCACTCTTTGCGGTGCAGAATGGGGGGATTGTCCTGGCTGTCGTAGCGGGTAACGGTATGGCTTAGTTTGGCCAGATCAACGGTCACGCTCTGCTTGAGGCTGGGGTAGGCCTCTTCGAAGAAGGTGGGGTAGCTGAGCAGTGACAGCCGAAACTCCTGCTTTGCCAACTTGACCAGATCCCATTCACACTCCGGGAGTTTGAGCGCTTGTGCTACCGCACAGACAAAACGGTAGAGCTGTGGGCTGGTCGTGGCCAGGGTCTCTTTGTGCAGATAGACCGCGTCGGGCAGCACTTTTTTGTATGGCAGGGCCGCGACCAGTTGCGTGAAGCGCTCGGGGGTCAGCATCAGCACATTCCTTTGAGTTGGGTGAGTGTCAGCCGCTTGGGCATTCGTCTTCCATGGTGAGTGTTGAGTTCGACCAAGGCGCGGTTTTGTTCGTGCCCATAGCTGATATGCAGTGGCCGGTCTGGGCCATAGAGATAGAGACGATCAAACGGGGTGTGTTGCGCCAACCAAAGGGCTACCTGATAGCTGTTCTTCCCTAGGTATATCAGATCAACCGCGGCCCCTTGCCGAGGACAGATAACGCTTCCTCGCTGATTGAGTTCACAGGCTGCATGTTGATCGAGTGTGGGGGCTATACCGGGGGAGGCGTTGGAAAGAATAGCTTTGCGCAGTGTTACTCCACAAAACCCATAGGTCAGCAATGGGTGGCCAAATGCTTCTACCAGCGGATCGAGAATATGCGTTGCCAGTTCACGGTAGGCCAGCCAGCTCTCGGTTTGTTCAGGCAAGTTTGGGCATTGGATGCGTTGCCAAGTTTCACCACAGTGAAACAGCATCTCGAAGGTGAAATGTTGGCTGCAGGCATCCTCTAAGCGCATGACGAATCCTTATGAACCAGTGCGTTATATTACTGGTTTTGCCTCCACAGCAGACCTATCAATCCGTGAGAGTGATCTCGAAAAGCCAACAGGTTGGGTCTTTGTGAACCAGATGAACAAATAAAAAGGGCCACCTCTTGCGAGGTGGCCCTTTCCAAACGTTTGGTGGAGCTGGGGGGATTTGAACCCCCGTCCAAAATTACTACATCCTTGGCACTACATGCTTAGTCACTCTTTACATTCGCCAACCCGCTGCGGAGAGACACGCCACGAATTGACTAGCTCGATTGGTTTTAATGCTTCCGCCCCGAGCAGGACTTCCACACGATCCTGTGAAGGATGACCTTCCGATTCCCTAGGACACAGGCAAGCTAGGGTAGAAGGGCTCTATGCAGGTTATTAAGCTGCTAGTGCGTAGTTTTCGTCGTTTGCGACTATTTTTTTGCGGTTTATTAACGAGGCCTACCGCACCTCGGCATGCACCTTGGGTTTCGTGAATCTTGTCGAATCCAGAATCAGCCCCAAGTTGTTAATTGCGATTGTACGCAAAAATGCTGGTATGGCAAGGCGTTGATGGCTATTCACGCCAGCTGGTGGTCTGTTTGCCGATTTATTGTGCGCAGTGGCCGGGGGAGGGGAACCGGAAGTGAGGTGTCCGGACGGGAATCGTCCGGACATCAGAGGGTTAGCCGCGGTACTTGTTCTTCATGATGCGCGCTTTTTCCCGATCCCACTCGCGGGCCTTGGTATCTTCGCGTTTGTCGTGCTCTTTCTTGCCCTTCACCAGACCGATCTCGACCTTGACCCAGCACTGTTTCCAGTAGAGGGCGAGAGGGACGACGGTATAGCCCTGACGGGCAATCAGGCTTTCGAGCTTGTCGAGTTCACGACGGCTCAGCAGCAGTTTGCGGGTACGGGTCGGGTCACACACCACATGGCTGGAGGCCGCTTGCAGTGGCAGGAAGCTGGAGCCGAACAGGTAGGCTTCGCCATCGCGAAAGATGACATAGGCTTCGCTGATGTTGGCCTTGCCCGCCCGCAGGGATTTGACTTCCCACCCTTGCAGGGACAGACCCGCTTCGATCTTCTCTTCGATGAAGTATTCGTGGCGCGCGGTTCTGTTGAGTGCAATGGTGCTGGACCCGGCTTTGTTTTTACTGTTTTTTTTGCTCATGACGGGCGATTTCCGGCAATGACTAGGAGGCTCGTATTATACGTAGGCGGGGGCGGCTGTAAAACGCGCGACGGGTCAAGTGGCCGCTTTCTGAGCAGTTTGGTCGAGGTTTTACCTCCAAAAGCGCCAACATGGTGATAAAATCGCGGCGATTGGATGAGGAAAAGCCATGCCCCGTATTACTCGCAGTGCCCTGGTGATGTTCAGTGCCGAACAGATGTTCAAGTTGGTCAACGATGTGAATGCCTATCCGCAGTTTCTGCCCGGCTGTGTTGGCAGCCGTGTTCATGAGGCGGGTGACGATTACATGATGGCGTCGGTCGATGTGGCTAAGGCGGGCATCGCCAAAACCTTTACTACCCGCAACCAGCTGGATGTAAACCGCCAGATCAGGATGGAGCTGGTGGACGGTCCCTTCAGCAAGCTGGCGGGTTGGTGGACCTTTACTCCCCTCGACGTGGATGCCTGCAAGGTGGAGTTTGACCTCGATTTCGAGTTTACCTCCAAGCTCATCGAAGTGGCCTTTGGCCAGGTGTTCCGCGATCTGGTGAGCTCCATGGTCTCCGCCTTCTCCAACCGGGCCAAGGTGGTGTACGGTGCCTGATCAGCTCAATATCGAAGTGGTCTATGCCCTGCCGCAGCGCCAGACGGTGATTGCGCTGCGGGTATCTCCCGAGACCTGCGTACAGGCCGCCATCGAGCAGTCCGGCATCGTGCAGAAGCACCCCGAGATCGACTTGTCGGTCAACAAGTTCGGCATCTATAGCCGTCCGGTAAAAGGGAGCGATCTGCTGCAGGATGGCGATCGCATCGAGATCTATCGTCCGCTCATCGCCGATCCCCGCGAGATGCGCAAAAAGCGTGCCGAGAAGGCCAAGGAGGAGGGGCGTGCCGATGCTGTGACCGGCGGTCGTCCCAATACCAACCGCAAGCGCGGTGATGGCCAGCCGGCTGAGTGACATTGCGCCGCAGCAAGCGGTTAGCAAATAAAAAGGCGCCGATGGGCGCCTTTTTTGATCCTGTTTGCTCAGGTTTCCGAGCTGATGGCCACGGGGTTTATCACTTGATCAGGGAGGAATTACCCAGTCTGGCGTGGGTCCACGCTGCCAGCAGATCGACCCCGCTTTGCATCACCCGCTCGTCGAAATCGAAGGCGTTGTGGTGGTGCGGCGCAGCCAGATCGGCGCCAAGGATCAGGTAAGCCGCTTCGCCCCCCTGCTTTTGCACCCGCTCCATCAGAAAACCGGCATCTTCGCTGGCGCCGAAGCGGCGGGTCTGGATGGTGGCGAGCCCCTGCTTGCGAGCCAGCGCCGCCAGCTCGGCCTGTAGCGCCGGGCTGTTGTCGAGGGCAATGGCCTCACCCTGCTTGATGATGCGGTAGGTGACTCCGTGGGCAAGGGCGGTGCCTTCGACGATGCGTTGTACCTGGCTGAACATGTAGTCGTTGAGGGCGCTGTCGGCGCCGCGGGTTTCACCGTGCAGTTCGGCATGGTCGGGAATGACGTTGCGCCCGCTGCCGGCGTGGAGCTGGCCGATGTTGATGCGGGTCATGCCGTCGCGGTGGCGCGGAATGCCGAGCATGGCGGTGGTAGCCATGCAGGCGGCAGCCAGCGCATTGCTGCCGGCATTGGGCTCGAGCCCGGCATGGGCGGCGGTGCCCATGAAGTGCACGTCGAACTTGGTTGAGCAGAGAAACTCAGTGGGGTTGATCACCAGCTCGCCGCTGCCGGCGTGAATGCCGATATGGAGCGAGAGCAGGGCATCCACGTCATCGAGGGCCCCGCCTGCGGCTAGCGCCTTGCCACCGCGACACCCCTCTTCAGCGGGTTGGAAGAAGAGCTTGATGCGCCCGCACAGCTCCTCTTTCATCGCCATCAGGCGGCTGGCCAGCCCCAGCCCAATGGCTGTATGGCCATCGTGGGCGCAGGCGTGCATCCACCCCTTGTTGTGGGAGGCAAATCCCTCCTGCTGCGGCAGGTGCTGCTCGGCGGCAGACTCCTCCACCTCGACCGCGTCGATATCGAAGCGAAAGGCCAGAGTCGGGCCGGGGCGGCCGGTATCCAGCTCTCCCATCAGCCCGGTCACGTCGCCGATCCGCTCCAGCCAGTCGGGATGGGCACCCTGACGGCGGGCGCGGGCTTTCTCGGCCGCCACATCGACATCGCGCCCCATCATCAGATTGCTTGCCAGCAGCTTGTCGCCCAGCAGGATGTGATAGCCAAGTTCATTCAGATGGTGGGCAATCAGGCTGGTGGTACGAAACTCTTTCCAGGCCGCTTCCGGCAGACGGTGCAGGTCGCGGCGCCACTGGATCAGGTGCTCAAGGGTCATCCTGGCTTCCTTGGTGATTCGATTTGTCGGCTATTGTGCCTTTTTTCCCGGCTGACCACACGGGGGCTGCAGCTGGTCGGGGGAGCTGTGAGTGCGAGTGGTGGCTGCGGGGGTCGTGAAAAGTGGTGAGCGTCCATAAAAAACGCCTCCACAAGGGAGGCGTTGTCGATAGCTGGCTATCAGGCCGCGTGATGGTAAGCAGAGGCTTCAAACAGCTTCTTGTTGGCCACCAGATCGATGGGGTCAAAATCATCGACGTTGATGGTGCGCAGGCGACTCACTTCGGCGCGGCGCAGCAGCTCGGCTTCGCTCTGGGTCAGTACGCCAGCGGCCAGGCCAATGTCGGCCACCTTGTCCAGCGCCAGGAAGGGGCGCTTGATGCCATCAGCCTTGCAGACTTTCTCGAACAGCGGCTCGGCGGACAGTACGTCATCGAGCGCCTGCTCCAGCAGACCGAAGGGGTTGCCCTCTTCGCGAGTCAGGTATTGCCCCTTGGCCAGGCGGCTGCGGGTTTCGCTCGGGGTTTGCAGCAGGCGGGCCACTTGCTGGTCCAGCTTGTCGCACGGACGGTTCAGGTCACGGCCAAGCGGCAGCACCACGGCGCGAAGGGCCAGACCAATCCAGCGGTTCGGGAAGTTGCGAAGCAGCTCGTCGATCGCCTCTTGTGCCTTGAACATGGCATCTTGCAGTGCCCAGTGCAGCAGCGGCAGATCGGCCTGCTGGCGTCCCTCATCCTGATAGCGCTTGAGGGCGCTGGAGGCCAGATAAAGCTGGCTCAGCACGTCGCCAAGACGTGCGGAGACCCGCTCCTTGCGCTTGAGCTCGCCACCCAGGGTGCCCATCGCCATGTCTGACAGGAACGCCAGGTTGGCCGAAAGGCGGGAGAGTTGCTGGTAGTAGCCCTTGGTCTGATCCTTGTACGGTGAAGCGGCAAAGCGGGCGCCGGTGATACCGAGCCAGAAGCTGCGCACCAAGTTGCTGATGGCAAAGCCGACGTGGCTGAATACTGCCTTGTCGAAATCTTTCAGCGCCTGCTCTTTATCCGGGTGGCTGGCAGCCAGCATCTCCGGCAGTACATACGGGTGGCAGCGGATAGCGCCCTGACCATAGATGATCATGCTGCGTGTCAGGATGTTGGCCCCTTCTACCGTAACGGCGATGGGCGCACCCTGATAGCCACGGGCCAGATAGTTGTTGGGGCCCATGCAGATGGCTTTGCCGCCGTGGATGTCCATGGCATCGATGATGCACTTCTGGGCACGGTCGGTGAGGTGGTATTTGACGATGGCGGAGATGACCGAGGGCTTCTCGCCAAGGTCGATGCCGGTCACGGTCAGGTTGGCTGCGGCGCCCATGATGTAGGCGTTGCCACCGATGCGGGCCAGCGGCTCTTCAATCCCTTCCATCTTGCCGATGGGCAGCTTGAACTGGCGACGGATGCGGCTATAGGCGCCGCTCGCCAGGGCCAGCATCTTGACGCCACCTGTGCTGTTGGAGGGCAATGTGATGCCGCGGCCAACCGACAGACACTCGACCAGCATGCGCCAGCCCTGACCAGCCATGGCCGGGCCACCGATGATGAAATCGAGCGGGACGAACACATCCTTGCCCTGGGTCGGGCCGTTCTGGAACGGCACGTTGAGCGGGAAGTGGCGACGGCCGATGCCGACCCCCTTGATGTGAGTGGGAATGAGGGCGCAGGTGATGCCAAGCTCTTCCTCATCCCCCAACAGGTGTTCCGGATCACGCAGTTTGAAGGCGAGACCCAAGACGGTGGCGATAGGGGCGAGCGTGATGTAGCGCTTGTTCCAGGTGAGGCGCATACCGAGCACCTCTTTTCCTTCCCACTCACCCTTGCAGACGATACCGAAGTCGGGGATGGAGCCGGCGTCAGAGCCCGCTTCCGGGCTGGTCAGGGCGAAGCAGGGGATCTCTTTACCTACCGCCAGGCGGGGCAGGTAGTAATCTTTCTGCTCGTCGGTGCCATAGTGCTGCAGCAGTTCGCCCGGGCCCAGCGAGTTGGGCACGCCGACGGTGGAGGCGAGCACGGCGCTGGCTCCGCACAGTTTTTGCAGGACGCAGGACTGGGCGTAGGCCGAGAACTCCAGACCGCCATATTTCTTCTTGATGATCATGGCGAAGAACTTGTTGTCCTTCAGGTATTGCCACACCTCGGGGGAGAGATCCGCGCGCTCGTGGGTCACTTCCCAGTCGCTCACCATGCGGCACACTTCCTCGACCGGACCATCCATAAAGGCCTGTTCTTCGGCAGATAGGGTGCTGACCGGAATGGCGTGCAGTTTTTTCCAGTCCGGGTTGCCCGCGAACAGATCGGCTTCCCACCAGGTGGTGCCCGCTTCGATCGCTTCTTTCTCGGTGCGGGACATCTCCGGCATGATCGATTTGTAGATCTTGAACAGCGGCTTGGTTATTTGATTGCGCCGAAACTCCACCAGATTGAGCGGGATGGCGATCACCGCGAACAGCGCCCATACCAGCAAGGGCACATGACCATAGATGGCGCCAAGCGCCAGGGCGGCGCCGGTGACCAGGGTGGAGATGAACAGGGATGCCCGGCGATAGGCCAGGGCTCCGATAACCAGGATCACCCCGAGCAGAGTGAGGGTCGTCGTCATTGCTTGCTCCTTGCGTGTATAAATGTGCCAACTTGGTGTAACTCATCCAGAGGTCTGACCTGTTGGATATGGCCCCTGTTGTAATTCATACGCACAAAGTTATCAAGCTGTTTACATCTTCATTACCTTCTCTCTGTGATCCCCATAACGCTCACGCGCCGCCAGCGCTGTGGCTCGCAGGGGGGCGACTGTGCGATTCGCTTGTGCGAGAATAGCCGCGATCTACACGCACACTAAAAACAGTGGAAGAGACATCATGTACCAAGAATTGATCCGCAATGAACTGACCGAAGCTGCCAGCGTGCTGCAGGCCTTCCTGGCTGATGAGCAGAACCTGAAAAACATCGAAGCGGCCGCCAAACTGCTGGCTGACTCTTTCAAGGAAGAGGGCAAGGTGCTCTCTTGTGGCAACGGTGGTTCCCACTGTGACGCCATGCACTTTGCCGAAGAGCTGACCGGTCGCTATCGCGAGAACCGCCCGGGTTACGCCGGTATCGCCATCTCCGATCCGAGCCACCTCTCCTGCGTCTCCAACGACTTTGGCTATGACTATGTCTTCTCCCGTTACGTAGAAGCGGTCGGCCGCCGTGGCGACGTGCTGCTTGGTATCTCCACCAGCGGCAACTCCGGCAATATCCTGAAAGCCATCGAGGCTGCCCGCGCCAAAGGGATGAAAGTGATCGCTCTGACCGGCAAGGATGGCGGCAAGATGGCAGGCCTGGCGGATGTCGAGATCCGGGTTCCGCACTTTGGCTATGCCGACCGTATTCAGGAAGTGCACATCAAGGTGATCCACATCCTGATCCAGCTGGTCGAAAAAGAGATGGCCAAGTAATCAGGCCACGCTACCGGACAAGGGCATCACAGGTTGATGTTTTGTCATCGACCGGTTGCTGCCACAGGGGAAGGAATTGCGCCTTCCCCTGCTGTCTGTCGAACCAGTGTGCTGGTCGAACATGACACAAGCCAAATCATGAAAGGAGTCTGCCGGATATGTGCGAACTGCTCGGCATGAGTGCCAATGTGCCGACCGATATCTGCTTCAGCTTTACCGGTTTGATGCTGCGCGGCGGCAAGACAGGGCCCCACAAGGATGGCTGGGGGATCACCTTCTACGAGGGGAAGGGCTTTCGCACCTTCAAGGATCCCGAGCCCAGTGCCCAATCTCCCATCGCCAGACTGGTACAGGCGCTGCCCATCAAGAGCTGCGCCGTGGTCAGCCACATTCGGCAGGCCAACCGTGGCTGCGTGTCGCTGGAAAATACCCACCCCTTTACCCGTGAGCTGTGGGGCCGTTACTGGACCTTCGCTCACAACGGTCAGCTGACCGGTTACAAGAAGCTGCCAACCGGTCGCCACCGTCCGGTAGGGGATACCGACAGCGAGCACGCCTTCTGCTGGCTGCTCGACCGGCTGGAGCAAAAATATCCCAAGCGTCCGGCCAACTTTCCCGCCATGTTTCGCTATCTCGCCACCTTGTGTGACGAGCTCAGAGCGTTCGGGGTATTCAACATGCTGCTCTCGGACGGGGAGTATGTGATGAGCTACTGCACCAACAACCTGCACTGGCTGACCCGTTGTGCGCCATTTGGCGAGGCGAGCCTGCTGGATGAGGAGGTGGTGATCGACTTTCAAAGCGAGACCACCCCCAACGATGTGGTGACCCTGATCACCACCCGTCCGCTGACCGGCAATGAGAATTGGGTCAAAATGGCGCCCGGCGAATTCAATCTGTTTCGCATGGGGGAGCGGGTGGCGACCAATCGGGTTGCGCTTGGGCAAGATAAAAAAATACCAGGGTAGATACCTACCCTGGTTCTTCGCAGCAGCCATAAAAGGCAAAAGGGATGAGAGGTGTTGCTGAGCATCATCACTCTGACGGCATTGAGTGTTGATCGATTGTTAATTTTTGGCAATCAAGTTGTTGTCTTGAGGGGCGTTTCAGCATCGCTATTTCGATACTGATCACATTTTTTGCCACTTTATTCCCTGAGCCATCCAATCGGGTGCTCCCTCACTGCTTGGTCGTGAGCCACGACATCGAAAACTATCTATAGTATGGTCTGTTTGAATACCGTTCTGGAGGAGCCTCGCATGGAGTGGGTGGATCGCAAGGTGTTGCAGCAGCTGGCAGAGGATATCGGTCAGGATATGCTGCCCGTGGTCATCGCAGTCTTTATTGAAGAGGTGGGCGAGCAGCTGAGTCAGCTCAGACCCCTCTATGAGCAGGGGGAGTGGGAGGCTTTGGCTCGGGTGGCGCACAGCATGAAATCATCCTGTGGCAGCTATGGCGCCATACCGAGTTATCAGCAGGTGATGGCGCTGGAGATGGCCAGCAAACAGGCCGATGTGGCCGAGGCAGAGCGCCAGTTGCAACTGCTGGAGGCCTCCTTGCCCCAGGTGCTCGCGTTTCTTGCTGATTATCAGTAACGGCGCCATGCAGGGGTGCCGGGGCGCCGTGACCGTTGCCTAACGCTGGTTGAGCAGTTGCTGGATGATTCGGTCCAGCGCCAGTTTCAGCTTCAACCGATCGTGCCGATGGGGCAGCTCAAGCTCGCCCAGCTCGGCTTCGATCACTCGCCCTTGCCAGTCCCCCGCATCACTCGAGCCCTGTGGTGCCAAGATGGCATCCAGCCGACCCTGGCCGACCCGAGACTCCAGCCAGCGACACTGACTCATCAGATCAAGTTGGCTGGCAGGGCCGTTTTCCGCCACCAAATTACAGACGAAGACCAGCATGGCGCTGCTCTCGTTGATGGCCTGGGCGATCTCGGCCAGCAGCAGTGGTGGCATGATGGAAGTGAGAAAACTGCCCGGCCCAAGAATGATCATGTCCGCCTGCTGCAGTGCCAGCACCGCTTCGCGGGTCGCTTGCACCTCCGGCATCAGGCCGAGGGAGAGAGGCGGTGTTGCCAGTTGATCGATGGATACCTCTCCCAGGATCTGGGTGCCACACTCCATATGGGCGCAGAGATCGGTGGGAAATTCAGACATGGGTAGCAATTGTGACTCGATTTTGAGCATGTCACTGATCAGCTTGATAGCATCAAGAGGACGGACACAGAGATTATCGAGCGCCAGCAGCATCAGGTTGCCAAGGTTGTGGCCCGCCAGCTCGCCTTTGCCGGCGAAGCGGTACTCGAACAACAGGCTGCCGATGCTGGGATCGGTCACCAGCTGGTTCAGGCAGTTGCGCAGATCGCCCCAGGCGATGCACTCCTGACTCTTGCGCAGGCGTCCGGTCGAGCCACCATCATCTGTGGTGGCGACGATGCCGGTGAGCCGTTGACCGAGAAACGAGAGGGACGAAAGCACTCGCCCCATGCCGTGGCCACCACCGATGGCAACGACCCGATCGAAGTCATTGATGTTTTTTTGCCACATATGGGCGTCCTGTTATTGGTCTCAGTTGACCGCTATGTTAGCAAGCGAAGCGAGATAATTGTTTGATAAAGGTATGATTTTTGCTTGAGGCCGCCATTCGATAAAACAAGGAGATGGTGTTGAAATTTCTGACCGTTCACTCCCTCGCCCAGAATTCATCGCTGGCGGCCCAAGATATCTGCGCGCAGCTGCGCCACCATGCCGATCAGGCCCCCTCCCTGCTGTTACTCTATTTTACCCAAGCCCATGACGGGGCGATACTGCGCGACGCGCTCAAAGGCCAGTTCCCGACGACCCGCCTGCTTGGGTGCAGCTCTTGCGGTGGCGTCATGACCGAGATGGGACACCATGCCCGAGATGGATATGGGCTGGCCGTTGCTGCCCTGTACGATGAGAAAGGGGCATTCGGGGTAGCCGGTGCCAGCGGTGACGGGGTGGATGTGCGGCAGTTGCTGCGCCGAGCCATGAGCGACTGTGGTCGACCGGGCGAGCTGCCCCAGCTGATCCTGTTTCACGCCAGTCCCGGCAAGGAGGAAGGACTGTTGGCCGGTATCGAGGCCGAACTCGGAGCCTCGGTGCCGGTGGTCGGGGGCTCGGCGGCTGATAGCAGCGTCAGCGGTGACTGGCAGCTTTGCTGGGATGATGCGGTGACTCAGGATGGGATCGGTCTGGCGGTGCTTTACCCCGATTGCCAGCTGGCCTTTCAGTTTCACTCCGGTTACGTGCCTGCCGAGTTCAGCGGCGAGATCACCGCCTGTGATGGGCGGGAGGTA